>JAJYSM010000027.1 GCA_021793575.1 Pseudomonadota bacterium
GCCGGTTCAACCTCAAGATTCTCGTCCCTCGCCTACTGGTCGCCGTCGCTCGCTGCAAACCTTGGCCAGAGTGGCGCTTGCGGGCCATCACACCCTTGCGAACGGCTTAACTTCAGCGCGAATCAGGTAAGTCCTTCGCCAGCGTCAAGGACACGACCACAAGATTCGACCTGCAGGCTGACTTGCAGGGAAGATATGGACGCGCGCCTTGGCGAAGCCGGGGTCGAAAGCCCAATGCTCTCCACTTGAAACGTCAGGCCGCGCCTTCTGAAACCTCGAAAACGGTTCCAGGGTCAGTTACGCCGCAACCAGCTGGCCAGCTCTCTTGCAACCTGCCGAGGCATGGACTGCCGCCACCGCATCCGGTGCGCGGCAGGTCGCGGATCGGGGTGCCATCGGGATGATCCAGTGAAATCGTACGTGTCGTCAGGCAAGCGAGCTGGCGTTCGGCGGCAGCAACAGCACGCCGCTCAGCCCACGCTGGCGACGCTCAGCTGCGGGAACCGCGCGTGGATGGCGCGGCGGATGCCGGGCAGATCGAGGCCGGCCATGCTCAGCACTTCCTCGCGGCTGCCGTGTTCCAGATAGACGTCTGGAAGGCCGAGGTGCAGGATCGGCTTGACGATGCCGTGGGCGGCGAGGCATTCGGCCACGGCCGAGCCGGCGCCGCCGGCGATGGCGTTGTCTTCCAGCGTGACGAAGGCGTCGTGGGTTTTCGCCAGCTCGACCAGCAGCGCCTCGTCCAGCGGCTTGACGAAGCGCATGTTGACCAGGCTGGCGTCGAGTTCGGCGGCGATCGTGGCGGCCGGCGCCAGCATCACGCCGAAGCTGAGCAGGGCCAGGCCGCGGCCGCGGCGGCGCAGCTCGGCCTTGCCGATCGGCAGCGTGGCGAGGGTTTTCTGCACGGCGATGCCGGGGCCGCTGCCGCGCGGGTAGCGCACGGCGGCCGGGCCGGCGTGCCGGAAGCCAGTGCTGAGCATCGTGCGGCATTCGTTCTCGTCGGCCGGCGCCATGATCACCATATTGGGCAGGCAGCGCAGGAAGCTGAGATCGAAGCTGCCCGCGTGGGTGGCGCCGTCGGGGCCGACCACGCCCGCGCGGTCGATCGCGAAGGTGACGTCGAGGTTCTGCAGCGCCACGTCGTGGATCGCCTGGTCGTAGGCGCGCTGCAGAAAGGTGGAGTAGATCGCCACGACGGGCTTGGCGCCCTCGCAGGCCATGCCGGCCGCCAGTGTCACCGCGTGCTGCTCGGCGATCGCCACGTCGAAATAGCGCTCGGGGTATGCCTTCGAGTAGCGCACCAGCCCCGAGCCCTCTCGCATCGCCGGGGTGATCGCCAGCAGGCGCGGGTCGGCGGCGGCCATGTCGCACAGCCAGTCGCCGAAGACGTCGGTGTAGGTGGGCCTGGCCGGCGCGGATTTCTTCACCAGCCCGGCCTGCGGGTCGAACGGGCCGACCGCGTGGTACTCGATCTGCGCCTGTTCGGCCGGGGCGTAGCCCTTGCCCTTGGTGGTGATCACGTGCAGCAGCTGCGGGCCGGGCAGCTCCTTCACCGTGCGCAGCGCGTGCAGCAGTTGTGGCAGGTTGTGGCCGTCGATCGGACCGGTGTAGTGGAAGCCCAGCTCCTCGAACAGCGTCGAGGGCAAGAACATGCCCTTGGTGTGCTCCTCCCAACGCTTGAAGAAGCGACCGAACAGCGACTGCCTGGGGATCGCCCGCTTGGCCCGCTCGCGCCATTCGTTGAGCGTGCGGCTGGCCATGGCGCGGGCCATCATCTTGGTCAGCGCGCCCACGTTTTCGCTGATCGACATGCCGTTGTCGTTGAACACCACCAGCATGTTCGGCTCCACGTCGCCGCCGTGGTTGAGCGCTTCGAACGCCATGCCGGCGGTCATCGCGCCGTCGCCGATCACCGCGACGACCTTGCGCGGGTCGCCCTTGCGCTGCGCCACGATCGCCATGCCCAGTGCAGCCGAGATTGAGGTGGAGGAATGGCCGACGCCGAAGGTGTCGTACTCGCTCTCCTCGCGTCGCGGGAACGGCGCCAGGCCCTCCTTCTGCTTGATCGTGGTGATGCGCTCGCGGCGGCCGGTGAGGATCTTGTGCGGGTAGCACTGGTGGCCGACGTCCCACACCAGCCGATCCACCGGTGTATCGAACACGTGATGCAGGGCCACGGTGAGCTCGACCACGCCGAGCCCCGCGCCGAAATGGCCGCCGGAGCGGGCCACTGCCTCGATCAGGTACTGGCGCAGCTCGTCGGCCACGGCGGGCAGCTCGTCATCGGGCACGCGGCGCAGGTCGGCGGGCGTGTCGATGCGGGCCAGATGGGGGTAGCGGGCAAGCTCGATCATGTGCGTATTGTTGGCCCAGCGGCGGGGCGGGGCAAGGGCGGGACGGTGAACGAGGGGTGACATCGCGGCGCGATGGGCGGCCGGGAGCCAGCAGGGAACCGCCGGTGCGTTAGCGCCGCTCAGGCGGCAACGGGGCGCCGGTTGCGCGGCAGGTGGCTGACCAGAAACTCCATCTGGTCGGCCAGGATGTTGCGATTGGAGAGGATCAGGTGCTCGACCCAGCTGGGCCGGTATGGCACCGCCAGCAGTGGCATTTTGGCCTGCTGCGGCGTGCGGTTGCTCTTTTTCAGGTTGCAGGCGAGGCAGGCGCTGACCACGTTCTCCCACTCGTCCCTGCCGTGCTTGGAGATTGGCAGCACGTGATCGCGGGTCAGTTCGCCGCGGGTGAAATGGTCGCCGCAGTACAGGCAGAGGTGGCGGTCGCGCGCGAACAGCGCGGTGTTGGTCAGCGCCGGCGCGGGGTCGATCGCGTGGTCGCGGCAGTGGCCGGTGCTGGCGATGATCGGATGCAGCTGCAGCCGGCTCTGCGCGCCGAGAAGGCGGTTGTGGCCGCCGTGCACGGTGAGGCAGGGGTCGCCCAGCGTCCAGGCGACCGCGTCGCGCACGTACAGGCACACCGCCTGCTGCCAGCTGATCCAGTCGAGGATGCGGCCGGAGGCGTCCAGCGACAGCACGCGCGTGGCGTGCAGATCGGCCCGATTCGGCACTTCCGTCTGCATGGCTTCGATCAGCGTGATTTCCATCGGCATGACATCCATCAGCATGTAGATCGTCCTTCAGCCTGGGCCTGGGAGAGCAGTTCAGCGATGCGCTATGCGTAATCCATGCCAGCATAGAACACTTTTCGTGGCAATTCGCAGGTTGCGGCGACTGCCGGTCTGGCCGCGCGGTCGCCCGCGCGTGACGGCGCTGATATAGTTATGGATCAAACAGATCCGACGCCGGGTTTGGGAGGGGGCGCCTCGGTGGCGACCCCGGCACGGCGGGGCTAGAGGTAAGCAACGTGGCTGAAGTTCTTTTCTACGAGCGTCCGGTACCGCTCAACCGCAATGATCACAAGGATCTGCGCCTGAAGGGTGTGCCGAACGTGAAGTTCGCCCGCAACGTGCACTCGGTGCCGCTCACCGGCGCCGAGTTCGCGATCGCCGCGCGCGATCTGCTGATCGTGTTTGCCGGGGTGACATCGGCCGATGCCGGCCCGATCGCGCTGCTCGGCCTGCGACAGGACGAGAACCTCTACGTCGACGCCGACGGCCAGTGGGCGCAGAACGCCTACGTGCCGGCCTTCGTGCGCCGCTATCCGTTCGTGCTGGCCGAGAAGCCGGTCGGCCAGGAGGGCGACGACTTCACCGTGTTTCTGGACGAGCGCTACGAGGGGTTCAACACCACCGAGGGCGAGCGTCTGTTCAAGGAGGACGGCACCGACACCGAGTTGCTCACCAACGCGGTGAACTTCCTCGGCGAGTTCCAGCAGAACGTGACGCGCACCCGCTGGTTCATGGATCAGCTGCTCAAGCACGACCTGCTGGAGCCGCGCAACGTGAGCCTGCAGAAGCCGGCGGCGAACGGCCAGGAAGCGAAGTCGATCAACCTCAACGGCCTGTTCGTGGTGAACGAGGAGAAGCTGCGCGCACTGGACGAGAAGACCTGCCACGAGTTCGCCCGTGAAGGCGTGTTCGGCTGGGTCTACGCGCACCTGCTGTCGCTGGCCAACATCGACCGCCTGTCGGCCCGCCTCAGCCAGCGCGAGCAGGGCGAGACACCTGCCGCCGGCGTCAGCATCAACTGATCCCAGCCAGACGGGCGCATCCGCATCCGGGTGCGCTCGCGGCATCCTGCCCAAGGGTCGCCTCGGCGCGATTCCAGCGCACACTTTTCACCTTAAGACGATCCTAAGCAAGCTGCGGCATGATGGGGCGATGAGGATTTTTCGATCGCCATCGCTCGTCGTGAGCCGTCTTTCCGCCGCGCCGGCCGGATCGCCTTCGCCGCAGACGCCTGCCGCGCGGCTGCGGCTGGCGGCGGCCTTCGCCAGCGGCACCCTGATCGCCGGCTGCGCCACGTATTCGCCCTCGCCGCTGGGTAACGGGCGTGGCACCGCTGACGTGGCCACGCTCAGCGTGGCGGCAGCCTCGATGCCCACGCGCGATCTGGCCGCACACACCTTCGACCCTGCCAACGGCCTGGACGTCACCGAGACGGCGATGCTGGCGGTGGCCAACAATCCGTACCTGCGCGTGCAGCGCGATGCGCTGGGCGTGGCGCGGGCGCAGGCATTTGCCGCCGGGCTGCTGCCCGATCCGCTGCTGGGCCTGTCGCGGGACCAGCCCAGCAGCGGGCAGTCCGGCCTCACCAGCGCGTTCGGCCTGGGCCTCAACTACGACGTCGGCGCGCTGCTGCTGCGCTCGTCCAAGCTGCGTGCGGCTCATCGCGTCAACGACCAGGTGCGGCTGGATCTGCTGTGGGCCGAGTGGCAGACGGTGGCGCAGGCCCGGCTGCTGTTCGGCGAGGTGCTGTCTACGCGGGCGCAGCAGCAGGTGCTGAGCCGCGAGGCGGCTGCGCTGGAACCGATCGACCGGCAGGTGCAACGCGCGCTGGCCGCCGGCAACCTCACCTTTGACGGGGCCAGCGCCGGCCTGAATGCGCTGGCCGACGTGCGCCGCCAATTGGCCCAGACCATCCGCCAGCGGATCCAGGCCGAGCACGACCTGCGCCTGCTGCTGGGGCTGGCGCCACAGGTGCCGCTGGATCTGGTCGGGCCGGTCTACCAGGCATCACCCACACCGGCGCAGGTGCAGCGCGCGCTGGTCCTGTTGCCGCGCCGGCGGCCTGATCTGCTGGCGCTGCAGGCCGGTTATGCGGCGCAGGAGGCGCGGCTGCGCGGAGCGATCATCGCGCAGTTTCCAGCGATCAACGTCGGCTTCCTCCGCGCGCGCGATACCGGCGGCGTCTATACCAACGGGTTGAACCTCGGTATCACGCTGCCGTTGTTCGATCGCAACCGCGGCAACATTGCGATTGCCAAGGCGACCCGCCAGCAGCTGCATGACGACTACGACGCACGCCTGCTGGCGGCGCGCGGCGACATGCTCAAGCTGCAGCAGGATCTGGCCTCGCTGCACACCCAGATCGTTGCGCTGCAGGCGCACGTGGATCAACTCGACGCGGCGCGCCAGGCCGCCGAGCAGGCCTGGCAGGCCAACCTGCTGGACTGGCCCACCTACCTCACGCTGCGCGGCAGCGCGCTGGCCGCCGATCTGGAGCTGGTGGCACTGCGGCAGGAACAGGCGCGCCAGGCCATTGCGCTGGACACCCTGCTCGGCGGCGACTGGACCGATCAGGCACTGCCGCGCCCGGCCGCCGCCGCCCGATCCACCTCATCCCCATCCACTTCCAAGCGATTGCCATGAATGTGCAGCTCACCCGTACCGCCGCTGCACTGCTGGCCCTGGGCCTGCTGGTCGCCTGCAGCAAGAAGGCCGCCGAGCCGCCGCCGCCCTCGGTGGCGGTGACCACGGCCAAGGCGCAGCAGCGCAGCTTCACCGACAGCATCGAGGCGTACGGCGTGGCGCAGGGCGATCCGCGTCACGCGCGCAGCGTGAGCCTGGCGCAGGGCGGGCAGGTGGTGGCGGTGAGCGTGGTGGTGGGGCAGTCGGTGCACACCGGCGAGCCGCTGATGAAGCTGGCCACCGATCCGCTGGCGCGCAACGCGTTCCTGCAGGCGCAAAGCGCGCTCACGCTGGCGCGCAGCGAGCTGGAGCGGGTGACCCGGCTGGCCGCGCAGCACCTCGCCACGCAGTCGCAGCTGGCCAGCGCGCGCAAGGCGCTGGCCGATGCCGGGACGGCGCTCGCGGCGCAGCGCCAGCTCGGTGGCGCCGAGGCGATCCAGATCGTCAGCGCACCGGCCGACGGCGTGGTCACCGCCGTGCAGGTGGCGCTGGGCGATCGGGTGCCGGCCAACGCGCCGCTGCTCACCTTTGCGCCCACCTCGGCGCTGATCGCGCAGCTCGGTGTGCTGTCCGATCAGGCGGCGCAGCTCAAGCCCGGCATGCCGGTGACGCTGCGCGCGGTGTACGGCAAGCTCGAATCGGCCGAGGGTCGGGTCAGCATGCTGGGCCGCGCGGTGGATCCGCAGAGTCACCTGGTGCCGGTGCAGGTCAGCGTGCCGGCGGCGATGGCCGCGCAGCTGGTGGCTGGCGCCGCGCTGGACGCGCAGATCCATACTGTCAGCTACACCGCGTGGGCGGTGCCGCGCGCGGCGGTGCTGAGCGACGAGCAGGGCCACTACCTGTTCCAGCTCGATCATGGCAAGGCGCGCCGCGTCGACGTGAAGGTGCGCTCACCGGCTGGCAACATCCTCGGTGTGGACGGGCCGATCAACGCGAGCCTGGCGGTGATCGTGATGGGCGCCTATGAGCTTTCCGATGGCATGGCCGTGCGCGAGCAAGCCCAATGACGGCCACCCAATGGATGCACAAGCATCGGCGCTCGCTGCTGTTCCTGGCACTGATGCTGATGCTGGGCGGTTTGGTCAGCGCATTCAAAATGCCGGTATCGCTGTTCCCCAGCGTGGCGTTTCCGCGGGTGAAGCTGACCCTGGACGCGGGCGACCGCCCAGCCGACCAGATGGCGGTGGAAGTGACCACGCCGGTGGAGGAGGCGATCCGCCGCGTGCGCGGCGTGCGCGACGTGCGCTCCACCACCAGCCGTGGCAGCGCGGAAATCGCGGTGACCTTCGACTGGGGCGCCGACATGAGCCGCGCCCTGCTGGACGTGAATGCGGCGGCCGGACAGATCCTGCCCGAACTGCCCGCCGGCACGCGGCTGCAGTCGCGCCGGATGGACCCGACCGTGTTTCCGATCCTCGCCTACAGCCTGCGTTCGAAAACGCTCACGCCGACCCAGCTGCACGATCTGGCCGAGTACCAGCTGCGCCCGCTGCTGTCGGGTATCACCGGCGTGGCCCAGGTCAACGTGCAGGGCGGCGAAGTCGGCGAGTTCCACGTCGACGTGGACATGCGCAAGCTGCGCGCGCAGGGGCTGAGCCTGGATGACGTCAACCGCGCAGTGGCTGCCGCGGCCACCATCCAGGCACTGGGCCGGCTGCAGGATCACTACAAGCTGTACCTGCTGCTGGCCAACAACCAGCCGGTCACGCCGGCGGCGCTGGCCGACATCGTGCTGCGCGGCGACGCGCGCGGCGTGGTGCGACTGGGCGACGTGGCCACGGTGAAGCTGAGCAGCGTGCCGCAGTGGGTGCGGGTGAACGCCGATGGCCAGGACGCGGTGCTGATGCAGGTGTATCAGCAGCCCGACGGCAACAGTGTGCAGATCGAACACGACGTGCAGCAGCGGCTGGACAGCTACAAGCTGCCGGCCGGCGTGCGCGTCGCCAACTGGTACGACCAGACCCAACTGGTCAAGGGCGCCGCCAGCAGCGTGCGCGACGCGATCCTGATCGGCATCGTGCTGGCCGGGCTGGTGCTGTTCGTGTTCCTGCGCAACGTGCGGGTGATCGTGGTGGCGCTGATCGTGGTGCCCTCGGTGCTGGCGATCACCGTGTTGCTGCTGTCCGTGCTGCACATGAGCTTCAACATGATGACGCTGGGCGGCATGGCGGCCGCGGTCGGGCTGATCATCGACGACGTGATCGTGATGCTGGAGCACATCATGCGCCGGCTGCGCGAAGGCAGCGGGCCGGTGTCCGAGCGCATCGCTGGTGCCGCGTGGGAGTTCACCCGTCCGCTGACCGGTTCCAGTGCCGCCACGGTGGTGATCTTCCTGCCGCTGGCGTTTCTCACCGGCGTCACCGGCGCGTTCTTCAAGGCGCTGTCGCTCACCATGGCCAGCTCGCTGGTGATCTCCTACCTGCTGACCTGGGTGGCCGTGCCGCTGCTGGCCGAATGGCTGATCGACGAGCGCCATGCGGTCGAGCAGCCGCCGGGGCGCTTTTCGCAGCGCATGCTGCACGGCTACGAGAGCACGCTGGGCAAGTTGCTCAAGCGACCGCTATGGCTGCTGCTGGGCATCGTGCCGCTGCTGCTGGTGGGGACGCTGGCGTTCCGCCAGGTGGGCACCGGCTTCATGCCGAAGATGGATGAGGGCGGTTTCATTCTCGATTACCTTTCCGAGCCGGGCACCTCGCTGACCGAGACCAATCGGCTGCTCAACCAGGTCGAGAAGATCATCCGCGCCAACCCCTACGTGGCCACCTATTCGCGGCGCACCGGACTGCAGCTGGGTGCCGGCCTCACCGAGGCCAACCAGGGCGATTTCTTCATCCGCCTGAAGAACGGCCCGCGGCCGAGCGCCGAGGAAGTGATGGCGCAGGTGCGCACCCAGGTCGAGGCCAAGGTGCCCGGCCTGGAGATCGAGCTGGCGCAGCTGATGGAGGATCTCATCGGCGACCTGGTGGCGGTGCCGCAGCCGATCGAGGTGAAGCTCTACGGCGACGATCCGCAGCAGCTGGACGACACCGCGCGCAAGGTCGCCGCGGCGATCGGCAAGCTCAACGGCGTGGTCGACGTGCGCAACGGCATCAACCCCGCCGGCGACGCGCTGGAGGTGCAGGTGGATGCGGTCAAGGCCGGCCTGGTCGGGCTCGATCCGGGCGCGGTGGTGCAGCAGGTTGACATGGCGGTGGCCGGCACGGTGGCGGCGCGCCTGCCGCAGGGGCCGAAGATGGTCGGCGTGCGCGTGTGGCTGGCGCCGGCGGCGCGCGCGCAGATGGAGCAGCTCAAGGCGCTGCCAATCCGCACCGCCAGCGGGCAGACCGTGCCGCTGAGCCAGCTGGCCACGCTGACCACGGTGCAGGGCCAGCCGCAGATCGTGCACGACAACCTCAAGCGCATGGTGGCGGTGACCGCGCGCATCAGCGGGCGCTCGCTGGGCTCGGCCATGGTCGACGTGAAAAAGGCGCTGGCCGCGCCGGGCCTGGTGCCAGCCGGCATGTATCACGAGCTGGGCGGCCTGTATGCGCAGCAGCAGACGGCGTTTCGCGACCTGACCATCGTGATGCTGGCGGCGATCGCGCTGGTGTTCACCCTGCTGCTGTTCCTGTACGAAAGCTTCCGCATGGCGCTGGCGATCCTGGCCACGCCGCTGCTGGCGATGTCGGCGGTGTTCATCGGGCTGTGGGTCACCGGCATCGAGCTGAACATCTCCTCGATGATGGGCATGACCATGATCGTGGGCATCGTCACCGAGCTGGCGATCTTCTACTTCTCCGAGTTGACCGAGGCGCCAGCGGAGATGTCGTTGCACGAGGCCATGCAGTACGCCGGGCATCACCGCATGCGGCCGATCCTGATGTCGACCATCGCGGCGATCCTCACCCTGCTGCCGCTGGCGCTGGCGATTGGCCAGGGTTCGCAGATGCAGCAGCCGCTGGCGGTGGCGATCATCGCCGGCATGCTGGTGCAGGTGCCGCTGGTGCTGCTGGTGATGCCGGTGCTGTATGCGCTGCTGATGCGCAAGCGCGGCCGGCGGTTGCCGGCGGAAACGGCGTAAGCGCGCTCAGCGCACCGGCTTGGCCAGCCGCAGCAGGTCGGTGGCGTAGCCGCTGGCCTCGTACAGTGCGCGGGCGCGCTCGTTGCCAGGAAACACCGCCAGCGTCACCAGCTGGCAGTGATGCTCGCGGGCCCAGCCTTCGGCGTGTTCCAGCAGCGCCTTGCCGACGCCCCGGCCTTCGTGCTGCGGCGGTACCGCCAGATCGGAGATGTGGCAGTTGCTGCGCCCGGTGAAGAAATCCGCCGTGCGCTGCAGGTGGATGAAGCCCACCCGCTCGCCACCCGCATCCTCGGCCACGAACAGGTAGCTGTTCGCCGGCTGATCCTCCAGATGCCGCAGCAGATCGTCGCGGATGCCCTCGATGCATTCATGCCGCCGCCGCCACGGGGGTAGCGTGAAATCGGCGAAGCGCGGCACCAGCGCAAGGATGAAATCGTCGTCGTCTTCGGCCAGACGAATCAGCAAGGGCGTGTCGGTCATGGGCAGTCGGTTGGCTGGCGGAGGCGAATCAGCGGATCACGTTGCCGTTTCTACACCCAGTGCCGTGGCGGCGAAAGTCCCGCCCGGTCGCGGTCGCACGGCCCCTGCATATTCCAAGCCTGCCTGCCGGCGGGCCGCGCGCGATCTGGTCGAGGCCGGCGTGCGGGTGACCCTGGTGGAGGCCGATCGGTTCGCCGCACCAGGCGCTTCGAGCTTGCCGGGGTAGTCGGGTCAGTGCGGCGCGCGCTCAGCTGTGGTCCAGCCTGGTCACGTGCCGGTCGTCGTCGAACGCCAACAGGCTGTCGGCGAGCGCCGGCAGGGTGGCCAGCGCGTGCCGGCTCAGCCGCTCGAAGTGCTGCAGAAACCGCGTTATCGCCGCGTCGTCCATCGCCAGCGGTGCGTGGCGGGCCAGCAGCGACTGCTCCTGCTGGCTGCGCCAGCGGTGGACGATCTCCCAGCACGGCGCCTGCAGCACGATCAGCGCATCGAATTTGCGCCACAGCGGTTGATAGCTGCGCAGCTGCTGGTTGACCCAGTGTCGCCAGCGGCCGTCGGCATCTTCCTGCCGTTCCAGCGCATTCACCGGCGCGGCCAGCGCGGTCTGCAGCTGCGGGCGGATGCCCAGTGCCCAGCCCTCCACGAGCACCAGTTGCGGCGGACGCGTGACCTGCGGCCAGCGCGAAGGTGGCAGCCGCGTGTCGCGGCCCTTGTCGAAGCGCGGGTGCGCCACCGGCCGTCGCGTGGAGGCCTCCGGCATGGCGGCCAACACCGACAGCAGCAGCTCGATTTCGTGGGTGCCGGGCACGCCGCGCGTGCGCAGCAACGGATGCACCTGCTGCGCGAGCAGCTCGCGCTCACCGCGGGTGTAATAGAAGTCGTCCAGGGCGAGCACCTCGGTGGCCCAGTCGCGCGCCTCGGCGTGCGCCTTCAGGACCGCTGCCAGCGTGCTCTTGCCGCTGCCCTGCAAGCCGGACAGGCCCAGGATGTACGGCCGCCGCGAGCGTGCGATGCGCGCGGCGTAGTGATCGAGCAGGTGCTCGGCCAGCCCCTCGTTCTGCGTGTTCGCGTGCGCGCTCACTCGCGGCATGCCGTGGCGACCTGAGTTGCCCCCGGCGCGGCCAGCTGGCGTGCCGCGACCGCACGATCCGGGTGCGTGCCACCGGTCAAAGCGGCCTCGCCTGTGCGGCGCGGCGTCGCGCTGCGCACGGACTGACTGCGGCACGACGGGAGCATTGCACTATCATCCGTCTTCTCCATCCGCGTCATGATGGCGCGTGTCGCCCCCGATGCAAAAGGAAAGTTTTGAACGCCATGCTCAATTCCGAGATTCTGGACACCTTCCGCCAGCTGCTGGAGCAAGCCAGGGCCAGCGGCGACCCCGAGCCGACCGCGATGAACCTTTCCACGGTCGACAGTTCCGGCCGGGTGGCCTCGCGCATCATGCTGCTCAAAGGTATCGACGAGCGTGGTCTGCGCTTCTACACCAATTACCTCAGCGACAAGGGCAGCCAGCTGGAGGTGCATCCGCAGGTCGCGCTGTGCTTCCACTGGAAGCAGCTGCGCGATGGCGTGCAGGTGCGCGTCGAGGGCGCCGCCCGCAAGCTGCAGCCGGAGGAATCGGACGCCTACTTCGCCAGCCGCCCGCGCGGCAGCCAGATCGGCGCGTGGGCCTCGCTGCAGTCGCAGACGCTGCCCGATCGCGACACCTTCGAGCAGCGGCTGGCCCGTTACGAGCAGGAGTTCGAGGGCCGCGAGGTGAGCCGTCCGCCGCACTGGGGCGGCTACGTGGTGGAGCCGGATGCGCTGGAATTCTGGTACGGTGCGCAGTTCCGCTGGCATGAGCGGGTGCGCTGGAACCGGCACGGCCAGACCTGGACCAGCCGGCTGCTGTACCCGTGAGCCGCGCGTTGCCGGCGGGATACGTGGCGCAGAGCACCTTCGTGGTGCACACGCCCGGCCGCGGCTTCAGCGAGATCACCGAGGCCGTCGGCCAGGTGGTGGTCGCCAGCCACGTGCAGACCGGCATCGTCAACATCTTCACCGCGCACACCAGCTGCTCGCTGCTGCTCGGCGAGAGCGCCGACCCGACCGTGCGCGAGGACCTCGAGCGCTGGTTCGCGCGCGCCGTGCCGGACGGCGACGCGCTCTTCCGGCGCGCCGCCGAAGGCCCGGACGACATGCCGGCGCACGTGCGCAGCATCCTCACCGGCGTCAACCTCAGCGTGCCCGTGCACGGCGGGCGCCTGCTGCTGGGCAGCTGGCAGGGCGTCTACCTGTGGGAACACCGCACCGACCCGCACCAGCGCAAGGTCACGGTGACCGTGCTGGGGCACTGAGCGCGTGGCCGTTCACGACGCCCGCGTGCCAGGCGTGCCCGAGCGCACAGCCGCCGATCATTTCCCGCAGCGCATCGTCTGCCTCACCGAGGAGTCCACCGAGGTGCTCTATGCGCTGGGCGAACAGCGGCGCATCGTCGGCATCTCCGGCTTCACCGTGCGCCCGCCGCAGGCGCGCCGCGAGAAGCCGAAAGTCTCAGCTTTCACCAGCGCCAAGGTCGGCGAAATCCTCACGCTCGAACCGGATCTGGCGATCGGCTTCTCCGACATCCAGGCCGACATCGCGCGCGAGCTGATCAAGTGTGGCGTCGAGGTGTGGATCAGCAACCACCGCAGCGTCGACGGCATCCTCGCCTACATCCGCCGGCTCGGCGCGATGGTCGGCGCCCACGCCAAGGCCGAGGCCTACGCGCAGCGCGCCGAGCAGCACATCGCCGACATCCGCGCCGCCGCCGCGCAGCTGCCGCGGCGGCCGAAGGTCTACTTCGAGGAGTGGGACGAGCCGATCATCACCGGCATCCGCTGGGTTGCCGAGATCATCGGCATCGCCGGCGGCGAGGACTGCTTCCCCGAGCTCGCCCGCGAGCCGCTGGCCAAGCAGCGCATCCTGGCGAACGGCGACGAGGTGGTACGGCGCGCGCCGGACATCATCCTGGGCTCATGGTGCGGCAAGCGCTTCCGCCCGGAAAAGGTCGCGGCGCGACCGGGCTGGGACACGATCCCGGCGGTGCGCCACGGCGAGTTACACGAGATCAAGTCGCCGATCATCCTGCAGCCGGGGCCGGCGGCGCTGGTGGACGGGCTCGACGCGATCCACCGCGTCATCGCCGCGTGGGCGCACCAAAAGCATCGCGACTGAAGTCGCTCCCACATCCCACGAGAGAAAACTCAGCCGCCCAGCGCCAGCCGGGTGCCCAGGTCGAGCAGCGGCGCGGCGATCAGCAGGCGCGCCAGCAGCAGCGCGATCATCACCGCCATCGGGGCGAAGTCGATCTGGCCCGCGATCAGCCGGCCGTGCAGCGGGCGCAGCAGCGGTTCGACCAGGTTGCCGGCCAGCCGCAGCAGCGGCTGCCGGCGATCCACCGCGAACATGCTGAGCAGCGACCAGCCGAAGATCAGCACCAGGTAGAACACCAGCAGGAAGTCGAGCAGCTCGGCCAGCGCCAGCAGCAGCAGGCCGAGCGGATGCGGCATCACGCCGACCAGGGCAAACAGCAGCAGGCGCTTGAGCAGCATCACCAGCCACGCCAGCAGCAGCGCGGCCAGGTTGATCCGGCGCCAGTTCGGCAGCACGCGGCGTAGCGGCGCCAGCACCGGGTTGGTGGTGCGATAGACGAACTGGCTCAGCGGGTTGTGGAAATCCGCGCGGCAGGCTTCCGCCAGCAGGCGCAGCAGCAGCAGGGTGGCCAGCGCGTCGAAGGCCAGTCCGATCAGCAGCGCGAGCGCGTTCTGCAGGTAGATCATGCGCTGGCATCCAGTGCGGCGGCCAGGGCAGCGCCGCGTTCGGTAGCTGCCGCCATGGCGCGCGCGACCATCCGCGCGAGGCCGTCCGCGGCGAAGCTTTCCAGTGCCGCCTGGGTGGTGCCGTTGGGCGAGGTGACGCGCTGGCGCAGCACGGCGGGGTCCTCGCCGCCTTCGGCCAGCATGCGGCCGGCGCCGAGGCAGGTGTGCGCGGCCAGCGCACGCGCGCTGTCGCGCGGCAGGCCCTGCGCCACCGCGGCCGCCTCCATCGCCTCGACCAGCGCGAAAAAGTACGCCGGACCGGAGCCGGACAGCGCGGTGACGGTGTCCATCAGCGCCTCGTCGTCGATCCAGCGGGTGATGCCGGCGGCATCCAGGATGTGCTGCGCCAGCGCCTTCTGCGGTGGGCTGACCCGGCCGTTGGCGCACAGTCCGGTGGCGCCGGCGCCGATCAGCGCCGGCGTGTTGGGCATGCAGCGCACGATCGGCAGGCTGGCCCCGAACCAGCGTTCGAGCTGGTCCAGCCGCACGCCGGCGGCGATCGAGATCAGCAGCGGGCGATGCTGCTGCAGGCTGTCCTGCAGCTCGGCGTGGATCGCCGGCATGATCTGCGGCTTGACCGCCAGCACGATCACTTCGGCCTCCGCCGCGGCCAGCCGGTTTTCGGCATAGCAGGCTACGCCGAATTCGCGCCCCAGCGCGTGGCGCGCCTCGGCCAGCGGCTCGGCCACGCTGATGCTGGCGGCGGCCACGCCGGTTTTCAGCAGGCCGCCGATCAGGCTGCGCGCCATGTTGCCGCCGCCGATGAAGGCAAGTCGTGTCATGCAGGTTCCTTGACTGATCCAGGGCACTGCCCTCGCGGCAGCGCACGTGACAGCGTAACCGCGTTTGCACCGCCAGGGCAGATGCTGATGGATGGCGCCGCTGCCGTGGCGTCGCGCCGCTTGCCAGCCAACCTTGCAAAGCGTGTCGGCGGTCTGTGTTCCCGCCGCGCGAAAGACTGGCCGCACGGCCGCCTGGCCGAGTAGTATCGGGACAGCTGCAAGGGGGTTCAGGCTTATCTTCCGGGTGGTTCGGTGGCGGCTGCGCCACGCGCTGCGGCGCACCACGCCCGGCAAGGCCGCTGGCCGCCTGATGCAGTATCGAATTCATGCGATCCACGACGATCGGTTGAGGAAAACGACAGATGGACATTGCCGAACTGCTGGCCTTCTCGGTCAAGAACAAGGCCTCGGACCTGCACCTCTCGGCCGGGCTGCCGCCGATGATCCGCGTCGATGGCGACGTGCGTCGCATCAACATCCCCGCGCTGGAACACAAGCAGGTGCACGGGCTGATCTACGACATCATGTCGGACAAGCAGCGCCGCGATTACGAGGAGTTCTACGAGACCGACTTCTCTTTCGAGATTCCCGGACTGGCGCGCTTCCGCGTCAACGCGTTCAACCAGAACCGCGGCGCCGGCGCGGTGTTCCGCACCATTCCGTCGGAGGTGCTGACGCTGGAAGACCTGGCCTGCCCGCGCATCTTCAAGGAGCTGATCGAACAACCGCAGGGCCTGATCCTGGTGACCGGGCCGACCGGTTCGGGCAAGTCGACCACGCTGGCGGCGATGGTCGACCACATCAACAAGAACGAATACGGCCACATGCTGACGATCGAGGATCCGATCGAGTTTGTGCATACCTCGCAGAAGTGCCTGGTCAACCAGCGCGAGATCCATCGCGATACGCTGGGCTTCAACGAGGCGCTGCGTTCGGCGCTGCGAGAGGATCCGGATTACATCCTGGTCGGCGAGCTGCGCGATCTGGAAACCATCCGGCTGGCGCTGACCGCGGCGGAAACCGGGCATCTGGTGTTCGCCACCGTGCACACCAGCTCGGCGGCCAAGACCATCGACCGCATCATCGACGTGTTCCCTGCCGGCGAAAAGCCGATGGTGCGCTCGATGCTGTCCGAATCGCTGCGTGCGGTGATCTCGCAGTCGCTGCTGAAGAAGGTCGGCGGCGGGCGCATCGCGGCGCACGAGATCATGGTGGGCATCCCGGCGATCCGCAACCTGATCCGCGAGGACAAGGTGGCGCAGATGTACTCCTCGATCCAGACCGGCCAGCAGTTCGGCATGCAGACGCTGGACCAGACGCTGCTGGATCTGGTCAAGCGCGGCCTGGTGACGCGCCAGGAGGCGTCGACCTACGCCAAGAACAAGGATGCGTTCAAATGAAGCGGGGAACGGGGAACGGGGAACAGGGAACGTGCGGTTCGACGAAAAATCGGTACGCACGGTCCCATCAAGCTTCAAACCGGAGCTGCGGCCCTCGGGCCTCCGAGTACTTGGCATTCCCCGTTTCCCGTTCCCCGTTCCCCGTTTCAGGAGGGCTCCCGCGATGAGCGATTTCGATTTCACCTCGTTCCTGAAACTGATGGTGCACAAGAAGGCCTCGGATCTGTTCATCACCGCCGGTGTGGCGCCTTCGATGAAGGTGCAGGGCCGCATCGTGCCGATCACCCAGAGCCCGCTCAGCGTGCAGCAGTCGCGCGACATGGTGCTCAACGTGATGACGCCGGGCCAGCGCGAGGAGTTCGAGAAGACCCACGAGTGCCAGTTCGCGATTTCCGCGCAGGGCGTGGGCCGCTTCCGCGTGTCGTGCTTCTACCAGCGCAACTGCGTGGGCATGGTGCTGCGCCGGATCGAATCGAAGATCCCCACCCCGGAGGAGCTCAACCTGCCGCCGGTGATCAAGCAGCTGGCGATGACCAAGCGCGGCATCATCGTGTTCGTCGGCGCCACCGGCTCGGGCAAATCGACTTCGCTGGCGGCGATGATCGGCTACCGAAACCAGAACTCGACCGGCCACATCATCACCATCGAGGATCCGATCGAGTACGTGCACAAGCACGAGGGATGCATCATCACCCAGCGCGAGGTCGGCATCGACACCGACAGCTGGGACAACGCGCTGAAGAACACGCTGCGCCAGGCGCCGGACGTGATCATGATCGGCGAGGTGCGCACGCGCGAGGGCATGGACCACGCCATCGCCTTCGCCGAAACCGGCCATCTCGTGCTGTGCACGCTGCACGCCAACAACGCCAACCAGGCGATGGACCGCATCCTGCATTTCTTCCCCGAGGATCGCCGTAGTCAGCTGCTGATGGACCTGTCGCTCAACCTCAAGGGCATCGTGGCGCAGATGCTGATCCCCACCCCCGACGGCAAGGCGCGCCGGGTGGCGGTGGAAGTGCTGCTGGGCACACCGCTGGTCCAGGACTACATCCGCCAGGGCGACATCCACAAGCTGAAGGAAGTGATGAAGGAATCCGGCCTGCTCGGCATGAAGACCTTCGACCAGAGCCTGGTCGAGCTGTATCACGCCGGCGAGATCAGCTACGAGGATGCGCTGCGCCATGCCGACAGCTCCAACGAGGTGCGCCTGCGCATCAAGCTGGCGCAGGGCGGCGACGCGCATACCCTGTCCCAGGGCCTGGATGGCGTGGAGCTGGAGGAAACCCGCGACGCGCACAACTTCGGCGGCGGCAGCGGCCTGCTCAATCGCTGAGGCGCGCCCGCGGCAACCATCGAAACAGGAGCCCGCGAGGCTCCTGTTTCGTTTCAGTGAGCGAGCCGCCGTCCCGATGGATAGATACCACTCACTCAGTGCGCCTGCTGCGCGCGGACGGTGAGGCCGCTGGCATCGACCGTCTTGACGCCCTTGACGTGCCTGGCCACACGCTCGGCATGCAGCTTTTCCGCCGCGGTCGCGACGGTGCCGCCGAGCGTAACCACGCCGCCGTTGGTCGATACCGAGATATCGCCGGCCTCGATGCCCTTGGTGAGGCCAAACTCGGATTTCACCTTGGTGGTGATCCATGCATCGGCGGCCTTGTCGGGTACCGTCTGGTTATCGGAGGCCTTCTGCATCGGCGCCCCGTGTGCGGCCGCCGCCGCGAACGGCGCCGCCGCGAAGGCGAGCATCAGGCCGGTGGCAAACATGCTGTGGCGGATCATCGAACGTGTATGCATGGCAATCTCCTGAGCGGATGAAAGTCTGTCGCGAGCGACAGCCGGAGGTCGCGAACGGCGACTTCCGGAGCGCATGGCAACAGCCGCTGCGTGAACACGATGTGCTGATGCCGGGGCGCGGTTCAGCCGCCGGGCATGCGTGCCCCCAGGCGAGCGCGAGGCAGCGGCATCACCGTGGCGACAGGCATGAAAAAGCCGGGATGCGCGAAGCACCCCGGCCGTGTGCGGCGACCGTTTACTTGAGCAGGGTCTGGCTGGTGATCACCATGCCGCTGTCGTCGATGTGCATCTCGGCATCGATGCTGTCGACCCGTTGGGCCTGGGCCTTCATCGTGGCGAACTGGGCCTTCGAGCGGGCCGCGTTGGCGGCCACCTGGGCGGCGTCAGCGGGGGCAGGGCTGCCGTCGAGCGTGGGCTGGTCGCTCTTGCTCATGGCGGCGGTGGCGGCCGCCAGGGTGTCGACTTTCTGCTCCATCAACTGCAGCCAGGTGAGATACATCGCGCCGCTCAGATGCATGCGAAACATGCGCCCGGCATCGCCTGGAGTCGACTTCAGGGTGTCGCCAAGTCTGACGTCCTCGCCGGCACCGATGCCCAGCGCCAGCGCCTTGCCGCTGATGGCAATCCATGCAGGTTGCCCGAGCATACCCACCATGTCTGCTGGTAGCGCTACCGGCTTGCCGCCATCGACGGGCTTCAACTGGGTCAGCGCCGGCACCATCATCTGGCCCATCGCCAGCAGACCGGTGGGGTTGTTGGTGCCCAGCACCAGCCGCCCGGTAAACGCAGGTCGCACGGTGTTCGCGCCCGCCACCAGGCTGTCCAGCGCGATGCGCAGGCCGAGCATGTCGCCGAACGGCGGTATCGCCGCCTTCTGCAGCAGCGGACCGAGCTTGGTGAAACTGTCATTGATATCAGTCAGCGCGGGGCAGGTGAACGGCTTGGCCGCCACTGCATCGGCCTGTGCCAGCCAGAATGTGCGCAACTGCGCCACCGGCAGCGCGAGGCTCAGGTCAAAGGGCGCGCTGCCGTTCTCGCCCAGTCCGGGCAGGTCCACCTTGAGTCCGGCGAACGCTTTGCTGATGTCCGCGGCCAGCGCCACGTCGAAGCGTGCGTCCTGGTGTTTCGCATCCAGCCGGGTGTAGCCGAAGCTCATCGCCGGCACGCGCGCGGCCAGGCGCGCCGCCTCGGTGGTGCAGGCGGCGGGCGTCTGCAGCTGGTTGGCGACCGGCTCACCGGTCTTGGCCGATTCGGCCTGGGCATGCGCCTTGCGCAGCGCGGTCAGCAGCGGGTCGCTGCCACCCAGCGCCAACGGCAGCGCGCGGGTCAGGTCGAGATCCCCGACCAGCCATTTCTGGTAACCCTTGGCCTTGGCCAGCGCGTTCAGGCGGCCGTCGTCCTGCAGGCTCTTCTGCGGCCGGTCCAGCCCGAGCACCTGCCGCAGCAACGCCGGCGAGGCGTCGGCCGGCAGCAGGGCGGCGACCGCCTGCTTGCCGACCATCGCCAGGATCACTTCGGTGCCCGACGCGCTGGAGACGAAGCGGCGGTAGCTCTGCGCGCCGATTTTGGCGGTTGCCAGCGACTTGCCATAGGCGGTTTCCAGGCGGCCGATGAAGCCATCGAAGGCTTTCGGGTCGCTGAGTTCGAAGCGCGCCACTGGCGCCAGCCCGACACCGTACAGGGCCCAATAACCCTTGAGATTCAGGCCGGTATTGCTGGCAAATGACTCGATGGTCTTGCCGTTGAATTCGGCGCTGAGCGCGCGCAGCAGGCGGGCGCCGTCCGGATCCTTGGTGGCCAGCTGGTCGGCCGCCGCATTGATGTTGGCCAGCTGCGCGGGGAGCTGTGCGTCGGCCTGGGCGAGCATGGCCTGGCGGGTGGCGTCGTTCAGCACATCCAGATTGGCGATCACGTACGGCGTGTCCGCCGGCACGAAAGCCAATGGCGCGTTCTTGTCCTTGTGTGCGCAGGCCGCCAGCATGATGCCGGCCAGGCCCAGCGCGATGAAGCGCGTAGTCGATCGCATGATGATCCCCGGGATTGGTGAATGTCGCGCCGGCATTATGCCTGTTTGTGGTGCGTCGCGGCATGCGCCGCAGGTGTTCGGACCATGACGGATGATCAGCGCGCCAGCACCTCGTTCAGCACCGCCATGCGCACGAACACGCCGTTGCCGACCTGCTCCAGGATGCGCGATTGCGCGCCGTCGGCGACCTCGCTGGCGATCTCGATGCCGCGGTTGATCGGCCCGGGGTGCATCACCAGGCAGGTCTTCGCGGCCAGCTTCAGCCGGCGCTGATCCAGCCCGTAGCGGGCGAAATAGGCCGCCTCGTCCGGCAGTTCGGTGGACGCCATGCGCTCTTTCTGCAGCCGCAGCATGATCACCGCATCGGCGCCGCGGATGGCTGCGTCGAAGTCGTCGTAGCGCGGACAGCCGTCGAATTCGTCAGCGGCCGGCAGCAGCGCCTCGGGGCCGCACAGGCGCAGCTCCTTCACCCCCAGCGTGGCCAGCGCGTGCAGATCGGAGCGGGCCACCCGCGAGTGCCGAATGTCGCCGCAGATCACCACTGCAAGGTTTTCGAAATCGGGCCGGTGCTGGCGGATCGTCAGCGCGTCCAGCAGGCCCTGGGTGGGATGCGCGCGGTTGCCGTCGCCGGCGTTGATCACTGACACCCCGCTCATCGCGTGGCGCACCAGCTCGTCGGGCGTACCTGACTGCTTGTGCCGCACAATGATCGCATCCAGGTGCATCGCCTCCAGCGTGTGCAGCGTGTCGAACAGCTCCTCGCCCTTGCTGGTGGAGGAGAAGCCGATGTCGAAGTTGACCACGTCCGCACCGAGCCGGCGCGCCGCCAGCTCGAACGAGGTGCGGGTGCGGGTGGAGGCTTCAAAGAACAAGTTCAGCACAGTGCGCCCGGCCAGCACATCAAGCTTGCGGGTGCCGTGCGCGCAGGCGTCGCGCAGCGCCTCGGCGCGGTCGAGCAGACGCTCGATGGTGTCGCGCGGCAGATGTTCCAGGGTGGTCAGGTGGCGCAGGCGTGGGCTCATGGGCGGCAGGTCGGAGGGGAAAAAGGGAAGGGGCCGCTCAGCGCTCGCCGGCGTCGGCGATGGTGACCGGGGTTTCGCCCAGCAAGTGCTCCAGGATGACTGCGGCGGCCTCGGCGTCGATGCTGGCGGCATCGCGCCGTCGGCGCAGCCCGGCGGCGCGGCCGGCGGCAAAGCGACGGGCGGCCTCCTGCGAACTGTGCCGTTCGTCGAGCAGAAGCACCGGCACGCCGTAGCGCTGCTGCAGCTGGCCGGCAAAGCGGCGCGCGCGGCGGCTGGCTGGCTGCTCGCCGCCATCCAGCGCCAGCGGCAGGCCGACCACCAGCGTGTCCGGCAGCCACGCCTGGTGCAGGGCATCGAGCTGGCTCCAGTCCGGCTCGCCGTCGCGCATCGCCAGTGTGGCCAGCGCCCGCGCGCTGGCAGTTATCCGATTGCCCACCGCCACCCCGGTGAGCCGACTGCCGACGTCGAACCCCAGCACGCAGCTCATGCGTGGCCCGCGTAGCCGGAGAGCTGGCGCGGATCGATGCCAACCAGTCCGGCCGCCGCGCTCCAGCGCTCCTCCAGCGGCGTGTCGAACACTACCCGGCTGGAGGCTTCGGCGGTGAGCCATGCATTGCCCATCAGCTCCTGCTCCAGTTGGCCGGCGTCCCAGCCGGCGTAGCCCAGCGCCATGATCGCCTGCCGCGGACCGTCGCCCGCAGCCATCGCCACCAGGATGTCGCGCGAGGTGGTGACCGACCAGTCCGCATTGATGCGATAGCTCGATTCCCAGTGACCCGGCTCGCGATGCAGCACGAAGCCGCGCTCCTGCTGCACCGGGCCGCCGATCAGCACCGGCGCATCGGCGAGGTCGCCATCCATGCATTCGAGCTGCATCTGCGCCAGCACATCACCGAGTCGGTAGTCGGACAATTGATTGACCAGCAGGCCGACTGCGCCGTTCTCGTCGTGCTGGCAGAGCAACGCCACGCCGCGCGAGAACGGCGGTTCGGCCAGGTTCGGCATGGCGATCAGGAAATGGCCGGCGAGGGTGTTGGGCGCGGTGATGCTCATGTGCGCATTGTAAGCCCGCGCAGGCGGCCGCTGCGCGCATTCGATCGGCTCGAGCCGGCGCCGCGCACCTACTTGTTGCGCAGCACATCGCCCGGCAGGAATTGCCAGGTGCGGGTGATGTACAGCTCGTCCACCTTGGCATCCGGAGGCAGCGGCGGAAACGGCGCGGCCAGCCGCACGATGCGCTCGGCGGCCGCGTCCAGCAGCGGCTGGCCGGAACTGCGGATCACGTCGATGCTCTTGATGCTGCCGTCGCGGCGGAGCCCGACGGTGAGCAGCAGATCGCCGTAGAGCTTGCGCCGGCGCGCTTCGTCCGGATAGTTGAGGTTGCCGATCCGCTGCACCCGGTCCGACCAGCCGCGCATGTAGCTGGCGTAGACGTATTCCCTGGTGTTGGCCGAGATGAACTTCTTCCGCGGCCGCTTGGCCAGCGCTTCGGTCTGCTGGCGCAGCTCGGCCGCCAGCTGCGCGATCGCCTGTTGGCGCTTGAGGTCGGCCGCGTTGGGAGCCTGCTCGCGCGGATCGACCTTGGTCTGCGCAGTGCTGCTGGGCACGCTGAAATCGCTGTGGCCGCGGGTGGTGACCAGCCGGGTGGGCGTGGCCTCCTGCGGCGGCGGCGTGGTGGCCTCGACCGGCTGTGGCGCAATGCCCGGATCCGGCCGCGGCAGCGCGCCGGAAAACATCTGCGACGGCCGCGCCGCGCGGTCGCTCTGGCCGCCGCCGCGGTTGTTCGCCTGGGCCAGGAAATCCGCCTTGTCCGGCGCCTCCTGGTTGGCCACATTCATCAGCGTCACATCCAGCGTGGGCAGGCTGGGGCGGGGCCTGGCGAAGTGGAAAGTGATGCCCAGCAACAGCACGCCGTGCAGCAGCAGCGAAAACAGCAGGGTGGCGCCGATCGGCTCGGGCGCGGTGGCGGCGGCTTGGCTCACGCGGTGCGGTTTCCGGAAACGCGCTGCTCGATGACGTCGAACAGCTGGCCGGCAATGTTAAGTCCGAACTGCGCGTCCAGCTCGCGCACGCAGGTCGGAGATGTGACGTTGATCTCGGTCAGGTAGTCGCCGATCACGTCCAGCCCTACGAACAGCAGCCCGCGGCGGCGCAGCTCGGGGGCCACCTGGCTGACGATCCAGCGATCGCGCTCGGACAGCGCCACACCTTCGCCACGGCCGCCGGCAGCGAGATTGCCGCGAAACTCGTCGCCCTGCGGAATGCGCGCCAGCGCATACGGCACCGGTTCGCCGTCCACCACCAGGATGCGCTTGTCGCCGGCGCTGATCTGAGGGATGAACTTCTGCGCGATCGTCAGCTGGCGCCCGTGGCCGTGACCATCACCGGCCAGCAGCGTCTCCAGCATCGAATTGAGGTTGCTGTCACCGGCCTTGACCCGGAAGATGCCGCGTCCGCCCATGCCGTCGAGCGGCTTCAGCACCGCCTCGCCGTGCTCGCCGACGAAACGGCGCAGCTCGGACGTGCTGCGCGACACCAGGGTGGGTGCGATGCACTGGGGAAACTGCAGCGCGAACAGCTTCTCGTTGCAGTCGCGCAGCGCGCGCGGATCGTTGACCACCAGCACGCCGGCTCGCTGGGCGGCTTCCAGCACCATGGTGTCGTAGGTGAACTGCGCATCGACCGGCGGATCCTTGCGCATCAGCACCACATCCATCCCGCATAGCTCGCGCCACTGCGCCGGCGCCAGCGTGAACCAGTGCTGCGGATCCTCGCGCACTTGCAGCGGCGCGCTGTGCGCCCATGCCACGCCATCGCGCAGCGCCAGGTCACCCTGCTCGAAATAATGCAGCGCGTGGCCGCGATGCTGCGCTTCCAGCAGCATGGCGAAGCTGGTGTCCTTGGCTGTCTTGATGGCAGCGATGGGGTCCATCAGTACGCCGACCGAAAGGGTCATGGTGGTTCTCCGTGAATGGGGTCGCGTGGGCAGACGACGTGAGTGCTGCGGTTGTGCAGGCATGCGATGGTCGCCGAGCCGCGCGACCGCGACAAGCCACAGGTTTCGCGGCTGTCACGGCAGGCCAGATGCTGTCACTATGAGTCATCTTTTGTTCCGCGCGGACTGCAGATCAGTCGACACAGACCAGGATTATTGCTTGACAGTCTCGGCGGGCAGGCAGTAAACAACAAGGCTTGAGGCGCACCGCCGCAGAGCGGGCATTGTCGAAGCCAAGCCGCAAAATTTTACATGTGCGCATTGCGGCATGTTTGTTGCTTGCATGGTTGTCTATCCTGAGCTCGAGCGGGCCACAGGGGGAGTAAGTGAATTTGAACGTGAGTACTAGTGACCTGGCCGGCCTGAAGGTCATGGTGATCGACGACTCCAAGACGATTCGTCGCACGGCGGAGACCTTGCTCAAGAAGGAGGGCTGCGACGTGATGACGGCGGTCGATGGATTCGAGGCGCTGGCCAAGATCTCCGACCAGAAGCCGGCGATCATCTTCGTCGACATCATGATGCCGCGGCTGGACGGCTATCAAACCTGCGCGTTGATCAAGAACAACCCGCTGTTTCGCGCCACGCCGGTGATCATGCTCAGCTCGAAGGACGGGCTGTTCGACAAGGCGCGCGGTCGCATCGTGGGTGCCGAACAGTATTTGACCAAACCATTCACCCGTGACGAACTGCTGGGTGCCATCCACCGCCACGTCAGCACGACACCCAGCCGCTGACTGCAGACTCTGAGGGGGACCTGTGGCCAACATTCTCATCATCGACGACTCGCCGACGGACATCCGCGTGTTCAGCACGCTGCTCGAGCGTGCCAGTCACCAAGTCATTGCGGTCAGCAGCGCCGAGGAAGGCATCGAACGGGCGCGCGCTGCGCCACCAGACCTGATCATCATGGACGTCATCATGCCCGGCATGAACGGCTTCCAGGCGACCCGTACGCTCACCCGCGACCCGCTCACGGCGGCGGTGCCGATCGTGATGATCACCACCAAGTCGATGGAGACCGACCGCGTCTGGGGCATGCGCCAGGGCGCCCGCGCCTTCATCACCAAGCCGGTCAACGAGAAAGACCTGCTGGCTTGCATCAACGAACTGCTGTCGAGCGGGACATGAATCAGTCCGTCAATCGCACGCCGTTTGAAATCCTGGCCCGATACGAGCGGCTGTCGCTGGCGCATGCGTCCGACACACAGGAAAAGCTGGAGGCGCCGGGGTTGTGGCGCGGCATCGCTTTCCGCGTCGGTGCGCGGCTGCTGGTCAGCGGCATCGATGAGATCAACGAGCTGCTGGCGGTGCCGGTGCTGACACCGGTGCCGGGCACCCAGCCATGGTTGCTCGGCGTGGCCAACGTGCGCGGCAACCTGGTGCCGGTGATCGATTTCGCCCGTTTCCTGTTTGGCGAGCGCACCCAGCACACCGATCGCAGTCGCCTGCTGGTGGTGCGCCAGGGTGGTGGCAACGTGGCGTTGCTGGTCGACGAGGTGTTCGGCCAGCGTACGGTGGACCAGACCCAGCGGCGCGAGGCGGGGCGCGAAGCTGATCCGCGACTTGTTCGCTTCGTCGAACACCGCGTGGGCGAGCAGCAGTTGGCGATCTTCAGCATGAACCGGCTGGTGCGCGCGCCGGATTTCCGGCAGGCAGCGGCCTGAGCTCGGTCCGGTTCAAGGCAAATTATTCAGAAGGGCCGGTGCCCGCAGTGGCCGGAAACTTGAGACAACAAGTACCAGGCTGGCATCCGCACCATGAGGCGGAGCCGGCAAGATTCGAACGGATGAGGTGAACATGAGCACTACCGGGGGCGTCAGCAGGGAACGGGGTTACACCGCACTCATTGTCCTGCTGCTGATTGCGATTGGCTTCGCGGCACTGGATTTTTTCCTGCTCAACCAGAAGAACGGTGAGGATCGCCAGGCGATCGCGCTGACCACGCAGATCCAGGTGCTCTCACAGCAGACCGCGAAATTCGCGTTGGAATCTGCCAGCGGCAACGTGGAGTCCTTCAAGGAGCTTGAAGGCACCCGCAACGCGATCGATTCGGCGGTGCAGCGGCTGAAGAACGGCGATGCCGCCACTGGCATGCATGCTTACGCCAACAACAATACCACCCCCGCCGGCCAGGCCGTGAGCGCGCTCGGCGCCTCCTGGAAACAGCTCGACGCCGACATCAACAAGATCCTCTCCAACAAGGCGGTGGTGCTCGACTCCGGTCAGCGCGCCGCCACCCTGTCGCAGCAGATGCCGCTGCTGAATTCCAGCATGGATCAGGTGGTCACCATCCTGCAGCAGCGCAACGGCAGTTCCGAGCAGATGCTGGGAACCTCCCGCCAGATGCTGTCGGCCGACCGCATCATCCGCCGCGTGCAGGAGGTACTGCAGGGCGGCGACAATGCGCAGCCGGCAGCCGATGGCCTGGCCCGTGACGCACAGCTTTACGGCAGCGTGCTCAAGGGCCTGATTGAGGGCAACACCGACAGCGGCGTAAAGCCGATCAACGATCCGAATGCGCGCAAGATCCTCACCGGCATGGACGACAGCTGGAGCAAGCTGACCGACCCGGTGGCCAAGCTGGTCGCCGCCGCCGGCAACATCGCCGACGTGAAGCACGCCGGCAACCAGGCCTCGCTGGATTCGCAGACCGTGCTGCTGCGCGCCAACGACCTCGCCGAGCAGATCGGCAAACTGCCGCTGCGGCGGCTGTTCCCGAATGTGTGGTGGGGTCTGTTCGGCGCGATCGGTGCGGTGGCGTTCTCGCTGCTGCTGGTGATCACCCTGGTCAGCGACCAGCGCCGCCGGTTCGCCAGCAGTACCGAGCTGAACCAGCGCAACCAGGAGGCGATCATGCGCCTGCTGGACGAAATGGGCTCGCTCGCCGAAGGTGACCTGACGGTCAAAACCACGGTGTCCGAGGACATCACCGGCGCGATCGCCGACTCGGTGAACTACGCCATCGACGAGCTGCGTTCACTGGTCACCACGATCAACGAAACCTCCGAGCAGGTGTCGTCCTCGGCGCAGGAAACCCAGACCACCGCGCGCCACCTGGCCGACGCGGCCGAGCAGCAGGCGCAGCAGATCAGTTCGGCGACCTCGGCGATCAACCAGATCGTGAGTTCGATGGACATCGTGTCGAAGGATTCCGCCGAGTCGGCCGACGTGGCCGAACGCTCAGTGAAGATCGCCTCGCACGGTGCCGAAGTGGTGCGCGAGACGATCTCGGGCATGGACTCGATCCGCGACCAGATCCAGGAAACCTCCAAACGCATCAAGCGGCTGGGCGAATCCTCGCAGGAGATCGGCTCGATCGTGGAACTGATCAACGACATCGCCGAGCAGACCAATATCCTGGCGCTCAACGCGGCCATCCAGGCGGCCTCGGCCGGTGAGGCCGGCCGTGGCTTCGCGGTGGTGGCGGACGAAGTGCAGCGACTGGCGGAACGCTCGACCAGCGCCACCAAGCGCATCGAGACACTGGTGCAGACGATTCAGTCCGATACCAACGAGGCGGTCAATTCGATGGAGCAGACCACCGCCGAGGTGGTGGCCGGTGCGCGCCTGGCGGAGGACGCTGGCAGCGCGCTGGGCGACATCGAGCGCGTCTCGCACGATTTGTCCGCGCTGATTCAGAACATCTCCACCGCGGCGCGCGCGCAGTCCGCGGCGGCCACGGACGTTTCGGTATCGATGAACGCAATTCAGGAAATCACTTCGCAGACCTCGCAGGGTGCGAGCCAGACCGCCGACTCGATCGGTACGCTGGCTCAGCTGGCGAGCGACCTGCGGCGCTCGGTGGCGCATTTCAAGTTACCGGGTTGAGATCGGCCGATGTCGATATCAGTACGGTCCAGATCAGTATTTTGACGGGGGGCATTCTCGCTGGTTGCGTGATGCGTGCATGGTGCAACCGCTGAGAGAGGCGCATGAGACTTCAAGACCACATCGATTTCACCACCCTGCAGTGGGTCAAGCCGGAGCTCGACGAGACACTGTCGATCGCCCGCGAAGCGCTGGAGTCCTACGTCGACAATCCGGGCAAGCGCGACTACATGCGCACCTGCACGGATCACCTGCATCAGGTGCATGGCACCCTGCAGATGGTCGAGTTGTATGGCGCTGCGATGGTGACGGCAGAGATGGAGGCGCTCTCGCTTGCGCTGCTGCAAGGCAGCGTCACCTACCGTGAGGAAGCCTATGCCACGCTGATGCGCGGCCTGATGCAGCTGCCCGATTACCTTGAGCGGCTGTCCAGCGGCCATCGCGATGTACCGGTGGTGCTGCTGCCGCTGCTGAACGACCTGCGCGCCAGTCGCGAACAACCGCCGTTGCCCGAGTCGGCGATGTTCCGCCCCAACCTCGACGCGTTCCTGCCGGAGCAGGCGCCTGCGGCGATGAACGAGTCGTACGCCGAGGCGCATCGCGGTGAGCTGCTTGATCTGCGTCTGCGTTTCCAGCAGCAACTGCTTGGCTGGTTTCGTGGGCAGAACCCCGCGCAGCAACTGATTGGCATGCGCAAGACGTTGCTGTCGATCACAGCACGCTGCTATCACGTGCACGGCCGCCGGTTGTGGTGGATTGCCGCCGGCGTGCTGGAGGGGCTGGAACAAGGCATGCTGAAGAGTCAGGCCGGTGAGGTGCGCCAGCTGATCGGCAAGGTCGATCGCAGCATCCGCCAGCTGATCGAACACGGCGAAGACAGCTTGCGCGGCGACGCGGCGGGCGAGCTGGCGAGCAAGCTGCTCTACATCGTGGCGCAGGCCACGCAACGCAGTCCGCAGATGGAGCTGCTGTGCGAAACCTACGCGCTGGACAGTCTGCTGCCGAATGCCGGCGAACTGGAACATGCCCGTGGCTCGATGGCCGGGCACAACCGCGCGCTGCTCGATTCGGTCTCGCGGGCGCTGAAGGAGGATCTGTTGCGGGTGAAGGAAGCGCTCGATCTGTTCCTGCGCCAGCCGGATGGCGATCCGGCCCAGCTGGCGCCCCAGGGCGAAATGCTGGAGCGGGTCGGCGACACGTTGGGCATGCTGGCGCTGGCAGTGCCGCGTCGCGTGATCACCGAGCAGCGGCGGGTGCTGGACGAGATCATCAACCGCATGCGCCCGGCTGACGAGGAGACCCTGCTCGACGTGGCCGGCGCGCTGCTGTATGTCGAGGCATCATTGGATGACCACATCGAAAGCCTTGGCTCCGAAGAGGAAGCCGGCGCCGGCAGCGCTGCCACCCAGGGGCTTCCGCGCAGCGAGGCGCTGGGAGTCGTCAGCGCGCTCATGCAGGAGGCGATCAGCAACACCGTGAAGGTAAAGGATGCGATCGTCGCGTTCGTCGAATCCGGCTGGGAGCACAGCCGCCTCACCGGTACGCCGACCCTGATGGAAGAAGTGGCCGGAGCCATGCGCATGATGTCTGCGCCGCGTCCGGGCGAACTGGCCGAGGGCGTGGGCCGATTCATCGGTCATGAACTTCTCGGCGACCGGCGCGTGCCCAGTGGTGCGCAGATGGATCACCTGGCCGACGCGATCGCCGCACTGGAGTATTACCTCGAAGCCGCCCGCGAGCATCGCGGTGGGCTGGAGCATATCCTCGATGTCGCCGAGCACAGCCTCGGCCTGCTCGGCTACTGGCCGGTGCCGGCGGCGCGGGCGTTGCCGCTGCCGGTCGATGCCGAAGTGGTCGCCGAGGCGCTGCCAAGCGCAGCCGGCAACCTCCGGAACGAGCAGCATCCGGAGCTTTCAGAGTCGGTCAGCGTGCTTCCCGGTGATGATCTCGGACACCTGTTCATCGGTCACAGCGAACCGCTGGCATCGCCGGTTCACAACCTCGACGGGCTGCGGCTGGCCGAGACCGAGGCGACCACGCCAGCCGTGCTGGATGGTGCCGCGATGGATCAGCACGACGACTGGATCGAAGTCGAGGAAGAGCAGTTCGAGCAGGTGCCGGTGCGCGACGCGCTGGCTGCCAACACTGCCTTCAATGCCAACGCTGAAGGTATCGACGACGATATTCGCGAGATCTTCCTGGAAGAGATGCAGGAGGAAATCGACAATCTGCAAAGCGCAGAAAAAGTCTGGCTGGCCGACCCCGCTCAGACTTCCGCGCTGATCAGCATCCGTCGTTCGTTCCATACGCTGAAGGGCTCCGGGCGTCTGGTCGGTGCCGGCGTGCTGGGCGAGTTCTCGTGGAAAGTGGAGGACATGCTCAACCGCGTGCTGGACAACTCCATCGAGCCGCACGAGCAGATACAGGCGCTGGTGCACCATGCGATCGAGGCGCTGCCGCCTCTGCTGGCGGCGCTGAAAGGGGAGGGCCAGCCGAACACGCCACTGAGCGCCATCATGCAGGTTGCCGAACAGCTGGCAGCAGGTCGTCCGGCCAGGCTGGAAGATCACGCCGCGCCGGCCATGGAGACGGTCCGCCGGGTGGTACGCCGTCGCGTGCCGGCTCCGCTGAAAGCAGCCAGCGATGCCGTTCCGCAGGCCACTCTGACCGATGCCCAGGCCGAGCCCGAGCACGCCGTCACCGAGACGCCGGTCGAGATGTTCGCCGGGCCGGTGCTGCCGCCGGTCGATCCGGTGCTGCTGGAAATCCTGCGCAGCGAGGTGGCGCAGTATCTGCAGACCATCCGTGCCACGATCCTGCGTGGCGGGCAGGAATTGCCGGTCAGCGAAGAGCTGCTGCGCGCCGTGCACACGCTGCATGGCGCCATCGCGATGGTCGACATTCCCATGCTGACCCAATTGCTGTCGCCGCTGGAAGGCATGTTCAAGCGGCTGCGCGCCTCCAATCTGTCGCTGTCGTCAGAGGGCGTCCGCCTGCTGGGCCAGTCCGCCGACGTGGTTGATCAGGTGATGACCCAGTTCGATGCGGCAGAGCCGCAACTGCCGCACGTGGAAGAGCTCACCGCGCAGATCATCGCGATGCGCGATCGCTATCCCGAGTCACAGGTCGCACATGTCGTGTACGAGCCACGTTTCGACGAAGCGCAAGCCGAGACGGCGACAACTGCAGCGGATCAGGCCGAGAGCGACGCTGCCGCCATGACCGCGTCGCTCGAGGCCAGCATCACCGAGGCCGCCGCGAGCGACACGTCGCGGGCAGAGGAACCGGCCGCGGCGGTCGATCCAGAGGCTGCGCATCACGCCGAGCTGGCCGCCGAACTGGTGGCGGCGCTGGGCGCCTTCGAGCCTGAGGTGGCCGCCGCCGAACGCGCGGCGGCCGAGCAGGTCGCCGCTGAAACGGCGGCGGTCGAAAAACGGGCTGCCGAGCAGATGCTCGCCGAGCAGGCGGCGGAACACGCCGCCATCGAGCTTGCCATGGCCGAGCAGGCCGTCGCCGAGTTGGCAGCGACCGAGCAGCACGAGGCGGAACGAGTGGCCGAACAGGCGGCCAGCGAGCGTGCCCAGGCCGAACAGGCCGCAGAGAAATTGGCCGCCGAGCTGGCGGCGACCGAACAGGCTGCTGCCGAACAGGCTGCAGCGGAGCCGCGGGCGGCCATCCAGACCGAACCCGCGGCAGCGGTGGAGCCGGAGCCCAGCTTTGCGCTGGCTGGTACCGACCATATCGACGCCGACTTGCTGGAAGTATTCATCGACGAGGCGCGTGAGATTCTCGATCACGCCGACGACGCACTGGCGCAATGGCACGCCGAGCCAGCCGATCTGTCGCCGGTGGCCGAGCTGCAGCGCGATCTGCACACGCTCAAGGGCGGCGCGCGCATCGCCGGCCTGATGCCGGTGGGCGATCTGTCCCACGCGATCGAGACACTGCTCGAAAAGCCGATTCGCGATCCGGCCAAAACCGGGCCGCTGATCGCCGCGCTGGAGGCCAGCTTCGATCAGCTGCACGCACTGGTGCAGCAGGTATCGCAAGGCGTCACGGTCGACTATCCGCAGGCCACCATCGATCGGCTGCTGGCGCTTGCCGGCGAGACCGCGTTGGCCGACGACGCCCTGCTGGCGGCGGTGGCGATGCCGGCGCCGAAGGAGGCCGTCAAGCCGGCCCCGATGGAGGCGCTGGCGGGAGCAGCAATGGCGGGCAAACTGCCTGAACTGCTGCCGGAGCTGGAAGAAGAGATTCATTCTTCGCAGGAACAGATCCGCGTTCGCGCCGACCTGCTGGACAGCCTGGTCAACCATGCCGGCGAAGTGGCGATCTACCGTTCGCGGCTGGAACAGCAGGTGGCTGGCTACCGCTTCAACCTGGTCGAGCTGGAACAGACCGTGGCGCGCCTGCGCAGCCAGCTGCGCATGCTGGAAATCGAGACCGAGGCGCAGATCATCGCGCGCTTCCAGCGCGAACATCGTGAGGCTGGTCTGGCCGCGTTCGATCCGCTCGAACTCGATCGCTACTCCCAATTGCAGCAGTATTCCCGCGCGCTGGCCGAATCGGTATCCGATCTGGTGTCGATCCAGAACATGCTGGACGAACTCACCCGCCAGGCCGAGACCCTGCTGATCCAGCAGTCACGCGTCAGCACCGAGCTGCAGGACGGCCTGTTGCGCACGCGCATGCTGCCATTCGACACGATGGTGCCCAACCTGCGTCGCACCCTGCGCCAGGCAGCACAGGATCAGGGCAAAAGCGCGCAGCTATACGTCGCTGGTGCGCACGGCGAAATGGATCGCAACCTGCTCGATCGCATCAAGGCGCCATTCGAGCACATGCTGCGCAACGCTATCGCGCACGGCATCGAGACCCCGGCCGAACGCCGCAAGGCTGGCAAGCCGGCCGAAGGTGCGGTGCATATTCGGGTCGCGCGCGAGGCGACCGAGGTGGTGATCCGTGTCAGCGACGACGGCCGCGGGCTGGATCGCGAGGCGATCCGCAAACGCGGCATCGAACGCGGGCTGTTGCGTGCCGACATCAAACCCACCGACAACCAGCTGCTTTCGCTGATCACCCAGCCGGGTTTCTCCACCGCAGCAACGATCACCCAACTGGCCGGGCGCGGCGTGGGCATGGACGTGGTTGCCAACGAGATCAAGCAGCTTGGTGGTTCGTTGTCGATCGAATCCGAACAGGGCAAGGGCAGCGTGTTTGTGCTGCGGCTGCCGTTCACGCTGGCGGTGACGCAGGCCATCCTGGTACGCATCGGCGAAGCCACGTTCGCCATTCCGATGACCTCGGTGCAGGGCGTGGCGCGGGTCAATCCGGACGACCTGGCCGCCTGGCTGGCCGAGCCGGAGCCGATCTTCGAGTACGGCAACGAGCCTTACGGCATTCACGATCTGGCCGAACTGCTGGGTCTGCCGCCCGGCCTGCCGGACGAGAACGAGCAGCAGCCGCTGCTGCTGACTCGCGCCGGCGACCTGCGCGCAGCCATTCGCATCGATGCGGTGCTGGGCTCGCGCGAGATCGTGGTCAAGTCAGTAGGTCCGCAGATCAGTTCGGTGCCGGGCCTGCTTGGCGCCACCATCATGGGTGATGGTTCGGTGCTGATCATTCTCGATCTGGCCCCGCTGGTGCGCCATGGCATCACCCGCCGCCAGCAGCGTCTGGCCGATGGCCTCAGTGCGGTGCAGGCGCCGGTCATTGACGAAGTGCGGGTGCGGCCGCTGGTGATGGTGGTGGACGATTCGATCACCATGCGCAAGGTCACCAGCCGCGTGCTGGAACGTCATGAATACGAAGTCAGCACGGCCAAGGACGGTGTCGATGCGGTGGAGAAACTGCACGAGCGCGTGCCGGATCTGATGCTGCTGGATATCGAGATGCCACGCATGGACGGCTACGAGCTGGCCACCCACATGAAGGCAGACCCGCGATTGCGCGATGTGCCGATCATCATGATCACCTCGCGCAGCGGCGACAAGCATCGCCAGCGCGCGTTCGATATCGGCGTCGATCGTTATCTCGGCAAGCCCTATCAGGAGGCCGAATTGCTGGTGCAGATCAGCGAGGTGCTGGAGCAGCGCGCCGGAGCCGCATCATGACCCCAACCGGGCCGGCGGTTGCGCTGCTGTTTGACGATACCGAGTTGGGCGGCCAGTTGCGCGAGGCATTGCACGAACGCGGCGCGCGCATCGTGCACGAGGGCGGTGTGGCCAGCCTGAGCCGCGAGCTGCTGCAGCGTATCGGCGTTGAGGTGCTGGTGGTTAATCTGGACGACACCGCCGACGATGCGCTCGACCAGTTGTACGAGGTGATCGACGGCGACCATCCGCGCGTGGTGTTCAACGACGCCCAGGCTAGCCGCGCGTTGGCTGGCTGGGATCGCGCGCGCTGGGCAAGGCATCTGGCGGTCAAGGTGCTGTCCGCCGGCGACGTCGATCCGCCGCGGCCGCTGGCCGCACGTGACATCGAAACTCCGCCACCAGCCGTGGTCGCCGCACCCGCGCCAACCGATGACGCTGTAACGCCAGCGTCCGTAGTCGAGCCGCACGCGTCCGTTTTCTTGGCTGAGGCGTCGGTGCCGCCACATGCGCCCGATCGGATCGATACTGCACACAGCGTGGCGGCAGTCGCCGAATCGGAAAACCTGGCGGCGGAACTCGAAGCGCTGCTCGCCGCCGGTGACGAGCCTGCCGAGGAGGCAGGTACCAGCAGCTCCGGCCTGCGTTTTGCCGATGGTGAGGAACCGCCACCGCTGCATGACGGCAACTTCTTCGGCACGCCGCCGGTGGCGTCGGCTGCCGGGGATGCGGACGGCAGCGAGCCGCGGCTTCCGGCGGAAGCCCAGGCAGCGCCGCCACCCGCAGTACCGGCACCCCCGGTGTTCCACCTCGATCACCTGCAGTTGTCGCCGCTGAGCGACGCCAGCATGCCCACGTTGCCTGCCGCTGCTGCCGAGGCAAACGCAACCACGACCATCGCCGCGCTGGTGCGGGCACCCGACAATTGGGCGCTGCTCGACGACAGCATGTCGCCGGTCGGTGTTTCGATCGAGCAGCCGGCTGCCGCCGACTTCGGTATCAACAAACTGAGTGCCGCCGAGTTCCTGGCGCCGGATGTGGTACCGGTGGATCCCGCGATCGAGCCAGTGATGAGCCTGCAGCTGATCTCGCGGGAAGAGGCGATTGCCCCGCAGGCCTATGAACACGTGAGCGAGATGCTGCTCGACGACACCGGCAGCGCGTTGAGCCGGCTGGTGCTGCTCGGCGCGGCGGCTGGCGGCGCCGCCTCGGTGGCGGCATTTCTTGCCGCGTTGCCGGCCACCTCGCGGCTGACCTTCGTGCTGCTGCAGCATCTGGTCGGGCAGTCGGCGCAGAACCTGGCGGAGCAGCTGGCCGGTCTGGGCACGCTGCCGGTGCGGGTGGCCACGCAGGGCGGCCGCGCCCGTGTCGGCGAGCTGCTGGTGGTGCCGGCCGGGCAGCAGGCCAGCGTGTATCGCGATGGCCGCATCGAACTGCGGGCTGCTGACTGCGAAGCAGCGCAGAGCCCGTCGATCGACGCCAGCTTCAGCATTGCCGCCCATGTGTTCGGTCGTGACGCGCTGGCGATCGTGTTTGCCGGGCGCGCCACTGATGCAGTCGCCGGTGCGCAGGCGATCCACGATCGCGGCGGCCAGGTCTGGGTAGAGTCGTCGTCCGGTGAGCACTTTGCCGACATGGTGAGTGGCATCTTTGCCGAACGACTGGTGAGTTTTTCCGGTGCGCCACACGAGCTGGCGGCGCACCTGGTCGAGGTGTTTCCATGAGTGATGTTGATCTGCTGCCGCGTGAAATCCGCTGCGTGCTGGTGCCGGTAGGCAACCTGCGCCTGCTGTTGCCCAACGCCACCGTCGCCGAAGTGATCACCCAGGGCACACCCGAGCCAGTGCCGGATGCACCGCAGTGGTTGCTCGGCCGCATCGCCTGGCGTGGCTGGCGCGTGCCGCTGGTGTCGTTCACGCAGCTGGCCGGCGCCGAGGAGGGCGACGCCGCGCTGAGCGTGCGCGTGGCGGTGCTCAAGGCGCTCGGCGGCGATCCGAAGCTGCCGTTCATCGCCGTACTGACGCAGGGCTTCCCGCGTCTGGCCACGCTGAACGCCGAGCTGATCATCCCCACCCATGACGGCAGCGCGCTGCCTCCGGGCGTGCGCGCCCAGGTGCTGGTGCGCGACGACGTGGCGGTGATTCCCGATCTGGAGTGGATCGAGGCCGAGCTGCTCGGCCTGCTCGACGCCGCCGACGCGAGCGAGTCGGCGGCAGCGGTTGCCGTGAATGATGATGAGCCTGCCGAGTCGTCCGGCACGGACGACTGAGCGGCGCGCTTCTTCTAGAAGTCGCCGTGGCACGCCTGCAGTGCGGCCAGCGCAGCCAGCCCCGCGGTCTCGGTGCGCAGGATGCGTGGCCCCAGCCGCAGCCCGTCGAAGCCGGCTGCGCCCAGCGCGCGGATGTCGCGCTCGCCCAGCCCGCCCTCTGGTCCCACCACCAGCAGGCCGCCCGCGTTTCCGAAACGCAGCTCACGCGGCGTGCGCGCTGCCTCGGGCAGCAACGCCAGACGCAGCGCAGCGTCCCCCTGCAGGCCGTCCAGCCAGGCCGATAGAGACAGCGCCGGGGTGATTTCCGGCAGTCGCGCGCGGCCGCTCTGCTCGCAGGCGCTGGCCGCCACCGCACGCCAGTGCGCCAGCCGCTTTTCAGCGCGGGCCGCGTCCAGTTTCACCTCCGAACGCTCGGTCAGCAGCGGCACGATGCGGGCCACGCCCAACTCGCTCGCCTTCTGCACGATCAGATCCATCTTCTCGCCGCGTGCCACGCCCTGCGCCAGCGTGAGCGCCAGCGGCGATTCGTTGGCCAGCGGCTGCCGCGCTGTCACCCGCACCACCACTTCGCGCTTGCCCAGCGCCACGATCACCGCCGGGTAGTCGCAGCCGTCGCCGTTGAACAGAATCAGCGGGTCGCCCACGGCCAGCCGCAGCACGCGCGCCACGTGTTCGGCTGCCTGCGTCGGCAGCGCCCATTCGGTGCCGCTGGCAAGTGCCAGCGAGGCGTGGATACGGATGTCTCGCATGGCGCGGCCGACCGAAAAACGCAGCATAGCCGAGCTGCGCAGGCTCGACGCAGACTCGCTCCCGCGAGCAGGAAAGCTGAATCCCGGCGAGAGGGTGGTCGCTGCAGCATTTGCCTCGTGCCGGGGATCGGTGCAGCATGCGCTGACCCGCTGCGGCTGGAATCCAGAGGTATCTCGTCATGTCCATGCCATGCATTGCCACGCTCGCCCTGATGACCGCGCTCGGCCTCAGCGCGGCGGTAGACGCACAGCAGGCCACGCCGGCCGCTGCGGCTCCCTCCGACCAGGCGCGTCAGGACGCCTCCGCGTCACGCCATCGCATCCTCAAGCCCGGCGACCGCAACTGCCTGCAAAGCACCGGCAGCCTGATCCCGCCGCGCAAGGGCGAATGCCTGCCGGTGGCCGGCCGCAGCTACAGCGGGCGCGAGCTGCGCCGCACCGGCGCCATCGATACCGCCCACGCGCTGCAGATGCTCGATCCCCGCATCAGCCTCGGCCACTGAGCGCTGCGCGACGACTGCATCAGCCGCGCACGGCGCGCTCGATGCCCGCGATCGCGACGTCCACCAGCTGATCGATCTCCTGCGTGGTCACCACGTACGGCGGCATGAAATACACCACGTCGCCGAGCGGGCGCAGCAGGGCGCCATGCTGCAGCCCGTGCAGGTAGACGCGCAGGCCGCGCCGCTCGACGGCGGCAAACGGGCGCCGGCTGGCCTTGTCGGCAACCAGCTCGACCGCCGCGATCATGCCGCACTGGCGCACGTCCGCCACGTGGGGATGGTCGCGCAGCGGCGCCAGCCGCGCCGCCAGATGCGCCGCCAGCAGGCGGTTGTGTTCGAGCACCGGCTCGTCGCGGAAGATCGCCAGCGTTTCCAGCGCCACGCGGCAGGCCAGCGGGTTGCCGGTGTAGCTGTGCGAATGCAGGAACGCCTTGCCGGCGCTGTATTCGGCGTAGAACGCCGCATAGACATCGCGGGTGGTGAGCACCGCGGACAGCGGCAGGAAACCGCCGGTGAGGCCTTTCGACAGGCACAGGAAATCCGGGCTCACACGCGCCTGCTCGCAGGCGAACAGCGTGCCGGTGCGGCCGAAGCCCACGGCGATCTCGTCGGCGATGAAGTGCACCGCGAACTCGTCGCACAGTGCGCGCAGGCCGGTGAGGTAGCCGGGGTGATACATGCGCATGCCGCCGGCGCATTGCACCAGCGGCTCGACAATCACCGCGCAGGTCTCGTGCGCGTGACGCTGCAGCAGCACGCGCAGTTCGCCCAGCCTGCGCGCGGCGATCTGCGCGGGCGATTCGCCGGGCTCGCCCTGGTAACTGTCCGGCGAAGGCGCCAGGATCGGCGTCAGCAGCAGCGGCGCGTAGGTCGTGCGGTACAGCGCCACGTCGCTCACCGACAGCGCGCCCAGCGTCTCGCCGTGGTAGCTGCCGCTGAGCGCGATGAAGCGGGTCTTTTCGCCGTGGCCGAGATTGAGCCAGTAGTGGAAGCTCATCTTCAGCGCCACTTCGATCGCCGCTGAGCCGTTGTCGGCGAGGAACACGCGCTCCAGTCCGGGCGGGCTGATGCGCACCAGCTCCTCGGCCAGTTCGATCGCCGGTTCATGGGTGAAGCCGCCAAAGATCACGTGCTCCAGTGTGTGCGCCTGCGCCGCCAGCGCGGCGGCGATGCGCGGGTTGGCGTGGCCAAACAGGTTGGTCCACCACGAGCTGATGCCGTCGAGATAGCGGCGACCGTCGGCGTCAATCAGCCAGGCGCCCTCGCCGCGCACGATCGGCACCATCGGAATGCTCTCGTGATCGTGCATCTGGGTGCACGGATGCCACAGGTGTTTCAGGTCGCGCGCGGCGAGCGCGGCGTTGCGGCTGGTGGTCAGAGTCATCCGGCTATGATCGGGGCTGCGCGATGGGCGCTCAAGCTCGTCCACCAACCATTCCGGAAATTGCCGCTTGAAGTACCTGCGAAAAGGGTTGCTCGGCCTCGCCGTGCTGCTGCTGGCCGGCGCGCTGCTGCTGTGGTTTCTGCCGGCGCGCTGGCTGCAGCCGCGGATCGAGGCGCGGCTGCACGGGCTGCGCCTGGCGCAGGTGCAGGGCCTGCTGTGGGACGGCCGCGCCGGGCAGGTGCTGGCCGCCGACGGCCGCGTGCTGGGCAGCCTGCGCTGGCGCCTGTCGCGGCGCGCGCTGCTCGGTGAGGGAGGCCTGCAGTTGGATTTGGCCGGGCCGCAACTCGGTTTTACAGGTGCAATGCGGCAGCTGCCGGGCGGCCGCGTCGAGTGGTACGCGGTGACCCTGCACGCCGAGCTTGCGGCCCTGCATCCGCGCTTGACTTCGCCGCTGGGCCAGCCGGGCGGCACGCTGCAGCTGACCGTCGCGCATGCGCTGCTGCAAGGGGGCTGGCCGCTGCAGCTGCAGGCCACCGCGCAGTGGCAGCATGCGACGCTGCAGACGCACGCCGGCGCGCTGACGCTGGGCGAGCTGCAGGCACAGGCGCAGGCGCACGACGGCGTGATCCAGGCGCAGCTGCGCGATGACGGGCACGGCCCGCTGCAGGTCGTGGCGCAGGCGCTGCTGAGTCCGCTCGGCTGGCGACTGGACGCCACGCTGCGCGCCCGACAGACTGATCCGGCGTTGCGCCGCTGGCTGTCCACGCTGGGCCCGGCGGACGCGGACGGCACGGTGCATATTCACCGCCGCGGCGGCCTCGCGGGCAAAATGCTCGTTGCGCCGCCAACCACCACCGGAAACCCGCATGCACCCCGATGATCTTGCCATGGCGCTGGCCGCCGCCCGCGAAGCCGCCGCCGCTGCCGCCGAAGTGATCCGGCATTACTGGAAGCGCGGCGTGGTGGTGGAGCTGAAGGCCGACGCGACGCCGGTGACGATCGCCGATCGCGAGGCGGAGCGGGCGATCCGGCAGGTGCTGCAGGCGGCGCTGCCGCAGGCGGCGATCTACGGCGAGGAGTTTGGCCACGACGGCGGCAGCGAACCCGGCGGGCTGCTGTGGCTGGTCGATCCGCTCGATGGCACCAAGAGCTTCGTGCGGCGCACGCCGTTCTTCTCCACCCAGATCGCGCTGATGGATGCCGACGAACTGATCCTCGGCGTGTCCAGCGCGCCGATCTACGGCGAGACGATGTGGGCCAGCGCCGGCGGCGGCGCGTGGCTGGACGGCGAGCGTGTGCAGGTGGCTGACACCCGCGCGATCGGGCAGGCCTCGATCTCCACCGGCAACATCAAGACGCTTACCGCCGATACACGCTGGCAAGCGCTGGGTCAACTCATCCGCGACAGCAACCGCATCCGCGGCTACGGCGATTTCTGCCACTACCACCTGCTGGCGCGCGGCAGCCTGGATCTGGTGATCGAGTCGGACGTGAACATCCTCGACATCGCCGCGCTGGCGGTGATCGTGCGCGAGGCCGGCGGCGTGTTCACCGATCTGCTGGGTGCGTCGCTGACGCTGGACACGCGCAGCGTGCTGGCCGGCACGCCGGCGATCCACCGGCAGGCGTTGGGGCGGCTGGCGGCCGCGCGCTAGTGTAGTGTTGCAATCTTGAATGAACTTATAAACAGTCCGCCTGTCTCATGTTTTACGACGAGGCCAGCGGGAGAGATATCGTGCGAGTTACCCCCCCACATTGTGCTGAGCGACGAGGAGC
>JAJYSM010000098.1 GCA_021793575.1 Pseudomonadota bacterium
CGACAGCCCGGATTGGAACTGGATACGGTTCATGGGCATCGCAGTGACCTCGGTTCGGGAGGTCACAGCTTCCGTCAAAGACGTCGCAAATCCCGCGACTCCGGCTTAACTTCAGCGCTAATCAGGTCGTTACTTGCCTGATGGCGTGTAGGTCAGTTCAGCACTGCGGCTGTCGATGTGCGACGACACTTCCTCGATGGCGCCATTGATCGACTTGCGAATGGCCGCAGCGTCCTGTTTGCCGTACACGCCCTCGACCATCTTCCACAACGTGGGGTTGTCGTCCTTGCCAAAATTCGCCCATGACGATGCGAAGCTGGTCACGATGAAGTCGGGCGCACCCTGCCCGCCATCCTTCACCGCTGCCACCATGTAGTTGCCGGACCATTTCGACTTGTCCGCTGCCGCGGTGATCTTCTTGACGGCATCGGTGAACGCTGCAGCCGCCTCGTGCCCGTGCTTGAGTTTGAAGAAGGTCACTTCCATGAGTGCCGCTGTCGCCCCCATGCCCCCGGCCATGTGACTCAGCTCGGTCTTGTCAACCAGGAATGCGCTGGTTTCGCTTTTCAGATGGGGATTCGCATTGCCTTGCCAGGAGGCAAGACACGCCTTGCCTTGAGTCTGCATGGCATCGAAGTCTGCCCAGGTCGCGGGATCGGACAATTAAGCACCACCAGTCGCTTGAGCGGTAGCAGAGGGGTTCCAGTCACCACAACAAGGGGTTCATGTGGCGGCTGCCATGCTGACGCGTGAACACACTCTCCGCGACTCTCGCCGATCCCTACGCCGAAAGCGTCGACCCGGCCGTGCACTGCGACACCTGCGAAGCCGTCTGCTGCCGGCTCACGGTGGTGCTGATGCCGGAGGATCACGTGCCGGCGTGGCTGGTCGATCGCGACGAGCACGGCCTGGAAACGCTGGCCAAGGGTGAGGACGGCTGGTGCGCCGCGGTCAATCCGAACACCTCCGGCTGCACCATCTACGCGGATCGTCCGACCATCTGCCGCAAATACGCGATGGGCAGCCCGAGCTGCCGCGACGAGCGCCACAAGTGGTTCGGCGACAGGATTCCCACCGCCGTCCACGTGCTGTAGGCCGGCGCGGCGGCAATGCCGCCCGCGCCATCCGCAAGGCGGCTAGCCTTGCGCCAGCTCGCGCACCACCACGGTGGCGTAGGCGCCGGCCGGCAGCTCGAACGCCAGCTCCAGCGTTTCGTCCTCCAGCCAGCGCCACTTCAGATCCTTCGGCAGCAGCCGCAGCGGGCGGCGTTCCTGATCCATCCGCGCGGCGGCCAGCCCCGCGGCGAGTTCGGCCTCGGCGGCGCCGGCCGCCCGTTCGAGTTCGCCGGCCTCGCCCTGCGTGGGCGGTTCGCCCTGCCCCCACAGCGGGCCGGAGGGATGGATGTCGGCCCGCGCCAGCCGCTCGGCCAGCGCATCGTTGAACGGCTCCGGGCCGAACCACGAACGAGAACCGGCCAGCGACCAGATCTCGCCCTCCAGCGGCGTGTCCCAGGCGCCGCGCTCGACCCGCGCCGCCAGCACGTGGTTGAAGATGTGCGACCGCGCGGCCGACAGCAGGAACGAACGCTGGTCGCGGTCGACCCGCCGCCCGGCAAACATCGCGCGCGCCTGCGCCACGTTGCCGCCCTCGCGGCCGAAGCGCTGCTCACCGAAGTAGTTCGGCACGCCGCGCACGGCGATCTGCTGCAGCACCTGCTCGGCGGCCGCGCGATCGCCCTGCACCTGGCGCAGCACCAGCACGAAGCGATTGCCGCGCAGCGCGCCGCGCTTGAGCTTGCGCGCATGCCGCGTGGCCGCCAGCACCTTCACCTGCGCATGCGGGAATGCCGACCAGTCCGGATCCGGCCTGGACGCCAGCTGCACCGAAAACGTCTGGCGGGTCACCGCGTGGCGATCCTTCAGCCCGGCATAGCCCACCGCGACCGGTGCCACGCCGGCGAATTTCGCCAGCTCGCGCGCCACCCAGTCGGTGTTGGCGCCACACTTTTCCACCCACAGCAGGGCGTGCTCGCCCGCACCATCGGCGTCGTAGCCGAGAATTTCCTCGACCTGGAAATCCTGCGGCGTGCTGCGCAGCTGCGCCCGCAGCGGCGGCCCGGCGTAGGCCCAGGGCAGCGGGGTGGCCACGGGTGCAACGGGGACGTGCTCGGATTCGGACATGACGCTCCACCGGGCGCGCCGGCATTCGATCGAAAGGGCAGGCTTATACCAATGTGCAGTCAATAAGATGAGATTCTTCAAACGAACAGCCAAATAGCAATGGCTCGTCATCCCCGCGAAAGCGGGGATCCAGTGACTTCAAGAGACGATGGATTCCCGCTTGACCAGCCCTTCGGTTGTTGAGAGCCGCGGGAATGACGATCTGATAATTCTCGATTATTGATCGCAATTTCGTATGAGAGGTTGAATAGTCACAACCTCTCAGCGCCGTTCCAGCAGCACGCAGGCCTGCGCGGCGATGCCTTCGCCGCGGCCGCAGAAGCCGAGCCGCTCGGTGGTGGTGGCCTTGATGCTGATGCGGCCGATCTCGCTGTCGAGGTCGGCCGCGAGCAGCGCGCGCATCGCCTGCGCATGCGGGCCGACTTTCGGCGCCTCGGCGATCACGGTGACGTCGGCGTTGCCCAGCGCGTAGCCGTGCTGCGCCATCAGCAGCGCCGCGTGGCGCAGGAACTGGCGGCTGTCGGCGTGGCGCCAGCGTTCGTCCGTGGGCGGAAAATGCTGCCCGATGTCGCCCAGCGCCAGCGCGCCGAAAATCGCATCGCACAGCGCGTGGATCACCACGTCGCCGTCCGAATGCGCCACCACGCCGCGAGCGTGCGGCACGCGCACGCCGCCGAGGGTGACGTGATCGCCGTCGCCGAACGCGTGCACGTCGAAGCCGGTGCCGATGCGCATCATGCGGTCCTCGTGAGCAGGAACTCGGCCAGCGCGAAATCCGCCGCGGTGGTCACCTTGATGTTGTCCTCGGCGCCCTCGACCAGCAGCGGGACAAACCCGGCCAGCTCCATCGCCATCGCCTCGTCGCTGACCCGGTGCCCGCGCTGCGCCGCGTCGCGCAGCGCCGCCGCCAGCTCGCCGCGGCGAAACAGCTGCGGCGTGAACGCGCGCCAGCGCTCGTCGCGCGCTTCGGTGGCGACGCTGCGCGCGCTGGCGTCGGCGCGCTTGAGCGTGTCGCGCAGCGGTGCGCCCAGCAGGCCGCCGTCGGTCGCCGTGGCCTGCTCGATCAGGCGGCTGATGTCCGCCTGCCGCACGCACGGGCGCGCGGCGTCATGCACCAGCACGAAATCGGCGGCGCCGACCGCGGCCGGCAGCGCGGCCAGCCCGGCCAGCACCGAATCGCTGCGCTCGGCACCGCCGACCGCGGTGTGTACCGGCTTGCCATGCAGCATGTCGAGCCCGGGCCAGTGCGGGTCCGCCGCAGCCAGCGTCACCAGCAGGCCGGCGATGCGCGGATGCGCGGCGAGCCGCTCCAGCGTGTGCAGGATCAGCGGCCGCCCGGCCAGCGGCAGGTACTGCTTGGGACAGTCGCCGCCCACCCGCGTGCCGCGCCCCGCGGCCGGCACCACGCACCACAGCAGCGGCGCACTCATGGCGAACCGGCGGTTGCGGTCGCGGCCGGTGCCGGCGCCGCACTGCCGGCATGCGCCGGCTGCTCGACCACCTGGTAGAACGTCTCGCCCGGCTTGATCAGGCCCAGCTCGGTGCGCGCGCGCGCCTCGACCGCCTGCTCGCCGTGCTTGAGATCGTGCACGTCGGCGTCCAGCGCCTGATTGCGCTGCAGCAGCCGGGCGTTCTCCTCGGTCTGCTTTTTCAGCGCCACGCGCAGGCTGTCCACCTCACGCATGCTGCCGCTGCCGGACCACAGTTTGATCTGCAGTCCGATCAGCAGCAGGATCAGAATCAGGGCGATCCAGCGCAGCATGGGCCGTCGATGCCGCCGCTCAGCCCGGCAGCCGGGTGAGGTTGGGGAACGCGTTGCGACCGGCGTAGCGCGCCGCCGTGCCCAGCTGTTCCTCAATGCGCAGCAGCTGGTTGTACTTGGCCACGCGGTCGCTGCGGCAGAGCGAGCCGGTCTTGATCTGGGTGGCGGTGGTGGCCACCGCGATGTCGGCGATGGTGGTGTCTTCGGTTTCGCCGGAGCGGTGCGAGATCACCGCGGCATACTTCGCCGCGTCGGCCATCGCGATCGCTTCCAGCGTCTCCGACAGCGTGCCGATCTGGTTCACCTTGATCAGGATCGCGTTGGCGATGTGCTTCTCGATGCCTTCACGGAAGATCGCTGGATTGGTCACGAACAGATCGTCGCCGACCACCTGGATGCGTTCACCGATCGCGTCGGTGAGGAGCTTCCAGCCGTCCCAGTCGCCCTCGGCCATGCCGTCCTCGATGGTGACGATCGGGTACTGCCTGGCCCAGCCGGCCAGCAGGTCGACGAACTGCTCGGAGGTGTACTGCTTGCCTTCGCCGGCAAGGTCGTACTTGCCGTCGCGATGGAACTCGGAGGCCGCGGCATCGAGGCCCAGCAGGATCTCGCTGCCCACCTTGTACCCGGTCTTGCCGACCGCTTCGAGGATGGTGTCCAGCGCCTCGATGTTGGAACGCAGGTTCGGCGCGAAGCCGCCCTCGTCGCCCACCGCGGTGTTCAACCCCTTGCCCTTGAGCACGCTCTTCAGCGCGTGGAAGATCTCGGCGCCCGCGCGCAGCGCCTCGGCGAAGCTGGACATGCCCACCGGCAGCACCATGAACTCCTGCACGTCGATGTTGTTGTCCGCGTGCTCGCCGCCATTGATGATGTTCATCATGGGGACTGGGAGAGCAGGCGTGTTTAGCCGTTGCCCTATCGGCAACGGCTGCGCCTGCGAGCGCCCGGCCAAGGATGGCCGGGCAGGTGTTGCCGAAGCCGACGTCGTGGCGCCAGGGATGGCAGCAGCAGCGTTCATCGTGGCGAGATAGCTCCACAGCGGCTCGTCGCGCGAGGCGGCCATCGCGTGGGCGGCGGCCATCGACACGGCGAGCAGCGCATTGGCGCCCAGCTTGCCCTTGTTCGGCGTGCCGTCCAGCGCGATCAGCCGGGCGTCGAGGCCCTGCTGGTCGGCCGCATCGAAGCCTTTCAGCGCGTCGCTGATGGTGGTGTTGACGTTGATCACCGCGTTGCGCACGCCCTTGCCGCCGTAGCGATGTTTGTCGCCGTCGCGCAGCTCGACCGCCTCGCGCGAGCCGGTGGAGGCGCCGCTCGGCACCGCGGCGCGGCCGAAGCCGCCGCCGGCCAGGGTGACTTCGGCCTCCAGCGTGGGGTTGCCGCGCGAGTCGAGGATTTCACGGGCGTGGATGCGGGTGATCAGGGTCGTCATGTCAGTCCAGTGCGTGGTGAGGTGTTCGGCGAATTCGTGCTGCGGGAGCGCACCCTGTGCGCAATGCCTTTTTGTGGGAGCGACTTCAGTCGCGATGCCTCTAGCTTTGATGCAGCATCAGAACAAGAGCATCGCGACTGAAGTCGCTCCCACCAAGAGCGTTCGTGCGCGGGCTGCGCTCCTACAGATCGTGTTCGAGAAAGCCGTGTCGCTTGGTGATGCTGTCCAGCGCCATCAGGGTTTCCAGCAGCGCTTCCATCTTGCCCAGCGGCCACGCGTTGGGGCCGTCGCTGAGCGCCTTGCTCGGATCGGGATGGGTCTCGGCGAACAGACCGGCAATGCCGACGGCCACCGCCGCGCGCGCCAACACTGGCACAAACTCGCGCTGGCCGCCCGAGGTGGCGCCCTGCCCGCCCGGCAGCTGCACCGAATGGGTGGCGTCGAACACCACCGGGCAGCCGGTGTTGCGCATCACGCTCAGCGAGCGCATGTCCGAGACCAGGTTGTTGTAGCCGAAGCTGGCGCCACGCTCGCATACCATGATGGCGTCGTTGCCCACTGCGGTCGCCTTGGCCACCACGTGCTGCATGTCCCACGGCGCCAGGAACTGGCCTTTCTTGATGTTGACCGGCTTGCCGGCGCGCGCCACCTTCTGGATGAAGTCGGTTTGCCGGCACAGGAACGCCGGCGTCTGCAGCACGTCGACCACCGACGCCACCTCGTCCATCGGCGTGTATTCGTGCACGTCGGTGAGCACCGGCACGCCGAGCTGGCGCTTGACCTCGGCCAGCACGCGCAGGCCTTCCTCCATGCCCGGTCCGCGAAAGCTCTCACCGGAGGAGCGGTTCGCCTTGTCGAAGCTGGACTTGAAGATGAAGGGGATGCCGAGCCGGCCGGTGATTTCCTTCAGCGTGCCGGCGGTGTCGATCTGCAGCTGCAGCGACTCGACCACACACGGGCCGGCGATCAGGAACAGCGGATGCTCCAGGCCGACCTCGAAACCGCACACCTTCATGCCACCGACTCCCGCACGGCGAGCCGCGCGCCTTCGCGCACCGCCTTGTACTCGCGCGCCGCGCGCACGAAGCCGATGAACAGCGGATGGCCTTCGCGCGGGGTGGAGGTGAACTCCGGGTGCGCCTGGCAGCCGAGAAACCACGGATGCTGCTGCGGCGAGAGCTCGACCATCTCCACCAGCAGGTCGTCCATCGACTTGCCGGAGATCACCAGGCCCAGATCCTCGAACGCCTGGCGGTAGCGGTTGTTGAACTCGTAGCGGTGGCGATGGCGCTCGCGGATCACGTCCTGTCCGTACAGCTCGCGCGCCAACGTGCCGGCCTTGAGCCGGCATTCCTGCGCGCCGAGGCGCATGGTGCCGCCGAGGTCGGAGCGGTCGCTGCGCTGCTCCACCTCGCCGGTGGCGGTGGTCCATTCGGTGATCAGCGCGATCACCGGATCGGGCGTGTTGCGGTCGTTTTCGCTGGAGTCGGCCTCGGCCAGGCCGGCCACGTGGCGGGCGAAGTCGATCACCGCGGCGTGCATGCCGTAGCAGATGCCGAAGTACGGCACGCCGTGCTCGCGCGCATGCTTCGCGGTGAGGATCTTGCCCTCGAAACCGCGCTTGCCGAAGCCGCCCGGCACCAGGATCGCGTCGACCCCGGCCAGCACCTTGGCGGCGCCTTCGGCCTCGACCTGCTCGGCGTCGACCCAGTGCAGGTTGACCCGCGTTTCCTGCTTGATGCCGCCGTGGCGCAGCGCTTCGCCGAGCGACTTGTAGGCATCGCGATGCTCCACGTACTTGCCGACGATGGCCACCGTGATCTCGTCGCGCGGATGCTCCATCGCATCCACCGTGCGCTGCCAGCTGGACAGGTCGGCCGGGCCGGCGTCGAGCCCGAGCCGCTTCACCACGATGTCGTCCAGCCCCTGCTGGTGCAGCCACAGCGGCTGCTTGTAGATGATGTCCACGTCAACCGCGCTGATCACCGCCTGCTCCGGCACGTTGGTGAACAGTGCGATCTTGCGCCGCTCGCCTTCCGGCAGCGCCTGCTCGCAGCGGCACAGCAGGATGTCCGGCTGGATGCCGATCGAGCGCAGCTCCTTCACCGAGTGCTGGGTCGGCTTGGTCTTCAGCTCGCCGGCGGCCTTGATGAACGGCACCAGCGTGAGGTGCATGAACACCACCTTCTCCGGGCCGTGCTCGATGCGCAGCTGGCGGATCGCCTCCAGGAACGGCAGCGACTCGATATCGCCCACGGTGCCGCCGATCTCGACCAGCGCCACGTCGAAACCACGGGTGGCCTCGTGGATGCAGTGCTTGATCTCGTCGGTGATGTGCGGAATCACCTGCACGGTAGCGCCGAGATAGTCGCCACGGCGCTCCTTGCGGATCACGCTCTCGTAGATCTTGCCGGTGGTGATCGAGTTCTTGCCGGTGAGGCGGGTGTGCACGAAGCGCTCGTAGTGGCCGAGGTCGAGGTCAGTCTCGGCGCCGTCGTCGGTCACGTAGACCTCGCCGTGCTGGAACGGACTCATGGTGCCCGGATCCACATTGATGTAAGGATCGAGCTTCATCATGGTGACCGAGAGCCCGCGCGCCTCGAGGATGGACGCGAGCGACGCCGCAGCAATGCCCTTGCCAAGCGAGGACACCACACCGCCAGTGACGAAAATCAGGGGGGTCATGGAAAGCAGCCGTGCTGGAAATTAGGCATTTTAACGGCAGAAGCGCCCGGCTGCGAGATGCCATCCGACAATTCGCGCATTTGATTCATTTCCCGTGCCCGCAGACCCGCCCGAGCGGGAGCACGCGGTGGGAACTACTGCCATCCTGATTCCCCACCTGTCGCATCCCGTGATACGTCGAGGGTAGACGCTGTAACCGTCTGAAGAGACGGAGAAAGCGTCATGAAGAAGAACCAAGTTCAGTTTCAGCCAGGCATGAGTCTGATGAT
>JAJYSM010000028.1 GCA_021793575.1 Pseudomonadota bacterium
TCGTCCTCGTGCTCGGGCATCAGCTTGCGGCCGAACAGGTAGAAATACAGCACGCCGACCAGCGCCAGCGCCAGGCCCACCGGCGTCACGCTGAACAGGCCGAACTTCGGAATCGTGTGCGCGCCCGGCGGCAGGTTAACGTTGGCGCTGGCGATCAGGTCGTTCAGCACGATCAGCGGCGAGTTCGCGATCAGCGTGGTGTTGGTGGCGGTGAGGATGCAGAACGCCATCGGCAGCAGCAGCCGCGACAGCGGCACGCCGGTGCGCGCCGACAGCCGGCTGCTGACCGGGATCATCAGCGCGGCCAGTGCCTGGCTCGGAATCACCGCGCTGAACAGGCTGGTGACCAGGTTGATCACCACGCCCAGGCGCGACTCCACGCCGCGCGCCATGCGCATCACGAAACTGGCGGTGAGGCTGAGCACGCCGGCGTGATCGAGCCCCGCACCCATGATCATGATCGCCATGATCGCGATCACCGCGTTGCCGGCGAAACCGTTGAACACCTTGTCCGAGGGGATCAGCCCGGTCAGCCCGATCACCACCACCACCAGCAGCGCCACCATGTCGGCGCGGATCCACTCCAGCACCAGCATCAGCATGGTGAAGCCCACCAGCCCGAGTACCAGGATCATTTCGGGAGTGAGCGACAGTCCCATCAGCCGGCGTTCCGCAGGGGTGGCCGGCAGCAGTGCTTACGGTGGGGCAGTGGAAGCTTCACGCTGCGACGATTCGTCCCTGGTGGATCGCGAGAGTATAAGCGGGCTAGCGCACTGGCTGGTGAACCGCAGCGCTACTTCGCGCGCCCGGCGCGCGGTTTGCGCAGCGCCGATGCCTCCTCTCTCCGCGGGCAGCATGCCGTCACGGCAAGCTCAGGTTTTCCGGTACAGCAGGTCCCACACACCGTGGCCGAGCTTCAGGCCGCGCCGCTCGAAGTGGGTCTCGATGCGCCACGGCGGCTGCTCGGCGTAGTGGGCGGCACCGAGCGGATTGATCCAGTGGGGCGCCGCGTCCATCACCGCCAGCATGTGCTCGGCATAGGCCCGCCAGTCGGTGGCCAAGTGCAGCAGGCCGCCCGGCGCCATGCGCGAGGCGAGCAGGGCGACAAATTCAGGCTGGATCAGCCGGCGCTTGTGGTGGCGCTTCTTGTGCCACGGATCGGGAAACCAGATGCGCGCCTCGGCCAGGCTGCCCGGTGCGATCTCGTGTTGCAGCACTTCCACCGCGTCGTGCCGGTACAGCCGCACGTTCTCCGCACCGCGCGCGGCCAGCGCGAGCATCAGCCGGCCGACGCCGGGGCCGTGCACCTCGACGCCGATGAAATCGCGCGCGGGGTCATGCTCGCTGGCCCACGCCAGCGCCTCGCCGTTGCCGAAGCCGATCTCCAGCACGCGCGGCGCGACGCGGCCGAAGCTCGCGTCGAAGTCGTGCGGCGCGCCGCGATAGTCGATACCGTAGCGCGACCAATGCGCGTCGAACGCGCGCTGCTGTGCCGGCGTCATGCGGCCTTCGCGCAGCACGAAGCTGCGGATGCGGCGCAAGTAGGCGGGCGCGTGCGCGGCGTCGGGAGCGGCGGGTTCGGTCATGTGAAATCCTGGGGGTGAAGCACGGCACCGCACGCAGCGCCACAGCGGTCGCGCAGTGTATCCGTCCGCGCCAGTGCTTCAGCAGCTCAGTGCTGCTGCTCGTCTTTTTTCGGCGGCCGCGGGTGTGGCGCCGCCCGCGGCGGCGGGGCCATGGCGCGCGGCGGCGGCGCAAATGCCGGCATGGCGCGGGGCGGCGGTTCATAGCGCGGCGGCTGATATTCCGGGCGCGCCGGCTGCGGCATCGGGCGCGGCGGCTCGCGCATTTCCGCCCGCGGCGCCTGGCTGGCCGGTTCGTAGCGCTGCGCTTGGTAGCGCTGCGCCGGCATGCGGCTGTGCAGCGGTTCGGCCGGCAGGCTGTCGCGCATGGTACGCGTGGCCTCGAAGCGCTGATTGCGTTGCGCGCCGTTCGGCGGCAGCGGCTGGATCGGCGTGGCGCGCTCGATCTGCGGCAGCTGCGGCAGCCGCTGCGCTGCGCGATAGGCGTCCTGCCCATGCGCTGTCGACGGCAGCGGTTGGCCCGGCTCCGTGCCGCCGTAACGGCCACCCACAGGCGCGTCCTGCGGGTGGGCGAAGCGCGCCGAGCGCAGCTCGACCGGGCGCGCTTGCATCGCGCTGCCGTGCGGCGACTCGACCGCCGCACGAACGGCAGGGTTCACCGCCGCTGGCTGCGGTGGCAGCGGAGTGGCATGGGTCTCCGCCGGCAGCGGACGCCCCTGCGCCGGGCGCGCCCCGAACTCGTTGCCGGCGCGGGCATCCAGCAGCCGCACGTTGGCCGCCGGCATCAGCGGGCGCGCGGCGCCGCCGAGGTTGCCGGCGGGGCCGAAGCGCCGTTCCGCCAGGGCCGCCGGCGGCGCGTGGCGTGCGACCACCTCGCGCCGGAAGTCCGGCGACGGCAGCGCCGCCGCATGGGCGCTGCGCGGCGGTGCGATGGCGCCGGCGGTGGGGCGCAGGTTGGCGCCGCGCGGCAGCACCGTGGCTTGCGCCAACTGGCGCTGATTCACCTGCAGCAGGTCGTGCTGCACGCCGCGGCCGCTGGCGAACGCCTGCGCCGGAATCGCGCTGAAGCCGTGCGGCGCATCGCGGTTGACGTAGCGCTCGGCGCGCACCGGCTGGTTGTCCCGATAGCGGCCGTAGTGGTTGTTGATGTTGTTGATGATGGTGGTGTTGTTGGTAATGCGGGTCACCCGGATATTGGTGACGTTGACGCGGGTGTAATACTCGCGGTTGCAGTGATACCAGGGGTTGTAGATTTCGCCCGGGCCGAGCGGAAACCAGCCGACCGGGCCGCTGCTGAAGCCCACCGACCAGCCGCCGCCGCCGACAAACGCCACCAGCGCCGGCGCGTAGATCGGACGCATCGCGATCGGCCCGGGAATCCAGCCCCAGCCGCCGTCGATATAGGCCCACCGGCCGTAGTGGTAGGGCGCGAATCCCCATGGCGAATCGTCCACCCAGGTCCAGCCCCACGGTGCGATATAGGCCCAGTGGCCATCGCGATACGGCGCCCATCCGGCGTCGACGTGGGTGGGAAACCAGACCTCGCCGTAGGCGCTGGTGCTGTGCCAGTCGCCGTACTGATCCAGGTCCTGGTAGCCGACCACATCGTCGGACACGTAGCGGCGGCTGACCGAGCGCGCGTACGCGTAGCGGCGGTCGCGTTCGGCGGACCAGGCGTCGAACGCATCGCCGCCGCCGATGTCGCTGATCGCCACCGCGCTCAGGCTCGAATCATCGAAGCGGTAGCGGCGACCGCCGAGAACGTCGCGCTGCGCGCCGTGTTCGCCATACACGGTGGCGCTGCCGTCGAAGTCGCTGACCAGCGTGCTCTGGCCGTTGTCCTGGACGTCGACACGGAAGCTGCCGGGGCGATCGACCACCAGCGCCACGGTCGGCGTGTCGATCTCGTAGCTCTGGCCTGGTTCGAGACGACGCACGGTGAGGCTGAGCGTGCCCTGGGTCAGCTCGACTTGGGCGATGCGGTCGCTCAGGTCGAGCACGCCCACGTCGGTGCGCGAGGCGATGCGCAAGGTGCCGCCGCCGAGCTCCAGCTCGGCGCGCGAGTCCCTGCCGCTGGACAGCCGATCGCCGCTGGTCAGCGGGCGGTTGATGCTGGCATCGCTCCAGTCCTTCGCACCGGCCGGCAGCAGGCCGAGGTCGCCAGCCAGGTACGACAGCCGTGCCACCCGGCTCGGCGGATCGGCCTCGTTGCCATTGCTGCTGGATTGGGCGTGCAGCGGGGCCGCCAGTGCGCCCAGCAGCATCAGCGCCAGCGCCGTGCGGCGGCGCAGGGAAGCAAGCATCTTGACGAGCGCGTGCATGGAATTCTCCGCCTGGGGGCATTCGGTGCTGACCGCGATCGGCATGCCCTGAGGGCGATCGCGCTATGGTGGATTATGGGCATGCGCCGGGTTAGTCCGCGCTTAGTTTTGCGCTGCTTGCCGGGTTCGGTTCAGCTGGCCGCCATCTGCGATTCAACCGGCGTTGGGCTGGCTGGCCCGAGGCGATGTTGGCGCTGCGGCAGTTCCCACTGCGCGCCTCACGGGTTACCATCCGCCGGGCAGCGCGGGTGTAGCTCAATGGTAGAGCTGTAGCTTCCCAAGCTACTGACGAGGGTTCGATTCCCTTCACCCGCTCCAACTCCTCCGACTTGCCGAGCTCTTCCCGTCCGATGGCAGATCTGATGATTCCGGATCTGGTCATGCCGGATCCGCTGCTGCTGGGTTGGCGCGAGCGCGTGGCGCTGCCCCAGCTCGGCATCGGCATGCTCAAGGCCAAGCTTGACACCGGCGCACGCAGCAGTTCGCTGCATGTCGACACGCTGGAGACTTTTCCCCGCGGCGGCGTGACCTGGCTGCGCTTTCGCCTGCATCTTGCCCGGCGCCAGCCGCAGGCCGTGTGCTGCGAGGCGCCGGCGCTGGATCGGCGTGCGGTGACCGACACCGGCGGCCGCCGCACCGAGCGCTGGTTCATCCGCAGCGAGGTGCGCGTGGCCGGCCAGAGCTTCAGCGTCGACATCAATCTGACCGATCGTCGGCATATGCTGTTTCCGCTGCTGCTCGGGCGCAGCGCGCTGGCCGGGCGTTTCGCGGTGGATCCGGCGCTTTCCTATACCCAGCCCAGGCCACTGCCGGCGGTCGGGCACCCTTGATGACGGTGCTGCCATGAAAATTGCGATCCTCTCGCGCAACACCCGCCTGTATTCCACCAAGCGGCTGGTCGAGGCGGCCCGCGAGCGCGGCCACGTGGTGCGTGTGCTCGACCCCTTGCGCTGCTACGTGCGCATCGCGCCGGGCGCGGTGGCGATCCGCTACAAGGGCAAGGCGGTGCGCGACATCGACGCGGTGATTCCGCGCATCGGCACCACCAGCACGTTCTACGGCACGGCGGTGCTGCGCCAGCTGGAAATGATGGGTGTGTACACGCCGAACCCGTCTGATGCGGTGCTGCGCGCGCGCGACAAGCTGCGCTGCCTGCAGATCCTCGCGGCGCAGGGCATCGACATGCCGGTGACGGTGTTCGGCGACAACCCGGACGACAGCGCCGACGTGCTCGCTCTGCTTGGCGATCCGCCGCATGTAATCAAGCTCAACGAGGGCAGCCAGGGCACCGGCGTGGTGCTGGCCGAAAAGCGCAGCGCCTCGCAGAGCGTGATCGAGGCGTTCCGCGGCCTGTACGCGAATTTCCTGGTGCAGGAGTTCATCGCCGAGGCCAAGGGCAGCGACCTGCGCTGTTTCGTGGTCGGCAAGAAAGTGGTGGCAGCGATGCAGCGCGACGCCAGCCCCGGGGAGTTCCGCGCCAACCTGCATCGCGGCGGCAGTGCGATGGCGGCTACGTTGAGCGCCGAGGAAAAGCGCATCGCGGTCCGCGCCGCCGGCGCGCTCGGGCTGGGCATCGCCGGGGTCGACCTGCTGCGCTCCAATCGCGGCCCGCTGCTGCTGGAAGTGAACGCCTCGCCGGGACTGGAAGGCATCGAGGCCGCCACCGGCATCGACATCGCCGGCGCCATCATCGATCTGCTGCAGGCACAGGCGGAGAAATCCGCCGCCAACGGCAAAGGGCGCGACGGTGCGCTACGAAAACCATAGTACGAAACGCTTCGTTGGCTGCTGCTCATCAACGCCCGCGTCAGCTGCCAGATCACCACCGGAACCCACATCTGCCGCTGGCCCGACGCGCAGGAGTCACTGCATGCCGTGGCAGCGCGGTAGGGAGTGCGGGCGTGAGCCCGCGTCGTCGCCGGGCCAGCTCGCGGTCGGCTTGATTGTTAACCGCGCAGTGAGTCGGTGTTAACTGCAACGTAACCGCACACGCCCTATAACGAACACGCTGTCTGTTTGCGTGACACCGCGACCGCAGGGTTCGGTGACGGCAGATGATGGTATCGGGGCGGTAGCTTGGGCCCAGGTGTGGCGACGGCGAGTCGCGCATCTGGGCCTTTTTATTGTGCGCATGCCGCCGCGTACCCTTTTGCAGTGCAAACAGCGAGCCTGATCCCATCAAGCTTGTTAAGCTTGCCACTGCAGCCGCTCCGTTTGCCGGCTGCACAGGAGTGTCACATGCGCGTTCTGGTGATCGAAGACAACAGCGATATCGCGACCAACATCGGCGACTATCTGGAAGACCGCGGCCACGTGGTGGACTTCGCCGGCGACGGCGTCACCGGTCTGCACCTGGCGGTGGTGCACGATTTCGACGTGATCGTGCTGGATCTCACGCTGCCCGGCATGGACGGCCTGGAGGTGGCGCGCAAGCTGCGCCACGAGGCGCACAAGCAGACGCCGATCCTGATGCTCACTGCGCGCGATGCGCTGGAGCAGAAGCTGACCGGCTTCGAATCCGGCGCCGACGACTACATGACCAAACCGTTCGCGCTGCAGGAGCTGTCCGCGCGGCTGGAGGTGTTGGCGCGCCGCGGCAAGGGTCCGCAAAGCCGCGTGCTGAAGGTGGCCGACCTCACCTTCAATCTGGACACGCTGACGATCAATCGCGAAGGCAAGTCGATTCAGCTGAATCCGATCGGCCTCAAGCTGCTGCAGGCATTGATGGAGGCGAGCCCGTCGGTGGTGACGCGCCAGGATCTGGAGCAGCGCGTGTGGGGCGAGGAGCTGCCCGACAGCGATTCGCTGCGCGTGCACATCCACGGCCTGCGCGCGGCCATCGACAAGCCGTTCGAGAAGCCGCTGATCCACACGCGACACGGCATTGGCTATCGCATGGTCGAGCCGGATGCAGTCCAGGCGTAAGCTGCGGTTCCGCCTGATCGTCTCGTTCGCGCTGTTCGGTTTCGGCCTCAGCGCGCTGTTTGCCGTGGCCGCGTTGTACGTGCGCGCCAAGGTGGAGAACCAGCTGATCACGGCCAGCCTGCAAAGCGATGTCAATCAGGCGGTCGAGAACAAGCACGAGCATCCCGATCAGCCGCTCAGATCCGAGCTGATCGATGCATGGCTGTGGAGCGACCGCACCATCTACAAGGCACCGCTGGCCTGGCAAAACCTGGCGACGGGTGTCTACGACATTCACGATGTGGACAAGCGCGGCCAGCCCCGGCATTACAAACTGGCGGTGAGCCGCAAGTACGGACTGATCGCATTTCTCAGCTACGACATCAGCCGCGAGGATCTGGGCAAGCGCCAGCTGGTGACCTCGCTGATTGGCGCGGTGGTGCTGTTCAGCCTGCTCTCGCTGGCGATCGGGCTGTGGCTGTCGCGCAAGGTGCTCAAGCCGGTGACCGAGCTGGCGCGGCGGCTGCGCGACTTCCGCAAGGCCGGTAAGGCCGAGCCGCTGGCGCTGCATTTCGCCGACGACGAAGTGGGCGAGCTGGCTCACGCGCTGGACGAATATTCCGCGCGGCTCACCGCGATGGTCGAGCGCGACCGCGAGTTCAACTCCGATGTCAGCCACGAGCTGCGCACGCCACTGGCGGTGATCGCCAGCACCACCGAACTGCTGCAGGGCTCACCCGACCTCACCGAGAAACTGAGCGAGCGGCTGAAGCGGATCGAGCGCGCCTCGCGCCAGGCGACCGAACTGATCGAGGCGCTGCTGCTGCTGTCGCGCGCCGAGCGGCGCGGCCCGACCCGTGGTGAAACCACCGAGGTGGGCAAGATCGCCAATGACGTGATCGAAAGCCAGCGTCCGCAGATGCGCGGCAAGCCGCTGACCATCGAGCTTGCTGCCAGCGAAACGGTGAGCGTCAATGCGCCGGCCTCGGTGGTGTCGGTGGCATTGACCAACCTGATCGGCAACGCGATCAAGTACACGCTCGAAGGCAGCGTGCGGGTCGAAGTGGGGCAGGGGCGCGTGGAAGTCATCGACACCGGCCCCGGGATCAAACCGGAGGATGCCGAGCGCCTGTTCCAGCGCGGCGTGCGCGGCGAAGGCGCCGGCGGCAGCGGCGCCGGGCTGGGCCTCGCCATCGTGCGGCGGTTGTGCGAGCTGTACGGCTGGAATGTCTCGATGCGGCCGCGCAGCGATGCCAACGGGGCGATTGCCAGCATCCGGTTCAGCTGATTCGCGGGGTTTGTCGAGGCGGCTGCGAGAATGGCGGCAACCGCTCCCACTACAAGCTGCCTACAAGAGCCTCGCCGAGGCGGATCCGGCGCGCCGGACATCGCGCAGCCGCTTGCCATCGGTTGGCGTTCAATGGCGATAATCAGGGCATTGTTGAAGGAGCCATCATGAATTCGATGTTGCCGATCGCCGATCTCGACCTGCGCCGCGCCACCCTGTGCCAACTGCTGCACTGGCTGGCGGTGGGGCGGGTGCAGCCGCAGACGCTGGCCGATGTCTATCAGGCGGCGATCGAGCGGATCAATCCGCAGATCAATGCCTACATCGACCTGCGCTCGGGCCTGCTGCAGGAACAGGCGCGGACCGCCGACCGCCGCCGCCGCGAAGGTGTGATCGGCCGGCTCGACGGCATCCCGCTGGCGCTGAAAGACAACATCGACATGGCCGGCTGGCCGACCCGCGCCGGCCTGCCCACGCGTGAGAGGCCGGTGGAACACGACGCGCACGTAGTGGCGCGGCTGCGCGCCTCCGGTGCCGTGCTGGTGGGCAAGACCAACATGGATGAGGGCGCGCTGGGCGCGGCCTGCGACAATCCGCATTTCGGCGCCACCCACAATCCGCATCGGCGCGGCTACAGCGCGGGCGGCTCTTCCGGCGGCGCGGCGGCGGCGGTGGCGGCGGGGCTGGCGGTGGCGGCGGTGGGTTCGGACAGCCTGGGCTCAATCCGCATCCCGGCCAGCTACTGCGGTGTGTACGCGCTCAAGCCCACGCACGGCGAAATCTCTGCACGCGGGCTGGTGCCGGCGGCGCGGCGGCTCGACGCGGTCGGCCTGCTGGCGCGCAGCGCGGGCGACCTCACCGTGCTGCTGCAGGTGCTGGCCGGCTACGACGCCGACGATGCGCGCTCGCGCCGCCGCCGCGTGGCGTTCGCGCTGCCGGACTGGGAGCCGGGTAACCTGCGCGCGGGCCTGCTGCCGGATCTGGTGGCGGTCGGCGTGCAGCCGGAGGTGATCGAGGTGTTCGAGGCGGCGAAGGCCAAGCTGCAGCACGCGCTGGGCGATCGCCGCACGGTCGATTTCGCCGACTGGGATTTCAGCCGCACCCGTCGCGCCGGCCTGCTGCTGATGGAGGCGGAGATGCTTGGCACCTTCGCCGCGGATCTGGCCGACGCCGTGCATCCGGTGTCGCCGCGGCTGCGCCGGCTGCTCGGCTTTGCCGCCAGCAATAGCGCGGCCGACTACGCGGTGGCCGACCGCGTGCTGGACGCGGCCACGCTGAAGATGCGCCGGCTGTTTGCGCAGGTTGATGTGCTGGTGCTGCCGACCACGCCGCAGGGCGCCTTCGCGCTGGACGGTCCGGTGCCCGAGTCGCAAGCCGACCTCACCAGCTTCGCCAGCCTCGCCGGCTGCCCGGCGGTAAGCCTGCCGATGGGCACGCTGCCAAACGGACTGCCAATCGGTCTGCAGCTGGTCGGCGCGCGCGGCTCGGATCTGCGCCTGCTGGAGCTGGCCTCGGTCTGCGCGGCCACGCTGGACGCCGAGCCCACGTATCCGGTCATGGCCTGACAGGGAGGTGCAAAGCGGGCGAGGGAAGTCGGGCCAGCGCGCGTGCGGCGGCAGCGTCCGGGACCGACCTGCGGAGTGACGTCTCCTTGATGCATCCACGAGGTGTCATGGTGTCCGGTTATGTCGATATGCAAAGACGTCTGGACGTCCGTCCGCCGAAAGCCTGCAAGGCGCATTATGATGGGCGGCCACGGACGGATGACCCCGCCATCCCGCCAACCTCCGTTTCGCCAGCACCCGATACCGAGTCTTTGCCTGCCATGACGATGCCCGCGTTGCCGTTGCGAACCCACCTCGACGATCTCGAGGCCGAGAGCATCCACATCTTCCGCGAGGTGGCGGCGAACTTCCGCCGTCCGGTGATGCTGTATTCGATCGGCAAGGATTCCTCCGTGCTGTTGCATCTGCTGCGCAAGGCGTTTTATCCGGCGCGGCCGCCGATGCCGCTGCTGCACGTGGACACCACCTGGAAGTTCCGCGAGATGATCGCCTTGCGCGAGCAGGTGGCGACGGCCGGCGACGTGGACGTACTGGTGCACATCAACCAGGACGGCGTGCGCCAGGGTATCTCCCCGCTGACGCACGGCGCCACCGTGCACACCGATCTGATGAAGACGGTGGCGCTGAAGCAGGCGCTGGACCAGCACGGTTTCGATGCGGCGATAGGTGGCGCCCGCCGCGACGAGGAGAAGTCGCGCGCGAAGGAACGCATCTTCTCTTTCCGCACCGCGCAGCATCGCTGGGATCCGAAACAGCAGCGGCCGGAGTTCTGGCACACCTACAACACCTTCATCCACCCGGGCGAGAGCGTGCGGGTGTTTCCGCTGTCCAACTGGACCGAGATGGACGTGTGGCTGTACATCCGCCGCGAGAACATTCCGGTGGTGCCGCTGTACTTCGCCAAGCCGCGTCCGGTGGTCGAACGCGACGGCGCGCTGATCATGGTCGACGACGAGCGGTTCACCCTGCGCGCGGGCGAGACGGTGCAGCAGCGCGAGGTGCGCTTTCGCACGCTGGGCTGCTATCCGCTCACCGGCGCGGTGGCATCAACGGCCGACACGCTGGACAAGATCATCGAGGAGATGGCCAGCTCGCGAAGTTCCGAGCGGCAGGGGCGGGTGATCGACCAGGACCCCGGCGCCTCGATGGAGCGCAAGAAGCAGGAGGGCTATTTCTGATGAGCACGTCGACCGGCACCGGCATGAATGCAGCGCGAGGCTTGCTGCGCTTCATCACCTGCGGCAGCGTGGACGACGGCAAGAGCACCCTGCTGGGGCGACTGCTGTACGACGCCGGCATGCTGGCCGACGACCAGCTCGCCGCGCTGGCGCGCGATAGCCGCCGGCAGCACGCGGATGCGCCCGATGCCCTCGATTTCTCGCTGCTGGTCGACGGGCTCGACGCCGAGCGCGAGCAGGGCATCACCATCGACGTGGCCTACCGTTATTTCCAGACCGCACGGCGCAGCTTCATCGTGGCCGACTGTCCGGGACACGAGCAGTACACGCGCAACATGGCCACCGGCGCATCCAACGCCGAGCTGGCGGTGGTGCTGGTGGACGCGCGCAAGGGCCTGCTGGCGCAGACGCGCCGACACACTTATATATGTGCGTTGCTGGGTATTCGCCACGTGGTGCTGGCGGTCAACAAGATGGATCTGGTCGACCACGACGAGACCGTGTATGCCGCCATCACGGCGCAATACCGGCGACTGGCGCAGGAGCTGGGCGTCAGCCAGGTGCAGTGCCTGCCGGTGGTGGCGCCCACCGGCGACAACGTGGGCGCGCGCTCGGCGCGGATGCCCTGGTACGACGGCCCCTGCCTGCTGGAGCTGCTGGAGTCGGCTGACGTGACCCCATTCCGCGCGGAGGATTTCCGCCTGCCGGTGCAGTGGGTCAACCGTCCGGACCACACGTTTCGTGGCTACGCCGGCACCATCTGCGGCGGCAGTGTCAGCGTGGGCGACGAAATCATCGTGCAGCCCGGCCTGCAGCGGGCGCGCATCGAACGCATCGTCGGCACCGGTGGCGAGCTCGCACGCGCGTCGGCCGGCGAGGCGGTGACGCTGTGCCTGCATCGCGAAGTGGATGTCAGTCGCGGCGACGTGATCGCCGACGCGCTGCGGCCGGCGGCGGTGGCCGACCAGTTCGCCTGTCATCTGCTGTGGCTGGGCGATGCGCCGCTGCTGCCCAGCCGCACCTACCGGCTGAAGATCGGCACGCGCACGGTCAACGCGCGGGTGATGTCGATCAAGTACAAGGTCGATGTCAACAGCCAGTCGCGGCTGGCGGCGCGGCATCTGGATCTCAACGAGGTGGGCTGCTGCACGCTGAGCCTGGACGAGCCGATCGCATTCGAGCCGTATGCGCTCAATCGCACGCTGGGCGGATTGATCCTGATCGACCGCCAGAGCAACGCCACGGTGGCCTGCGGCATGCTTGACTTCGCGCTGGAGCGCTCGTCCAACGTGCACTGGCAGCATGTCGACATCGACAAGTCGGTGCGCGGCGCAAGCAAGGGCCAGCAGCCGCTGTGTTTGTGGTTCACCGGACTGTCCGGCGCCGGCAAGTCGACCATCGCCAACCTGCTCGAGCGCCGCCTGCACGCGCTCGGCTATCACACCTACCTGCTCGACGGCGACAACGTGCGCCACGGCATCAACAAGGATCTTGGTTTCACCCCCGAGGATCGCGTGGAGAACATCCGCCGCATCGCCGAGGTGGCGCATCTGATGGTGGACGCGGGACTGATCGTGCTGGTCAGCGCGATCTCGCCGTACCGCAGCGAGCGGCGCTCGGCGTGCGAGCTGTTCGATGATGGCGAGTTCCTGGAGGTATTCGTGGATGCGCCGCTGGCGGTGTGCGAGCAGCGCGATCCGAAGGGCCTGTACCAGAAGGCCCGCGCCGGCGCGATCCGCAACTTCACCGGCATCGACGCGCCGTACGAACGGCCCGAGGCGCCGGACATGCATCTGCACACCGACGGCCAGCGCGCCGAGCTGCTTGCCGAACAGCTCACCGAACAGCTGCTCGCACGCCAGGGGGGTGGGCCCGGCTCGGCGTGAGCAGGCGCGACGATGGTGTGGCGCGGCAGGCACGGCTTGCCGGCTTGGTGCTGCCGTCGCCCGGCTGGCGGCCGCTGGCGCTGCCGGAGGCACAGGTGACGTTCGATCCGTGCTGGCTGCCACCGCACGAAGCGGACGCATTGCTCGCCGTGCTCAGCGCCACCATCCCGTGGCGGACCCATCGCATCCGCCTGTTCGGTCGCGAGGTGGTCTCGCCCCGGCTCAGCTGCTGGATCGGCGACGCCGGTGTCGACTACACCTATTCCGGCACCTGCTTCAGGCCGCAGCCGTGGCCGCCGGCGCTGGCTGCCTTGCGTGAACGTATCGCGGCCGCCTGCGACACGCGCTTCAACAGCGTGCTCGCCAACCTGTACCGGGACGGCAACGATTCGATGGGCTGGCACAGCGACGACGAGCCCGAGCTGGGTGCGCAACCGGTGATCGCCTCGCTCAGCCTGGGCGCCGAGCGCGTGTTTCGGCTGCGCCGGCGGCTGCCGCCGGCAGCGATGCTGCGCCTGGAGCTGCCGCACGGCAGCCTGCTGCGCATGGCTGGCGACACCCAGCGCCTGTACCAACACGAGCTGCCCAAGTCGCGTGCGGTGACAGCGGCGCGAATCAACCTCACTTTCCGTTGGGTGCAGCCGCGCCGCGTCTGAATCCATCCGTCGATGGCGGTACGCGGGAGCGTCTGCGGTTGGATTGCCGCGAGGCGGCGGCGATAATAATGCACTTTCCCGCCAGGCGCCGCCGCAATGACCGACCAGACCATACTCAACGCCACCCATCGTGCGCTTGGCGCCCGCATGGTCGACTTCGGTGGCTGGGACATGCCGATCAACTACGGCTCGCAGATCGAGGAGCATCACGCGGTGCGCCGTGATGCCGGCATGTTCGACGTCTCGCACATGACTGTGATCGACTTGCATGGTCCGCGCACGCGCGAATTTCTGCGCTATCTGCTGGCCAACAGCGTCGACAAGCTGAAGGTCACCGGCAAAGCGCTGTACTCATGCATGCTGAACGAGCGCGGCGGCGTGATCGACGATCTGATCGTGTACCTCTTCGACGAGGCGCATTTCCGACTGGTGGTGAATGCGGCCACCCGCGCCAAGGATCTGGCATGGATCGAGCAGCAGGCCGAGGCGTTCGACGTCGAGGTCCGGGAGCGGCCCGAGTTCGCCATGATCGCGGTGCAGGGACCGAACGCGCGCAGCAAGGTATTTTCCCTGCTGCACGAGGTCGACCGCCCGCGCATCGAAAAGCTCGGCAAATTCGCCGCCGCCGCCGCGCAGGGTCCGCACGGCATGCCGCTGTTCGTGGCGCGCACCGGTTACACCGGCGAGGACGGCTTCGAGATCATCGTGCCGAATGAGCATGCCGTCGCGCTGTGGCAGGCACTGCTCGCTGCGGGCGTGAAGCCGGCCGGACTCGGCGCACGCGACACGCTGCGGCTGGAGGCCGGCATGAACCTGTATGGCCAGGACATGGACGAGGCCGTCTCCCCGTGGGAGGCCAACCTGGGCTGGACCATTGCGCTCGACGCAGGCCGTGATTTCATCGGCCGCGCCGCGCTGGAGGCGCAGCAGGCCGCCGGCGTCAAGCGCGTGATGGTGGGCCTGGTGCTGGACGGCAAGGGCGTGCTGCGGCACGGTCAGAAGGTGCTCACCGCGCTGGGCGAGGGCGAGATCCTCTCCGGCAGCTTTGCGCCCACGCTGGAGAAGGCTGTGGCCTTTGCGCGCATCCCGGCGGGCGATCCCGGTGCCATCCGCGTGGACATCCGCGGTCGCGAAGTGCCGGTGCGGCTGGTGAAATATCCGTTCGTGCGCGACGGCAAGCCGTGTGTGGGCATCTGAGGCTTGCCGTCGCGGGTACATTTTGTCGTGCAGCCGATACGGTTAGAATCGGCGCACTTCCCCTGACTTCCATCAACCACTGGATCCGATCATGAGCGAGATTCCCGGCGATCTGAAATTCCTCAAGTCCCACGAATGGGCCCGCGTCGAGGACGACGGCCTGATTCGGGTGGGCATCTCCGACCATGCGCAGGCCCAGCTCGGTGACCTGGTCTACGTCGAGCTGCCGGAAGTTGGCGCCAGCGTGAAAGCCGGTAGCGGCGCGGCGGTGGTGGAGTCGGTCAAGGCCGCCTCGGACATCTACGCGCCGGTCTCCGGCGAGATCGTCGAGGTCAACGAGTCGCTCAGCGACAAGCCGGAAATCATCAACGAGGATGCCTACGGCGAAGGCTGGATCTTCCTGGTGCGTGCCAGCGATCGCAGCGAACTGGACGAGCTGCTCGACGCCAACGCCTATGAAGAGCTGATCGAGAACGACGACCACTGATTCGTCAGTCTGCCGCGCAAACGAGATCGGCCGCGTTTTGCGGCCGATCTCGTTTGCGCGGTGCACTCGAGCACAAGGCTGTTTCGCGTGTTCGACCCCGCCGCGGACCGAGATCACGGGAACGATGGGTCCGCACATCAGGCATGACGTCCAGCCGGCGATCAGACGCATGTGGCCATGGTCGCGGCGTGAGTGAGTGATCGGTACATGCATGCAGCCTTGGCCTGCGGCGTACACGCCGGCTTGCGCAGTGCGGCGAATCAATCCAGGAGTGTCGGCACGTCGCGATGATGCGTCCGATGCTGCCGCCTCGACACGGAATGGAGCTTCCTGTTGCCATTGATCGGCACGTTCCGGACCGAACGCGAAAAATATTTTTGGTCCGACGGGATGGCTTCAGTCGCGCCCCGTTCATCTCTTGCCGCAGATCGACAGGGCGAAACTCGTGTGCTGCAATCGGCAGTGTGTGCGAAGAATGTTTCGGATCGCGTGAATGCGAATTCGCGACAAACCCATGTGCGAAGCGGCTTGCACGGATTCTTGTAAATCTTCAAGTTTTTATATATGGACGTATAGACGTCTATATATAAATATCACAAACCAGTCGACACCCTTGCTGCTGCTGGTTTTGCAAGGCTCGAAGTGGCAGTGAGGCGGCTTGATTCCATGGTTGAAATCCATTGACAGTTGAAATCTTCCGGAATAGCTTTCGCTTCAGATCATAGGGAACGGCACCATGGCAACATCGAAATTCATCAAGCCTTATGTCGAGCACGGTGCAAAAGCCGATGCGGTACGCAAGATCACCGTCTCGATTCCGCTGCATGTTTTACGGATGCTTTCCGACTTGCGCACCGAGCGCCAAGTGAAAAATTTTCGGCACGCCACCAACAGCGATTTGTTGGTCGAGGCGTTCCTGCACGCTTTTACTGGGCAACCACTGCCAACTGATGAGGAGCTGAGACGAACTATGGCCACTGCCAAGAAATCCGCTGCAAAGAAACCGGCCGCCAAGAAGGCCGCCAAATCCACTGTGAAGAAAGTCGCTGCCAAGAAGCCGGCAGTCAAGAAAGTGGCTGCCAAGAAACCGGCCGCCAAGAAAGCTGCTGCGAAGAAGCCGGCGGCTGCCAAGAAGGCTGCCGTGAAGAAGGTTGCAAAAAAGGCTGCGCCGAAGAAGGCCGCCGTCAAGAAGGCTGCACCGGCCAAAGTGATGAAAGTCACCAAGACCGCCAAGGCGAAGAAGTAAGTTAGCAAGCAACACAGAAATCCGCGTTACGAATTTCTCTCCCCGCGGTGCCCAGCGCGGGGAGAGCACTTCGAAAGACTTCGTCCCGGCCAGTCCGGGACGTTTCGTTTCCGGCATTGCAAGACGCGCCCCGACGCCGGCCGTCGAGGTGTCCGCAGACGCCATCCGGTTCGTTGACCGCACTTCCGAGGATCGCATTCTGCAGGAAAACACCACCCGACCGGCACGGGCCTTTGTCTGCGTCGTGTCGTGGCGGCGTCCGGATTTGCCGTGCTGCCTCATTGGAGTTACCTTTCGCACATCCGCGCCGCGGCGAGTCCGGGGGACTCATCGCTCCTACAGGGGGAAAAAGCGCGGGTATCTGTCGACACTCAGCGAGAGACCATGGATACCCGATTCGTACTTCATACGCGCCGGCATGCGCGTGGGGCCGTCAGGCCCATCATGCTTGCCATCATTGCGGTGTTTGTGATGCTTGGGATCGCCGCCTGGTTTCTGATCATTCAGCCGCATGAAGAGCTGATCCAGGCCGATGCGGGTGGCCATCCGTCGACCCCGGTATCCGCCACCGCCCGCGCCGTGCCGCCGCCACCGGTCAACGTGGCGGCGATGGATATCAACCAGCTGCTGAACGAGGCACGCAAGGCCATCAACGAGCAACGTTACCTGGCCCCGGCCGGCAACAATGCCTTCGAGTTCTACTTGCGGGTGTTGGAAAAGCAGCCCGGCAACAAGGTCGCCTCCGATGCGTTGCGCGAGACCTTTCCGTTTGCCGCCGACTCGGCCGAGCAGGTGATCAATGCCGGCAACTTCGGCGACGCCCAGCGCCAGATCGAGCTGCTGGCCAAAGCCGATCCAACCAACTTCACGCTGACCATTCTGCGCTCCAAGCTGGATGCCCAGCGCAAGCTGCAGGACAAGCAGCAGCAGACGGCGGATCAGCAGAAGGCGCAGGAGTTGGTCACCCAGAAAGCGGCGGCGGACAAGCTGGCGGCCGACAAGCTGGCCGAACAGGAGAAAGCGCAGCAGCTCGCCGAACAGGAAAAGGCGAAACAGGCGAGCGCGCCGCAGCCCGGCACGCCGGCGGCAGCAAAACCGGCGGCTGGCGAGACGGCTGTCGCTGGCGGCGCCGCGGCAAGCCAGACCAGCGAGGCGGTGCTGGTGAAGGGGGTGGCGCCAAGCTACCCGCCCAGTGCCCTGCGCGCCAAGCAAAGCGGCTGGGTGGTGGTGGCATTCACGATCGAGCCGAACGGCCGCACCAGCAATGTGCGCGTGACCGATGCCCAGCCCCGGCGCGTGTTCGATCGCGCGGCGATGGAAGCCGTGCTGCGCTATCGCTTCACGCCGGCGATGAAGGGCGGCGTGGCGGTGGCCAGCGAGCGGCAGCAGAAGATCGAGTTCAATCTCTGACCGAAAGCATCTGATCGCGGCACCAACGACAACGGCGCATGCAACATGCGCCGTTGTCGTTGGTGCGAAGCAGCCTGCCGCTTACGGTGCAGGCGGCAGCAGCTCAATGGTGGTGATGCAGTGGATGGCGGGTGCGGCTTCTTTTCTTCGGCACCGTGCGCGTCGCCTTGCTCTCGACGCCAGCCCAGTCCACATGCGGCAGCCCGAGCAGGTCGTCGAACACCATCGGCATCAACCCGCCCGGCATCGGGCCGGTGGAGTTCCACAGCGTCACCACGCCGACCTGGTACTTCGGAAAGAAGCCGATCATGGTGCGATAGCCGGCCACCGCGCCGGCGTGGAAGATCAGCGTCTGGCCACCGTATTCGTACACCCGCCAGCCCAGCGCGTAATGCGCGGCAGTCAGCCGCGCCCGCCGCCACGGCGTGGCATACAGCTCGGTGGGCGTGACCACGCCGGGCATGTGCAGCACGTGCAGCAGCGCGGGCGGCAGCACGTCCGGGCGCCCGCCCATCTGCGCGATCAGCCATTTCTCCATGTCGCGCAGGCTGGCGTTGACGCCGGCGGCCGGGGCCACGCGGTAATAGGTTTCCTTCGGCTGGAACGGCACCCAGCCATGCGCCGACGGATGATGCGGCCGTGCCCAGCTCTTGCTGGTCTCCAGGCCGGTGCGGCCATAGCTCGCGGTGTCCATGCCCAGCGGGTAGAAGATGCGCTTGTCGACCAGCCGGTAGAAGAACTCGCCGGTGCGCGCGAACACCACGTCGCTGATCATGCCGAAGGCGACGTTCTGGTAGCCGTAGCACGCACCCACGCCGCACGCCAGGCTCACCTCGTCCAGCTTGCGCACCAGCTCCTCGTAGGGAATGTCGTCTTCGAGCATGTTGTCGTAGGTGTTGCGCGGCAAGCCCAGGCGCTGGCCGAGGATGTCGCTCACGGTGGCCTTGTCGGCGTCCTGCATGTTCTTCAGCTTGAAGTACGGCAGCACGTTGACCAGCTTGGTATCCCAGTGCAGCTTGCCGTCGTCCACCAGCAGGCCGACCAGCGCCGTCGCGAAAGCCTTGGACAGCGAGGCCAGCCGGAACACGGTCTCCGGTGTCACCGGCTGCTTGGTGGCGACATCGGCGTAGCCGATGGTGTGCTCGTAGACGACCTTGTCGTCGAGCACCACCGCGGTGGCAAGTCCGGCGACGGCGTGGCGTTCCTCCAGCAGAGTCAGCCAGCGCTGGTAGTCGGCAAGCGTCTGCTTGATGCGGGCCGCCGGCAGTGCGTCAACGGCGCTGTGCGCGTTGGCCGGTGGCGGCTTTCGAGGCGGGCTGGAAGGTGCGGCGCGCAGCGGCTGGATGGCGAGGCCGAGTACGCCCGCCACGAGCAGAAAGATCTTTTGAAACTGCATGCTATTCTGATTTCGTTCCGGCGCGGGGATGCGCTGCAGGGTGGAGGATATACCGATGGTGCTGATCATTTTTCTGATAATTATCGTTTTGATTGTCGTGTACTTCGTGGCGATCTACAACGGACTGGTGACGGCGCGCAACGGCTACAAGAATGCGTTCGCGCAGATCGACGTGCAGCTCACCCGCCGGCATGACCTGATTCCCAACCTGGTGGAAACCGCGAAGGGCTACCTGGCGCATGAGCGCGGCACGCTGGAGGAGGTGGTGCAGGCGCGCAATGCGGCGGTCAGCGGCTTGGCCGGCGCCAAGGCCAATCCCGGCGACCCCGCCGCGATGCAGCAACTCTCCGGCAGCGAAAATGCCTTGACCCAGAGTCTGGGGCGTTTGTTCGCGCTGAGCGAGGCCTATCCGGATCTGAAGGCCAACCAGACCATGATGCAGCTGTCCGAGGAACTCACCTCGACCGAGAATCGGGTGGCGTTCGCACGGCAGGCATACAACGACTCGGTGCTGACCTACAACAACCGGCGCGAGGTCTTTCCGGCGTCGTTCGTGGCCAACAGCGCCGGCTTCGCCGCCGCCGAGCCGCTGAAAGTCGAAGACCCTGCCGTGCGCGATGCGCCGAAGGTTTCCTTCACCTGATCGCCGATGCCGCCGCGGGCTGACCCGCGGCGGCCGTTCAGCGGGAGACAGCATGGATTTCTTTGCGCAACAGGCGCGCGTGCGCGGCAGCAGTCGACGGTTGGTGGCGCTGTTCGTGCTGGCAGTGATCGCGATCGTGGTGACGATCGACGCGGTGGTGTGGTTCACCCTCGGCCATCATCCGGTCGATGGCGCGCCGGCCCGCTCGAATCTGCCGCTGCTGTTCACCAGCAGCATCGTGGTGCTGGCCGGCATCGGCCTCAGCTCGCTGTTCCGCATGATGAGCCTGTCCAGCGGCGGCAAGGCGGTGGCCGAGAGCGTGGGCGCGGTGCCGGTACCGCCGGACACGCGCGATCCGCAGCTGCGCCAGCTGCGCAACGTGATCGAGGAAATCGCGATCGCCTCCGGCGTGCCGGTGCCGGATATCTACCTGATGCCGGAGGAGACCGGCATCAACGCCTTCGCGGCCGGCTTCTCGCCGTCCGACGCGGCCGTGTGTGTCACCCAGGGCTGCCTCGACAACCTCAGCCGCGACGAGCTGCAGGGCGTGATCGCGCACGAGTTCAGCCACGTGCTCAACGGCGACATGCGGCTCAACATCCGCCTGATGGGCCTGCTGTTCGGCATCCTGGTGCTGGCGATCGTGGGGCGCCAGGTGATCTGGTTCGGCGGCGGCCGCAGCAGCCGGCGCGACAACGGCAACCAGATCTGGCTGATCGGGCTGGCGCTGATCGTGGTCGGCTACATCGGCTACTTCTTCGGTCGGCTGATCCAGGCCGCGGTGGCGCGTTCGCGCGAATCGCTGGCCGATGCCTCGGCCGTGCAGTTCACCCGCCAGACCGACGGCATCGCCGGCGCGCTGAAGAAAATCGCGATCCTCAGCGAAGGCTCCGAGCTGCAGGTGGCGAACAAGCACGAAGTGGCGCATATGCTGTTCGGCGAGGCGGAAAGCTTCAGTGCGCTGTACGCCACTCACCCGCCGCTGATCGAGCGCATCCAGGCGCTGGAGCCGGGTTTTCGCGAAGAGGATCTGGTGCAGTTCGCGGCCACGCTGCAGCGGGCCGAGGCGAACCGTGCGGCGGCCAGCGCCGACGTGCCCGCAGCACCCAGTCCGCCGCCGCTGCCCGGCGTCAGCCTGCCGGGTCTCGCGATCACGCCGCCGCTCACGACCGTGCTGACCGGCGCGGTGATGGCGCAGGCCGCGCAGCTGCATCAGGGCATGCCGGCCAGCCTGAGCGCGGCCGTGCAGCAGCCGGAGTCGGCGCTGGCGGTGGTGCTGGCACTGGCGATGTCGGCCCAGCCGGAGCTGCAGGCACGCCAGCGCGAGCTGGTGGCCAACAGTTTCGGCGACGACGTACAGCAGGCGGTGGCCGCGGTGTTTGCCGAGGTCGAGGCGCTGGCGCCGGAGCAGCGGCTGCCGCTGGCGGCGCTGGCTTTTCCGGCGCTTAAGCAGCTGTCCGAGGGGCGCGGTCAGACCCTGCTGGAGACGCTCGATGCGCTGGTGCGGCACGACGGCCGCGTCGATCTGGACGAGTACTGCCTCACCCGCCTGTTGCGCGTATATCTGCGCGAGGCGCAGCAGCCGCGGCGGGCGCCGGTGGATGGCCTGAAAAAACTTCCGGCGTGTCGCGACAGCGTGGCGCTGGTCTGCGCCGTGATGGCGATGCAGGGCAGCGCGGACGAGAGCGGCACACGGAGCGCATGGCTGCTGGCGATGCAGCAGGCGTTTCCCGGCGAGGCGCTGGCCTGGTCGCTACCGCCGCCGCAGTGGCAGCCTGCGCTGGAACGCGCGCTGGACGACCTCGACGGCCTGCTGCCGCCGGCCAAGGACGTGTTGATCCAGAGCCTGCTCGCGGCGATCCGCGCCGACGGCGTGATCAGCGTGGCGGAGAGCGAGCTGCTGCGCGTGATCTGCGCCAGCCTGCATTGTCCGCTGCCGCCGCAGGCCACCCCGCTGTAGGAGCGCACCCTGTGCGCGAATGCTTTCTTGTGGGAGCGACTTCAGTCGCGATGCTCTGGTTCTGATGCTGCATCAAGGCAAAGGCATCGCGACTGAAGTCGCTCTACTGGTATTCGGCGCAGCTGCGTGCGGGATTCAGGTGCTGCCAAGGATCAGCGCGCTGGCCCGCTCGGCAATCATGATGGTGGGGGCGTTGGTGTTGCCGCTGGGCAGGCTCGGCATCACTGCGGCGTCGACCACGCGCAGTCCCTGCACGCCGCGCACGCGCAGCTCGCTGTCGACCACCGCGCGATCGTCGCTGCCCATGCGGCAGCTGCCGACCGGGTGATAAATCGTTTCTGCCTTGCGCCGGATGAACCCGGCGTATTCGGCATCCGTGTGCAGCGCATGCTCGGGAAACACCGGCTTGCCGCGGTACGCGTCGAACGCCGGCTGCGCCAGGATCTCGCGCGACAGCCGCGCCGCCGCGATCATCCGCCGCAGGTCGTGCCCTTCGGGGTCACTCAGGTAACCGGCGTGGATCGCGATCGGCTGCGCCGGATCGGCCGAGCGCAGGCGCAGTCGGCCGCGGCTGCGCGGGTGCAGATGGCAGGCGTGCAGGGTGTAGCCGTCGCCCGGCAGGCGATGGCGGCCGTGGTCGTCGAGCAGCGCCGGCACGAAATGGAACTGCAGGTCGCAGCGTTCGTCCTCGGCCAGCGCGCTGCGCACGAAGCCGCCGGCCTCGGCGATGTTCGAGCTGCCCGGCCCGTCGCGATGGCGCAGCCAGCGCACGGCAGTGGTGAGCTCGTTGAGGTGGTCGTAGCTGAGTTTTTTGCGCTCGGTGCCGACCAGGGTGCAGATGTCCAGATGATCCTGCAGACCTTCGCCGACCTCGGGCAGGTCGGCGCGCACCTCGATGCCGTGCGCGCGCAGATGATCGGCCGGGCCGAGGCCGGACAGCATCAGCAGCTGTGGCGTGTTGATCGCGCCGGCGGCGAGGATCACCTCGCCCGCCTCGATCTGCTCGCTGCCGCGGCGGCCGCGGCGCAGCTGCACGCCCACCACCCGCGCGCCGTCGAGCAGCACGCGCTCGACCAGCACGCCGGTGCGCACCTCCAAGTTGCCGCGCGCGCGCACGGGCTTGAGGTAGGCCGTGGCGGTGGAGCAGCGCGCGCCGTTGCGCTGGGTCACCTGATACAGCCCGAAGCCGGCCTGGGCGCTGCCGTTGAAGTCGTCGTTGCGGGCGAAGCCGGCGCTGGCGGCGGCGTCGATCAGCGCCGCCGACAGCACATTGTGATGGCGCAGGTCGGACACGCCCAGCGGCCCGCCGGCGCCGTGCAGCGCGCTGGCGCCGCGGCTGTTGTCCTCGCTGCGCAGAAACCACGGCAGCACGTGCGACCACGACCAGCGCGGGTCGCCGCAGGCCTGCGCCCAGCGGTCGTAGTCGGCCGGCACGCCGCGCACGTAGCACATCGCGTTGATCGAGCTGGAGCCGCCCAGCGTCTTGCCGCGCGGCCACCACAGCCGGCGCTGATCGAGCGCCGGCTCCGGTTCGGTGTGGTAGTTCCAGTTCACGCTGCGCTGGTTGACCAGCCGCGCCAGCCCGGCCGGCATGTGGATCAGCGGACTCCAGTCGGTGCCGCCGGCCTCCAGCAGCAGCACCCGCTTGCCGGTGTCGGCGCTGAGCCGGTTGGCCAGCACGCAGCCGGCCGAGCCGGCGCCGACGATCACGTAGTCGTAGTGGTTCAAGCGCGCTTCCCCGCCGTCGCTGGATGGTGATGAGCCCATGCTAGTCTCTCTGCGCTCTCCCTTGGATGTGCCCGTGAGTCTGTCCCGTCGTGCCGTGATCGAAGAGGGCGTTGCGCCGATGCTGTCAGCGCTGGCGTTCTTCTTCGTGATGACGTCGTACTACATCATGCGGCCGGTGCGCGACCAGCTCAGCGGGGCGCTCGGCTCGATCTCGCTGCCGCTGTTCTATGGCGCGGTGTTCGTGGTGATGCTGCTGCTGACGCCGGTGTTCGGTCTGCTGGTGGCGCGGTTTCCGCGGCGCCGGCTGTTGGGCTGGAGCTACAGCTTCTTCATCCTGTGCCTGCTCGCGTTCGTGCCGGCCTTCATGGCGCAGGAGCGCATCGGCGCGCGCGTGCTCGGCGTGGTGTTCTTCGTCTGGGTCAGCGTGTTCAACCTGTTCGTGGTGTCGCTGTTCTGGAGCTTCATGGCCGACATCTTTTCCAGCGGCCATGCGCGCAAGGTGTTCTCGCTGATCGCGTTGGGCGGCATGGCCGGCGCGATTTTCGGCCCGCTGGTGACCCGGCTGCTGGTGCAGCGGATCGGCGTGGCGCCGCTGCTTCTGGTCTCGGCGCTGGCGTTGCTGCTGGCGCTGCTGCTGCTGCTGCGGCTTTCCGCGCGGCACGACCAGCGGCCGGGCAACCATGCCGAGGAGATCATCGGCGGCTCGTTGTGGGCCGGCCTGCGCGAGGTCTGGTCGCGTCCGTTCCTGCGTTCGATGGCGCTGCTGATGCTGTTTGGCGACGGCATCGGCACGCTCGGCTATGCGCTGATCGCCGATTACGCCAAGGCGCATGTGATCGGCACGCTGGCGCGCACCGAGTTCTACAACAATCTTGACCTGGCCACCAACCTGCTGGGCGCCGCGCTGCAGCTGACACTGACGCCGTGGCTGCTGATCCGCCGCGGCGCCGGCTGGGCGCTGGTGCTGGCGGCGCTGGTCAACGTGGCGCTGCTGGCGGGCGTGGCATGGCGTGGCGCCGGTCGCCTCGAACTGCTCGGCGTCGGCGTGCCGGTGCTGGCGCTGATGCTGGTGATCACGCGCGGCTTTGCCTACGGCATGACCAAGCCTGCCATCGACGCGCTGTATACGCGGGTGTCGCGCGAGGCCCGCTACAAGGGCAAGAATTTCGTCGAGACGACGATCTGGCGTTTTGGCGACCTGCTGGTCACTACGGGCGTCAGCGGCCTGCATCTGCTCGGGTTGGGCGTCAGCGGGCTGGCGCTGCTGGGTACCGGCATATCGTCGCTGGCCACCGTGGTGGCGCGACGCGCGGGCTGGTCGCCGGATCTGGCGCCGGACGAGACGCTGCAAAGTGATCGTGGCGCGCCGCCCGTTTGAGGCTGCCGCCGTGCGCCGCGCGTAGTGCGTGCCACCAGCTCAGCTGGTGATATAGCGCTGCAGATGCTCGATCTGCTCGGCCTGGGCGTCGATCACCGCCTTGACCAGGTCGCCGATCGAGATCACCCCGATCACCGCGCCGTCCTGCACCACCGGCAGGTGCCGCACGCGGCTGTCGGTGCACAGCCGCATGCAGTCGAACACGTCGGTGGCCGGGCTCACGGTGAGTGGTTCGGGGCTCATGATGTCGGCCACCGAGGTCTGCGCCGACGACCGCCCCTGCAGGATCACCTTGCGCGCGTAGTCGCGCTCGGATACCACGCCTACGAGCTTCTCGCCGCGCATCACCAGCAGCGCGCCGACGCGGTGCTTGGCCATCTGGGTGATGGCTTCGAGCACCGGCGCCTCCGGTGCGATGGCGAAGATCGTGCTGCCCTTGCTTTCCAGCAGATGTCTGACCTGATGCATGGCGCGTCTCCTGCGGGCCCGGCGGGCCGGATGCCGCCAAGTTTACGCTTCGACGCGGCGCCCGGGTGTGGCGCGCCAGGGAAGCCTCGCTGCCGTCAGCGCGGCAGCCGCGGCAGCCGTTGTTCCTCGACGAAATACAACGGGCGCCGCTTGCTCTCGGCGTAGTTGCGGCCGAGGTATTCGCCAATCACGCCCAGCGCCAGCAGCTGCACGCCGCCGAGAAACAGGATCACCAGCATCAGGGTCGGATAGCCGCGCACCGGATCGCCGTGGAACAGCGCCTTGATCAGCACCCACAGGCCGTACACGAAGGACATGCCGGCCGCGCCCAGGCCCACCCAGGTGGCCAGCCGCAGCGGCGCGGTGGAGAACGAGGTGATGCCCTCGATCGCCAGCTGCGCCAGCCGCCAGTAGTTCCACTTGGTGGTGCCGGCCTGACGCGGCTCGCGCTGGTAGTGCACGGCCGTCTGGCGGTAACCGATCCAGCTGAACAGGCCTTTCATGAAGCGCTGGCGTTCGCGTAGCTGGCCCAGCGCATCCAGAGCGCGGCGCGACAGTAGCCGGAAGTCGCCGGTGTCGCGCGGGATGGCGGTGTCGGACAAGCGCTCCATGCTGCGATAGAACGCCGCCGCGGTGAAGCGCTTGAAGGCGGTCTCGCCCTCGCGCACGCTGCGCGTGGCGTAGACCACGTCGAAGCCGGCTTGCCACTGCTCGACCAGGGCAGGAATCAGTTCCGGCGGATCCTGCAGGTCGGCGTCGATGACCACCGCCGCATCGGCGGTGACGGCGTCCAGGCCGGCGGTGAGCGCCGCCTCCTTGCCGAAATTGCGCGACAGCTTGAGCGCGCCGGTGCGCGGATCGTCGGCGACCAGCGCCTCGATGATCGACCAGGTGTCGTCGCTGCTGCCGTCGTCGACATACAGTACGTTGGCCGCCAGCGGCAGCGCGTCCAGCACCTGCCGCAGCCGTTGATGAAACGTCCTCAGCACGGCCGATTCGTTGTAGGCGGGAACCACGATGGTGAGCTGCGGCATGGGCGAAACCATGAAAATGATGGCTCATGCTAACCGGCCGGCAGGCTGCCCGGCGAATCGCGCACGGGTGGCGCTCAGAGGCTGAGAAAAATTTGACCGCCGTAGCGAGGGCGTCGCCGGGCGCGCGTGACAAGGTGCGTTGCGGGCACTACGGGGAGTTTGGTGAACCGGTGACTCGGATTTGACCGCAGCGCGCCGCCGGCACGGGCGTTTGGCGGCGGTCGCAGTAGGTGGGCGATTTTTTCTCAGCCTCTCAGTGCGGCGGGCGCGGCGGCGCGCGGCCGTCGATGTAGCCGGGGCCGCCGAGCTGGGTCATCTGCTGCTCGATCCAGCCGGCGCGGCGCAGCACGTAGGCGCTGGGGCGGTCGGCGTGCAGCCGGCGCGGGCTCGGCAGCACCGCCGCCAGCCGCGCCGCCTGCGCCGGCGTGAGCCGTGCCGGCGTGGTGTGGAAATACGCCTGGCTGGCCGCACCCACGCCATAGATGCCATCGCCCAGCTCGGCGATGTTCATGTAGACCTCGAGCACGCGCCGCTTGGGCCAGGTCAGGTCGATCAGCACCGTGAAGTACGCCTCCAGCCCCTTGCGCACGAAGCTGCGGCCGTTCCACAAGAACAGGTTCTTGGCCGTCTGCTGGGTGAGCGTGCTGGCACCGCGCAACCGCCGGCCGTCGTCGGCGGCGTCGATCGCCTCGTGGATCGAGCGGAAATCGAAGCCGTGGTTGTAGGGAAAGGTCTGATCTTCGCCGGCCACCATCGCCAGCGGCACCCACGGCGTCACCTGCTGCCAAGGTACCCAGTGCTGCTGCAGGTGGAAATCCGGCTCGTGGTGCAGCCACGCGCCGAGGCGCCGCTCCAGCATCACCGCCGAGGTCAGCGGCGGCACGAAGCGCAGGATCAGCACCGCCAGCCAGCTCAGCGCCACCCACGCCAGCGCAACCCACGCCAGTCGGCGCAGCCAGCGGATCGACTTCGGATGGCGCGTGGGATGGGGCATGCGGCAGGGCAGTCGGCGCGTGCGGCGAAGGGAACGCGCAGTATACGGGGCGTTGCCGCACCGCTGCGGCGCCCCCATCTGGAAAACTTTGTCTACGGGAGTAGCGTGGCTTGGAAAAGATATCCGACGACGATGTGCTGCACCGCTTCATGCTGGAACACGCCGGCGTGCGCGGCGCCCTGGTGCGGCTGGGCCCCGCCTGGCGCGAAGTGGCAGGGCGCGGCGACTACCCGCCGGCGCTGCACGCACTGCTGGGCGAGGTGCTGGCCGCCAGCGCGCTGCTGACCGCCAACATCAAGCTCGATGGCGCGCTCTCGATCGAGCTGAAAAGCAGCGGCGCGCTGCGCCTGCTGTTTGCCGAATGCAGCCAGCACGGACGCCTGCGCGGGCTGGCCCGCTGGAACGCGCCGCTGCCCGAGCCGCTGCAGCTGCGCGTGTTGCCCGACGCGATCATGGCGATCACCCTGGGCAACGTGGAGCGCGGCCAGCGCTACCAGGGGCTGGTCGAGCTGCAGCACGAGGGGCTGGCGTTGGCGCTGGAAAACTACTTCGTGCGCTCCGAGCAGCTGCCAGCGCGCATCCTGCTGGCCGCCACCGGCGATCACGCGGTGGGCCTGATGCTGCAGAAGATGCCGGACGAGGGTGGCCGCGATGCCGCCCGTGACGACGACGCCTGGAACCGCATCGTGCAGCTCACCGCCACGCTGAGCCCGGCGGAGCTGCTGGCCAGCGCGCCGGAGCAGTTGCTGTACCGGCTGTACCACCAGGAGTCCGTGCGCCTGTTCGAGCCGCGTGCGCTGGCGTTCGGCTGCAGCTGCAGCCGCGAGCGGGTGGCGGCGATGCTGCATTCGCTCGGTCGCGACGAGGTGGAGGCGGCGCTGGCGGCGCGCGGCGGCGAGATCGAAGTGATCTGCGAGTTCTGCGCGCAGCGCTACCATTTCGATCGCATCGACGCCGAACATCTGCTCAGCCGCCACCCCGCGCCCGCGCCCCCGGATACAGCGCAGTGAACGGTCGGCGTCAGAGGCTGAGAAAATTCGGCTGCCGCAGCGCGCCGCCGGCACGGGCGTTTGACGGCGGTCGCAGCAGGTGGGCGATTTTTCTCAACCTCTCACGCCAGCAGTAGCGGCCGGTCGGCGCGCAGCCAAGTTTCGGCTGACTGCGCAGTGGCATACAGGAAACCCTGGCCGTAGCGGCAGCCCACCCGCAGCAGGGCCTGCCGCTGGGTTTCGCTCTCGATGCCCTCGGCGATCACTTTCATCTGCAGCGAATCGGCCAGCACCTGGATCGTGCGCACCAGTGCCAGCCCCTGGGTCTGCTCGTCGTCGACGGGCAATTCGGTGATGAAGGAGCGGTCGATCTTCAAGGTGTCGAACGGATACTGGTGCAGGTAGCTGAGCGACGAATAGCCGGTGCCGAAATCATCCAGCGCGATGCCCACGCCGTGGCTGCGCAGGTTCTGCAGGATGCGCTTGACCTGCTCCGGGTTTTCCAGCAGCGCCCCTTCGGTGACTTCGATGCGGATGCAACGAGGCGGCACGGCGTATTGCTCGAACAGTGCGAGCAGCTGCTGGTCGAGGTTGGCCGAGCGGAAATGCCGGCCGGACACGTTGATGCTGATGAAGCCCTCGGGCCCGGTCAGCCGCAGCGCCTGCGCGCAGACCTGTTCGAAGATCTGCCAGTCGATTGCCTCGGCGCAGCCGCACTCCTCGGCGATCAGCAGAAAGTCGGCGGGGGACAGCAGCCCGCGTTCGGGATGGTGCCAGCGCAACAGCGCCTCATAACCGGTGATGCGGCCATCGGCGAGTTCGACGATAGGCTGGTAGAACGGCACGAATTCATTGCGGGCCAGCGCGTGGCGCAGGTCACTCTCCATGTCCAGCAATGACAGCGCCTCGCGCCGCAGGCGGTCGTCGAACATCGCGGCGCGATGGCGCCCCCCGTCCTTGGCGTTGTACATCGCCGCGTCGGCGTCGCGCAGCAGTTCCTCCGGCTGCCGGTAATGCGCTCCCGCCAGGGCGATGCCGATCGAGGCGGAGGTGAATATCTCCTTGGCGCCGAGGCGGAACGGTGTGTGCAACTGGTGGATGATGCGCTCGGCAATCAGCATCGCCGTGCCATCGTCGGCAATACCCTCCAGCAGCACCGCAAATTCGTCGCCGCCCAGGCGCGCGACCACATCGCGTGTCTTCACGCAGGCGCGAATGCGGCCGCCGACCTGGAACAGCAGGTCGTCGCCGATCAGGTGACCAACCGAATCGTTGATCACCTTGAAGCGGTCCAAGTCGATGAACAACACGGCGAACGACTCGCCGGGGTTCGCATTGAAGCGCTGCATCGCCTGCTCCAGCCGTTGCAGCAGCAGGGTGCGGTTTGGCAGTCCGGTCAGCGAGTCGTGCAGGGTTTCGTATTTCAGCCGACGCTCGACGCGCTCGCGTTCGGCGATCTGCTCGCGCAGGTCGCGGTTGGCCAGTGCCAGCGCGCGGGTGCGCTCGGACACGCGGCGCTCGAGCCCGGCATAGGCCTGCTTGAGCGAGGCCGCGGCGTACTTGCGCTGCAGCGCGTTGGCGATGTGGTAGCTGACGAAGGTGAGCAGCTCCTGGTCACGCTCGTTATAGGTGTGGCCTGGCGAGTAGCTCTGCACGGCCAGTACGCCCAACGCTTTGCCGTTCCACACCAGCGGCACGCCGAGCCAGCACACTGAGCGCGTACCAAACTGACTGATCTCGTCGAGTGCGACCAGCCGGTCGATTTCATGTGGATCGGCCAGCAGCGGCTTGCCATGGCGTAGCACGTATTCGGTGACTCCACGGCCGTGCGCGCGCGCCGGCGGCACGATGTCCACCTCGTCAACCGAATAGGGGAAGGTCAGGTGGCCGCTTTCCTCGTCGACCAGCGCGATGTAGAAGTTGCGCGCGTACAGCAGGCCGCTGATCACCTGATGCACCGAGGAGTAAAATTTCTCCAGGCTCTCCGAGGCGTTGGCCAGTTCGGCAATGCGGAATAGCGCCGCCTGCAGGCGCTCGCCGCGTTGCCGTTGCAGCACCTGCTGGCGCAACACGCGATTGGCCTCGCGCAGCGCCGCGGTGCGATCCGTGACCCGGCGGCCCAACTCGATATGCGCTTCGCGTCGTTCGAGCGCGGTCTGCACATGCTGGGCTACGTAGTTCAGCAGTTCGAGGTCGTGCCGCGAGTAGTGCGTATCGGCACGATAGCTCTGCACCACGATGCCACCCACCACGCGCCCGGCATGCAGCAACGGTACGCCCAGCCAGTGCTCGCTGCGGGGGCCGACCAGCACGAAGTGGTCGCCGAACTGCTGGCGCAGCTCGTCGATTGAGCCCATCACCGGGCGGCCGGCCTGCAGCAGGTTCCAGGTCAGGCTGTGCAGCAGATCGTGCAGCGGCAGATCCTGATCCGGCGGTGGCGGGCTGGTGTCGACAATGTCGACGTAGTACGGAAAACGGACGGTGTCGGAGATCGCGTCATACAACACGATGTAGAAGTTTTCCGCGTACATCAGACTGCAGACGATGCCCTGCAGCGCCCGCATCATCTCGGGCATGTCGTGTTCTGTGCCGGCCTGTTCGGCAATCGCATACAGCGCACGCTGCAGCCGCTCGGCGAGGGCGAGGCGTGAAATCGCCTCATACAGACGGCTGGTCTCGGCCAGCTGGCGCAGCCGCGCATCGGCCACCCGGCCCAGCCATGCCAGCTGGTTCCGTGTCGTCTCGAGGGTGGGCAGTTCGGCCGCGTCAAGCACCAGCGCGCGCGAATCCTGCGGATCCTCGGCCAGCACCAGTTGCCCCGACGGTCGCGGCGTGACCGGCTCCGTCAGCCCTCGCCAGTGCAGCCGGCCGCGGATGCCGAGGTGGTCCAGCGCCAGTTCGCACAGCTCCATCACGCTGGCTGCATCGGTGGCTTCGAAGAACCGCTCGATCGCTCCCTGCAAGGCCGCGCTGTCCCTCGCCGCGACGGGCGGTTCGGATGAACGGATCGTGGGAGTGGCACTCATCGGCGACGGTCAGTTCCGGGTTGATCCGGGCGGGGATCGGCATCGCCTGCCTTTATAACGTGTTAGTCAGCTGACTAGCCAGCGTTCTCGGCTATGGGAACCCGGCACAGTGCGGCAGGTCATGTTTGGTGGGAGTGGCGGATTCTGTGCTTGGAGTAGCGTTTTCTGGTGTTAGTAAAACGTAAAATACGCTAGAATCGCCTGCCGAACTGACCAGTCACCGAGAAACGCCGCACCTTAACCTTATGCGCCGCCTGTCCGCCCTGTTGTTGATGTGCCTGCTGCCGCTTGCCGCGGCCGGGCAGTCTGTACGCAGCGACAGTGCGCTCGCCCAGCGACTGCTGAGCCGGCAGCCGGATCAGCTCAGCGAGGTCGCGCCGGGCATGCTGCTGCCGCTGTGGCGCGGTCGCGACGGCCGCATGCTGGCGCTCAAGGCAGAGCGCAGCACCGGCGCCCAGGCGCTGCAGGACAACGCGCCGCTGGCCTTCCATGCCGTCGATGCGGCGAGTGTGATGACGACCGGCCTGCAGTATGGCCTGCTGCCAAACCTGCAGGCGCATGCCGAGATCAGCGAACATTCCTGGGCGAATCAGCCGCAGCGGGTACTTGGCAGCGAAGTGGGGGCCACGTATGCAGCTGGCCCGTACAGCCTGGGCGTGAGCGTGGGTACCAACAGCACCCCGGGCAATATCGCACTGCTGCCGCGGGTACTGCCCGGTGCAGCGCCCGGCGTGGATGGCCTGTCCGGGTTCGACAGCAGCGCCCAGCTCAACGCCCGCGGCCGGGTGGCCCTGGGTGGTGGCAGCGGCATTGATCTGGGTGCCAGCGTCGGCCGCATCCGGCTGCTGCCGGGCAACCTGCTGGGGGTCAGCACCATGGATCAGAAGCAACTGAGCTTCGGCGTCGACCATGGCCCGGTGACCGGCATGCTGGTCGGCCGCACCATGCAACCGCTGGCCGGCATTCCCGGCGGTTTCAATCCGGACAAGCGCTGGAGCAGCATCGACCTGGGCGTGACGTGGCGGTTGCCGTGGCGCGGATCGTTGAGCGTCGGGGCGCAGAACCTGTGGTCATCCGGCAATTCGACCAGCACGCCGGTGGGCCCGGAGCCGGATCAGTCGCGCACGCCCTACGTGCAGTATCACCAGGATCTCTGAGTCACCTGCCGCCGCAACGTCCCGCAACGCCGTCGTCCTGCGACGGCGTTTTTGCGAGTGCGTTCAGTGCTGCCGGCGGATGTGCAGATCGCCGCTGAAGGTCTCGATATTGATCCGCCCCTGGCCATCGCCGAGGCGGGCGTCGAGGCTGCTGCCGGGGCCGTGATCGGCTTGGTGTGGCGTGCCGAAATCGCTGCGCAGATCGCCGCTGAAGCTGCTCGCATGCAACCTCGCAGAGGTGGCTGCCGGCAGCTGCAACTGCACGTCGCCACTCATGCTGTCGACATCGAGGCTGCCACCCACCGCCAGCGCACCGGCCAGTTGCGCGTCGCCGGATACCGTGCTGAGGCTGAATGTGCGCCAGGGACCGCCTTGAGCCTGGACATGGCCGGAAATCGTCTGCAGCTTGGCCACGCTACCCAGGGCGGGGGCCAGAATATCGCCGCTGACGGTTTGCAAATCGGCTTGTTCGGCATGCCCGCTCAGCTCGATGCCGCCGCTGACGCTGTCCACCTTGAGCGAAGGGGTGCGCGCCTGGATGCGCGCCTTGCCGCTGACCGTATCGAGCGAGATGCTGCCACCATCGACGCCGTCGATGACCAGTGAGGCGCTGATCACGCTGATCGCCAGCGATGCGGCCCGGGGCACGTGCACTTCCAGCGCGGTGGGCCCCATGCGGCTGTCACTGGCCCAGTGGAACCAGCCGGAGCCACCCTGCGGCTCGACCTTGATCGCCAGGTTGCCATTGCTGCCGCTGATGGTCAGCGGTTTGGCGCCGTCGCCCAGCTCTCCAGCCACCTGCACCTCGTTGCGATCCCAGCCGAGCACGGTCACCGTGCCGGCGATATTGCTGATGCTGACATGCGTCGTGGGGCTGGCGTCATGGCGCAGCTGGATCGGCGTGCCGGCGAGCGCGCAGCCCACGCACAGGCACAGCAGCAGCGGAAGGTAGCGGGTGCTTTTCATGGTCATTGCGAGGATCTCAGCCGGCTTCCCGACCCAGCCGGCGCAGCTGGGCCTGCTGGCGCTCGGTGCGCACCAGCAGGCGCTGTAGTGCGGGTGAGTCGGGCGCCTGTCGCAGCGCCTGTTGCAGCTCCATGCGTGCCGCGTCCAGCTCGATCGTGGCGCCAGCCAGGCGTGGGTCGACAGGCTTCCAGTGAACAAAGCTGACCGCGCTGATGACCGGCATCGGAGCGGCGGCCGGGCGCAGCACGTACCAGCCGACAGCGGCACTCAACCCGATCGACGCCGCCAGGCCGACGGCGCCGAGCCGCCGCCGTCGGCGGACGGATGGCGGCTCGGCCTTGGCGGCGGGCGGGGCGACCTGCAGCGGCGCTAGCGCATCCAGCCGCGCATGGATCGACCCCCACAGCTCATCCGGTGGGCTCAGCGGCTGGCGCAGATCGCGCAGCTGGCGGCGCCAGGCGAATTCGTACATCAGCGTTCTCCCAAGAGTTTGCGCAGCAGGCTGCGGGCACGGTGCAGCTGCGCCTTGGAGGTGCCCGCCGCCATGCCCAGCGCATGGCCGATCTCGTCATGCCGCCAGCCTTCGATGTCGTGCAGCACCAGCACGGCGCGCGCACGCGGCGGCAGCTGGCCGATGGCGCGCTGCAGCTCCTCGCGCTCGGCGGCGCAGAACGGCAGCTGGCCGGGATCGGGCAACCGCTCGTCGTCCCGCATGCTGACCGGGTCGGCGCCGCGGGCGCGGATGTCCATCAGCGCCACGTTCACCGCCAGCCGGTACAGCCAGGTGCCGAACGCGCTCTCGTGGCGGAAGCCGGGGAGTTTCTGCCAGGCGCGCACGAAGGCGTCCTGGGTCAGGTCCTCGGCGCGCGCGTGATCGTAGCCGGCCAGCCGATAAACCGCGCCATGCACGCGGCCCACGTGCAGCCGGTACAGCCGCTGGAACGCATGGCGATCACCGGCGGCGGCGGCGCGCACGTCGTCGGCATCATCGGCTTCTGCGGCAGTCGCAGAGCGCATGGGTGTTTCCGGCTTGGGGCGGACGGCAATCATCTTGCCAGCTTCGATGCAGCAGCGCGCCAAAGCGTTTGGATGCCGGCTGCCGATGCTCAGCCCGTCAGCCGCTGGCCTGGCGCCGCGGCTGCTCGGCAGCCTCGACCAGCGCCTGCGCGATGCGCTGCTGCTCGACGCGCAGACGCTCGGGCAGGCGCGGGGCGAAGGTTTCCAGATAATCGCCGATCGCGGCCAGCTCGTCCTGCCAGCCGGCGTGATCCACCTCGAGCAGCTCGTCGAGCCAGGCCGGTTCCAGCGCCAGTCCATCCAGCTTCAGTTCGCCGTCGGCCGGCAGGATGCCGATCGGCCTGTCGACGCCGGTGGCGCGGCCCTCGATGCGCTCGATCATCCATTCGAGCACGCGCAGGTTGTCGCCGTAGCCGGGCCACAGGAACTGGCCGTTGCTGCCCTTGCGGAACCAGTTGACGTGGAAAATTTTCGGCAGCTTCGCACCGGGCCGGTCGAAGGCCAGCCAGTGCGCGAAGTAGTCGCCGAAGTGGTAGCCGCAGAACGGCTTCATCGCCATCGAGTCGCGCCGCAGCACGCCGACTGCGCCGGTGGCGGCGGCGGTGGTTTCCGAGCCCATCGCGGCGCCCATCAGCACGCCGTGGGCCCAGTCGCGCGCTTCCATCACCAGCGGCAGCAGGGCGGGCCGGCGGCCGCCGAACACAATCGCGCTGATCGGCACGCCCGCGGGCGCCTCGGCCTGCGCCGACCAGGTGGGACACTGCCTCGCGCTGACCGTGAAGCGCGAGTTGGGATGCGCGGCCGGGCCATTCGCCGGATCGTACGCACGCCCCTGCCAGTCGCTGACCGGCGTGCCGGGCAGGCCTTCCCACCACGGCTGGTTGTCGGCGGTGACGGCGACGTTGGTGAAGATGGTGTCGTGCGAGATGCTCCTCATGGCATTGTGGTTGGTGGCGTCGCTGGTGCCCGGTGCCACGCCGAAGAAACCGGATTCCGGGTTGATCGCATGCAGGCGGCCGTCCGTGCCCGGGCGCATCCAGCAGATGTCGTCGCCCACTGTCCACACCTTCCAGCCATCGCGCAGGTAACCTTCCGGCGGAATCAGCATCGACAGGTTGGTCTTGCCGCAGGCGGACGGGAACGCGGCGGCAATGTAATGCGTCTCGCCCAGCGGGTTCTCGATGCCGACGATCAGCATGTGCTCGGCCAGCCAGCCCTCGGCGCGGGCCTGGTGGCTGGCGATGCGCAGCGCGTGGCATTTCTTGCCCAGCAGTGCGTTGCCGCCATAACCGGAGCCGTAGGACTTGATCAGCAGTTCGTCGGGGAAGTGCATGATGAAGCGGCGCTCGGGATCCAGTTCGCCGATGGAATGCAGGCCGCGCACGAACCGGCCCTCGCGCTCGATGCGCGCCTGCGCGGCGGCGCCCATGCGCGTCATGATGCGCATGTTGGCCACCACGTAGGGGCTGTCGGTGAGCTCCACGCCGCAGCGCGCCAGCGGCGAGTCGATCGGTCCCATGCAGTAGGGAATCACGTAGAGGGTGCGGCCTGCCATGCAGCCGTCGAACAGGGCGTCGATCTTCGCGTGGGCGGCGGCCGGATCCATCCAGTGATTGTTCGGGCCGCTGTCTTCCTGCTGCGGATGGCAGACAAAGGTCAGATGCTCGACGCGCGCCACGTCCGACGGGTGCGAACGGTGCAGGTAACAGCCCGGATGGGTCTGCTGGTTCAGCTCGATCAGGTCGCCGGTCTGCAGCATCTGCTGCACCAGCGCCTGGTATTCGGCATCCGAACCGTCGCACCAGTGGATCTGTGCGGGGCGGGTCAGCACCGCCACCTCGTCCACCCACTGCTGCAGCGCCGCCAGCTTGCTCGCCATCGCTTTCCTCTCTGGTCTTGCCGTAAAAAAGAGCAGGAACGGTAGTTTGCGATTACTGGCATTGCAAGGTGGGACGCAGCAACGGCACCCGCTCACCATCGCGGCGCGCGTGTGCCAGCAAAGGGTTACGCGGGAATCAGGGTGGCGATCATGTGCTCCACGTAGGCATCGAACTCCTCGTGGTTGATGCGCGGCAGGCCGAGGGTGAAATTCAGCTGCAGGAAGCCGACGTAAGCGGCGTAGGTCAGCCGCGCCCGATTGAGCGCCTGCGGCGGCGGCAGGCCGGCTTCGCGGTACGCGGTGGTGAGGAAATCCATCCGTCGCTGCGACACCCGCGCCATCACCGGCACCACCTGCGGATGATCGAGCGCCTTCAGCAGCGCGGCGTACACGCGATGCGACTGCAGCTCGTGGGCCACCCGGCGAAACAGCTCGGGCAGACGCTCGCGCGGGTCGGCGATCAGCTCGATCTGGCTGAAAATCTCGCGTTCACCGTGCTGCTCCCAGCGTTCCAGGGTGGCGTTGAGTAGCGCCTCACGGGTACGGAAATGCCAGTAGAAGCTGCCCTTGGTTACGCCCAACTGGCGTGCCAGCGCTTCCACCGCCACGGCGCCGACGCCCTGATCGGCGATCAACTGCATGGCGGCCAGCTCCCAGTCCTCGGCGGAAAGGCGGGTGCGTTCGGGTTTGCTGCTCACATTCATCAGCGTATGGTACCGATACCCTGCCGCTTTGTAATGTGTGACCGTGGCAGTCGCTGCCCTCGCAGCGGCCATGTGACGGTCGTCCGGCCCAGCGGTGGCGCGCTTGACGTCAGCGACTCGACCGATCCATACTCATCCGTATGGTTACCGAAGACTACATCCAAGACAGCATCACCCGTTTCCCGGTGGCTGATCTCAGCCTGGCGGTGCAGACGCGCAACCCTGCCGGCGCACCGGTGTTGCTGTTCGCGCATGGTTTTGGCCAGACCCGCGGCGCCTGGAACGGCGCCGCGGTCTCGCTGGCCGTGGCCGGCTGCCGTTGCGTGACCTTCGACAGCCGCGGCCACGGTGAAAGCGATCGCGTGGGTTCGGGTGACTACCACCTGGAACAGTTCGCCGACGACCTGCTGCGACTTGCCCGTGCCCAGCCGCAGCCGCCGGTGCTGGTGGGCGCCTCGATGGGCGGCCTGCTCGGGCTGATGATTGCCGGTGAAGTACGTCCCGCGCCGTTTTCTGCGCTGGTGCTGGTCGATATCACGCCGCGGTGGGAGACCGCCGGGGTGGAGCGCATTCTCGCCTTCATGCAGGCGCATCCGGACGGCTTTGCCGACTACGCCGAAGCGGCCGAGCGGATCGCCGGCTACCTGCCGCAACGACGCGAGCGCAAGAGCGAGCAGCAGCTGCGCCCGCTGCTGCGCGAGGGTGCCGATGGCCGATTGCGCTGGCATTGGGATCCGGCACTGCTGACCGGCGTGGTGCGCGAGAGCGAGCGCTACCAGCCGCAGCTGCAAACCGCCGCGGCGAAGGTGGACGTGCCGGTGCTGCTGCTCTCGGGCGCGCGCAGCGACGTGGTGTCGCGTGCCACCGTGGAAGAGTTCCTGCAACTGGTGCCGCATGCGCAACATGTGGAACTGGCTGATGCCACGCACATGGTGGCGGGCGACGTCAACGATGCGTTTACGCGCGAAGTGGTTCGCTTCGTGCAGAGTCTGGATTCACCCGTGGTCCGGCAGCGTGCCGGTGCTGTTCAATCGCAATGAGGTGCTGAGATGTCCATCCTGTTGACCCTGCTGGCGGCACTGGTGGCCACCGGTGCCTGTGCCTATCACCGCAGCAGCCTGCGCACCTGGGCCATCGCCACGCTGGCGACCACCCTGGTGGTGGGCCTGCTGACGCATGCGTTGTGGACGATGGTGATCCTGCTGATCCTCGAGTCGGCGATTGCCGTGCCGCTGCTGCTGGTGAATTTCCGTCGCCGGCAGATCAGCGCGCCGCTGCTGCAGCTGTTCGCCAGGGCCACCCCGAAACTGTCCGACACCGAGCAGACCGCGCTGGAGGCCGGCACGGTCGGTTTCGAGGGCGAATTGTTTTCCGGCAAGCCGGACTGGCATCAGCTGCTGAAGCAGCCCAGGCCCGAGCTGAGCGTGGAGGAGCAGGCCTTCCTCGACGGCCCGGTGGAGGAACTCTGCGGCATGCTCGACGACTGGCAGATCACCCACGAGCTGGCCGATTTGCCGCCGAATATCTGGGCATTCCTCAAGCAGCACAAGTTCTTCGGCATGATCATTCCCAAGCGCTACAACGGGCTGGAATTTTCCGCATTGGCGCATTCTGCAGTGCTGCAGAAACTGGCCACGATGTCGGCTACGGCCGCCTCCACCGTGGCCGTGCCCAACTCGCTCGGGCCGGCCGAGCTGCTGCTGCATTACGGCAGCGAGGAGCAGAAAAACCACTACCTGCCGCGGCTCGCGGTGGGCGAGGAGATTCCCTGCTTCGCCCTCACCGGCCCATACGCCGGCTCCGATGCCACCTCGATTCCCGACTTCGGCATCGTCTGCCGGCAGAGCGTCGACGGCGTTGATACGCTGGGCATCCGGCTCACCTTCGACAAGCACTACATCACGCTGGCACCCATCGCCACCGTGGTCGGGCTGGCGTTCCGCATGTACGACCCGGAGCACCTGCTGGGCGAGAAAGAGGATCTGGGCATCACCCTGGCGCTCTTGCCGCGCGCGACGCCGGGCCTGCAGCTCGGTCGCCGCCATCTCCCGCTGAACGTGCCGTTCCAGAACGGGCCGGTGCGCGGCAAGGACGTGTTCGTGCCGCTGTCCACGCTGATCGGTGGCCCGCACATGGCCGGTCACGGCTGGCGCATGCTGGTGGAGTGCCTGTCGGTCGGCCGCGCCATCTCGCTGCCGTCCAATGCCACCGGCGCCGTGCGCGCCGCGGTGGCGTCGGTGGGTGCCTACGCGCGCATGCGCAAGCAGTTCGGACTGGCGATCGCCCGCTTCGAGGGCGTGGAGGAGGCCTTGGCGCGCATCGGCGGCCTGACCTATGCCACCGCCGCGTTGTCGCGCGCCACGGCCGCCGCGGTCGATCGCGGCGAGAAGCCGGCGGTGCCGTCGGCGATCGCGAAGTACCACGCTACCGAATGGGGCCGCCAGGTGGCATCCGACGCGATGGACGTGCTGGGTGGCAAGGGCGTGCAGCTCGGCCCGAAGAATTACGCCGGCCGCGCCTGGCAGGGCGTGCCGATCGCGATCACGGTGGAGGGCGCCAACATCATGACGCGCAGTCTGATGATCTTCGGCCAGGGCGCGATCCGCTGCCATCCTTACGTGCTGAAGGAGATGCAGGCGCTGGCGATCACCGACCGCGGCGAGCAGCTGCGCACCTTCGACCGCCTGCTGTTCGGCCATCTCGGCTTTGGCATCTCCAACGCCGTGCGCAGCTTCGTGCTGGGCCTGACCGGCTCGCGCCTGGGCGAGAGCGCCGGGGATGCGTACACGCGCCGCTACTACCGCAAGCTCGATCGCTACTCCGCCGCGCTGGCGCTGTGCGCTGACGTGTTCATGGGCGTGCTGGGCGGCAAGCTGAAGTTCAAGGAGAAGCTGTCGGCGCGGTTGGGTGACGTGCTCAGCTATCTCTACATCGCCAGCGCAATGCTCAAGCGCTACGAGGACACCGGCCGGCCGGAGGCGGATCGTCCGCTGCTGGCGTGGGCTTTCCACGAGTGCGTGTGGCAGATGCAGAGCGCACTGGACGGCGCCATCCGCAACTTTCCGGTGCGCCCGGTGGCGTGGTTGCTGCACCTGCTGGTGTTCCCGTTCGGCCGGCGCGAAGTGCCGCCGTCCGATCGCCTGGGCCGGCGCGTGGCCGCCCTGATCACCGCCCCCAGCGAGGCGCGTGACCGCCTGCTGGAATGGGTCTACCTGAGCCCGACGGCGAACAACACCGTCGGCCGCATGAACGCCTTGCTGCCCGACGTGATCCAGGCCGAGCCGGTCGAGCGCAAGTTCGTGAAGGCGCAGAAGTCAGGCCAGTTCAAGGCGTACGACTACGTCGGCCAGCTGGTCGAGGCCAGGCAGGCCGGGGTGATCTCGCCGGCCGAGTTCGAGCTGCTCAAGCGCGTGCGCGAGAACGTGTTCGAATTCATCTCGGTGGACGACTTCGACCCGGCCGAGCTGCGCGCCGCCGTGATCCGCGGCGCGCAGCCGACCAAGCTGGCTTCGGCGGCCTAGCCGGTGTTACGTCCGTCGAAGTCCGAGGGCCGATGGCCTCTGACGCCCCGAGTTCTTTCAGGGCGTTCATGAGAACCGCTCCCAGCGCAGCCTGGGACGAAGTGCCAACAAGATAGGCCGGTGCTCCTT
>JAJYSM010000099.1 GCA_021793575.1 Pseudomonadota bacterium
AAGAAAATACTCTGCGATATCTCTGTGCACTGGATCAAAATCCAGAATATGACCATGCACTACAGCGCCAAGATCAGCCCGCTCTTGATATGCGCTGAAATGGAGGGAGCTTTCTGATGACGGGACTTTTTTCCCGAAATATTCGACTGTAAAGCTTTCCGCATCATAGCCTGTCATGACCGCCAGATCATCTTTTGAAACTATTGGCAACGAGCTGGTCTGTGAACAGGAAATGATGACTTGTTCATTGTCCCGGATACTGAAATTCCCATAATCATAGCCCAGCCATTGGCCTTCAGTGAACTTCCCGATCAAGCCGTGCAACAGCAGGGGTTGACGAATCATGTTCAACTTTTGCAAATCAATGGTTAGCAGCCAATCCTCTCCAAGTTGTTTGGGAGTAAATGAATAAACGTGCTGTTTTTGAGAATTTTCCATTGCGCGTCTCGGTTTTTCATGAAATGCCGCAAGATAATATGGATCTAGAGGCGAGACAGGAACCGCTTATTTGATTGCCTGGGCGTGACTGCTGGGATTTTCCTCGAACGCGGGCGTTACAGTTACATGCAGTCATTGCAAGGCCAGTCGATTCCAGGTCAGCCAAGCCACCCCCACTCCTGCACCGCCTGTGCAAACACCAGACAATCCGCAAAGCGGTTGTAGAGCGGTGCCGGCGAGATGCGGATGACGTCGGGTTCGCGCCAGTCGCCGATGATGCCGTGTTGCATCAGGTACTCGAACAGGGCGCGGCCCCGGGCGCGGCCGCCGCGCACGCGGATCGACAGCTGCGCGCCGCGGCGGGTGGGGTCGCTCGGTGTGACTACGTCCAGCACGTCGGCCAGTCGGGCCTGCACCAGCCATTCGAGGTAACCGGTGAGCTGCAGCGATTTTTCACGCAGGGCGGGCATGCCGGCGCGGCGGAAAATCTCCAGCGACGCTCGCAGCGGCGCCAGCGCGAGAATCGGAGGGTTGGACAGCTGCCAGCCGTCCACGCCGGGGATCGGTGCGAACTGCGGGCCCATCTGGAAGCGGGTGGCCTTGTCTTGGCCCCACCAGCCGGCGAAGCGCGGCAGCACGGCCTGCGCATGGCGCGCGTGCACGAACGCGCCACCGACCGCGCCGGGGCCGCCATTGAGGTATTTGTAGCTGCACCAGATGGCAAAATCCGCACCGCTGTCGTGCAGCTGCAGCGGCAGATTGCCGACCGCATGGGCGAGATCGAAACCCACCGTGCAGCCGTACCGGTGCGCCAGCGCGGTGATCCCCTGAAGGTCGAATGCCTGGCCGGTGCGGTATTGAATGCCCGGCAGCATCACCAGCGCGATGCGCGCGCCGTGCTCGGCCAGCGCGCGCTCGATCGCCGCGAGGGAGATCAGCCCGTTCGCCTCGTCCGCCTCCAGCTCGATCAGCGCGCTGGCCGGATCGAAGCCGTGGAAGCGCACCTGCGATTCCACCGCGTAGCGATCGGTGGGAAACGCGCCGGCCTCGATCAGGATGGCGTGGCGCTGCGGGGTCGGCCGGTAGAAGCTCACCATCAGCAGGTGCAGGTTGACGCCCAGCGTGTTCATCGCCACCACTTCGCCGGGCTGCGCGCCGACGATCATCGCCAGGTCGTCGCGCAGATACTCGTGATAATCCAGCCACGGCAGGCGGCCCTTGAAGTGGCCTTCCACGCCCAGCTCGGCCCAGTAGTCGAGCTCCGCATTGACCGCCGCGCGCACCGCGCGTGGCTGCAGGCCCAGCGAGTTGCCGCAGAAGTACGTACTGTCGACAGGCGTGCCGTCACTCGCCTCGTGCGGCGGAATCAGGAACTCGTCGCGAAACGCGCCCAGCGGATCGGCGGCATCGCAAGCGCGGGCCCAATCGCTGCTGGCCTGGTAATCAAGCATTGCCATGGTGTGATCGCTTTTCTTGTGGGAGCGGCTTCAGCCGCGATGCTTGTGCCTTGATCGACCCTGGTGCAGGAGCATCGCGACTGAAGTCGCTCCCACACAAGTCGATCCCACACACCACTCGCTTGCTACGAGCTATTTCAGGCGCGCGGCGATCGCGTCGCAGCCATGGTCGAACGCGGCCTTCCACGCGGCGCCGGCCTGGCTTTGCGCCGGTCGCACGCAGCGCAGCTGGATCGCGCGGCCGTTCTTCAGCCAGTAGCGTTCGACGTAGTGGAACGGCGCGCCGCCTTCCTGCGCGGTGTAAAAGTTGCTGTTCGGCTGCGGCGGCACCGGCGCGGCCTTGTAACCGGGCAGCGCCATCGCCTTGGCGGTGGCGTCGCCCTGGTACTGCTGGAAGCTGTTGATGTCCGGCGCCTGCCGCACGGTAACGGTGATGCGTGCGAGGCTGGACTTGCCGGTCGGCGAGGGGTCGGGCACCTGGAACACGCGCACTTCCGGATCGCCCTGGGTGTCCATGATGTCGAGCCAGTCGTTCGGCGTGCTGAAGGTGACGCTGCCGTCGGCCATGCTGACCTCGGTGGCGTGGACGGCGCCGGCCAGCATCACGCTGCCGAGCAGGAGGGTGGCGCTGATGGCGGTGGTGCGCAGGAAACTCATGCTGACTCCTGAAAGCGATGATCGGGAACGAAGCGGTGCCGGGGCAGGCCCAGCCATTCCAGCGCGGTGCCGTGGAACAAGCGGGCGCGCGCCACGTCACCCAGGCCCAATGCCTCGATGCCGCTGCCTGGCTGCTGCTCCCCCAGCGGGAAAGGATAGTCGGTGCCGAGCATCACCTGCCCGACGCCGGTCACATCCAGCAGATAGCGCAGTGCGCGCTCATCGTGCACGCAGGAGTCGAAGTAGAACCGCTGCAGGTAGTCGCGCGGGTTGCGCGGGTTGTCGGTGGCGACCAGATCCGGGCGCATGCGGAAGCCGTGCTCGATGCGGCCGATCGTCCACGGAAAGCTGCCGCCGCCGTGCGCCAGCATCACGCGCAGTTTCGGCAGCCGCTCCAGCACGCCGCCGAACGCCAGGCAGCAGGCCGCGCGCGACTGCTCGGCCGGCATACCGACCAGCCACGGCATCCAGTATTTGGGCATCGAGGCGGCGGCCATCATGTCCCACGGATGCACCAGCACGGCGGCGCCCAGATCGGCGGCGGCCTCGAAGAACGCAAACAGCTCCGGCGCATCCAGATTCCAGTCGCCGCAGTGCGAGCCGATCTGCACGCCCTGCAGGCCGAGTTCGTCGATGCAGCGCTCCAGCTCACGGATCGCCAGCTCCGGCGCCTGCAGCGGCACCGTGCCGATGCCGGCGTAGTGGCGCGGATGATCGCGGCAGACGCCGGCCATGTGGTCGTTCAGATGACGGTGCAGCTCCAGCGCCTGGTGGCCCGGCGCCCAGTACGACAGCAGCACCGGCACGGTGGAGATCACCTGCACGCCGACGCCGAAGCGCGCGTAATCGTCGATGCGGTGCTGCGGGTTGAACGCCGAATCCCACACTTCGCGGAAGAACTTGCCGTCCTTGTAGATGCGATGCCGGTTGTCCGCGTGCGTCATCACCGGAAAGCGCTCGTCGCCGTACTTCACGGCGAGGTTGGGCCAGTCCGGCGGCAGGATGTGCGCGTGGGCATCGATCTTCAGCATCCCGGCAGTGTAAAACCTCTGTCTACCGGCGTCGCGCCGGGGGCCGACAGGGCCGTCCGCAAGGCAAGAGCGGGCGGGTATTACCCACCTGCTCTTGCAAGACCATCGCGGGTCTTGCGCGCCACAGTGGTTTACCCGGGCGGCGCGGCGAGCATCGCCAGAGGTTCCGGCCGGCTGTGGTTGAGCACGTGCGCCAGCGTGTTCACGTTGTCCACCAGGCGGTCGCTGATGCGCGCCAGCAGATCGACCGCGGCGCGGTCCGGGTGGCCGTGCAGCTGCGCCAGCAGGGCGCGCTGCATCGCGCGCAGGTCGCTCACGCCGCAGGGCACACGCTGCTCGCGCAGTGTGCTGGCGGTAGCCTGCACGGCGGTGGCCGCCTGCTCCACGAAACGGCGCAGCTCGACCTGCACCGGCAGCCCGGCGAGGTCGTCGAGCAGCGCCTCCAGTGTCATCGCGGTGCGCGCCAGGCGGTTGCCGTTGGCGAACAGCGCGCGCGCCAGCGCCAGCAGTGCCGGCGGGGTGGCCGGCTCGCTGCGCATGCGCTCGATCGAGGCCTGCGCATTGCTGCGCGCCGTGCGCGCCGCGCTGCGCGTCTCGCGGTGGGCGCTGCGCTGGCCGGGCTGCGCCAGCGCGCGCAGGTAGCTGGCATAGGCGTCCAGCATGATCGCCAGCGCGCTGCGTGCGCGGCCGCGCTCCCAGGTCGGCCAGGCGATGTAGGCGAGCAGCGCCAGGCCGCAGCCGAGCACGGTGTTGAGCACCCGGTCCAGCACCGCGGTGCTCGGGTTGACGCCGTAGAACGACAGCAGGATCACCACCGTGCCGGTGAGCGCGGCCACCGCGATGCCGTAGTGCGCAGTGGCCAGATAGCGGAACGCCATGCACAGCACCGCCATCAGCGCCAGGTGCGCCCACGGCTCGTTCGGCGTGATGTGCAGCAGTGCGGTGGTCAGCACCAACCCCAGCACGGTGCCGACCACGCGCAACAGGCCGAAGTTGAAGGTGGCGGCGAAGTCCGGCCGCAGCACGATCGCGGCGGTCATCGGCAGCCAGTAGCCGTGCGGCAGCTGCAGCACGCGCGAGACCAGCAGCGCCAGGCTGAAGCTGACGGCCATGCGCACGGCGTGCCGGAACGCGATCGAGCGCGGCGTGAGGCTGGCGCGCAGGGTGGCCCAGGCCGAGCTGCTGCGCAGCGCCTTGGGCAGGCGGGTTTCCGCCGCGCTGGCGCGCAACTCGCCGCCGCTGCCGGCCCAGTCGGCGTTGCGCACCGCGGCGGCCAGCTGGCCGGACAGCGCGTGGATGTGCGCGGCCAGGCTGCCGCTCATGTCGTCGCCACCGAGCAGGGCCTGCTCGCTGGCCTGCAGGGTCTGCAGCGCATGGCCGGCGTGATCGGACGATTCGCCGCGTTCCAGCGTTGCGGCGATCGCCGCCAGCACGCACGCGGCATCGTCACGAAACAGTGCGTGGACGGTCGGTTCGGCATGCAGCTCGGCCATCGCGGTCAGTTCCAGCCGGATCCGCTCGGCCAGTTCCAGCAGCACGCCGAACGCCTCCATCGCGCGGCCATGCGAGCGATGCCGACCGAGCAGGGTGTGCTGCAGCGTCGTCATCGCATCGGTGAGCGCGGGCACGTCGGCGTCGTCCTGCCGCTGCTGCCGGGCCAGCGCGGCGAGGCCGGCATACACGCCGGCCAGCGCATGGCGTTCCGGCAGATAACGCTGCCACGGCCAGGCCGCCAGCGAGAACAGGGTCAGCAGCAGGCCGCCGGCGGTGATCAGCAGCGCGCCGTCCAGCGCTGCCGCAGGCGAGGTCGGCGTGGCCGCCGTGATCACCAGCAGGATCATGCTGGTCATGCCGACGCGGGCGATGTCGACGCCGAACACCACCAGCAGGCCGCCGAAGAAACCGAACGCGGCGGTGGCCGCCAGCATCGGCAGCATCTGATCGCCGATCAGCAGGCCGATCAGCGAAGCCAGCCCGGCCGCCAGCGACGCCAGCAGCAGCTGCTGCAGGCGCTGGCGATACGGCCCGGGCTGATCGGAGAACATCGTGTTCAGCGCGCCGGCGCCCACGCCCAGCCCGACCTGCGGATAGCCCATGGCGATGCCGATGCCCATCGGCACGATCACCGCCGCGGTATTGCGCAGCACCACCTGCAGCGGCACATCCGGCCGCTTGATGCCGGTCAGGCTTTCGACCAAGTGAGCGCGTAGCGAATAATCGCTGGGAGGCATGGGGGTGCTGGGACTCCGGGGATTCGTGATACTGCACCAGACAAGCGCCATGTACTCAATGCAGGAGCGAATTCAGTGGGAGCGATTGTAGGAGCGACTTCAGTCGCGATGCTCTTGCACTTCGGTGGCATCAAGGCAAGAGCATCGCGACTGAAGTCGCTCCCACAATGTCAACGGTCGCGCAGGGCTCACGCGCGGCCGGCAAATTCCCCGGTGAGCGTGTTCACCCAAACCTTCTCATCGTTGCTGATGTACTCGGGCACCTGGATCTCGATGCCTGTGTTGAGCTTGGCCGGCTTGTTGCGCTTGGTGGCGCTGGAGCCCTTCATTTCCGGCGCGGTGTCGACCACCGTCAGCACCACGCTGGTCGGTACCTGCAGGCCCACCGGCGCGTCGTCGATCAGTTGCACGTAGTAGCCCTCGACGCCCTCGACGATGTAGCCGGTGCTGTCGCCGACCAGCTCGGGCGACAGCGGATACTGGGTGAAATCCTCGGCATCCATGAACACGAACGCGCCGTCGTCCATGTAGGAGAAATTCGCCGCGCGGCGTACCAGATCCATCTCGCGCAGATCATCATCGGCGCGCAGGCTGAGGTCGAACTTGCGTGCGCCGGGAATCGAATACAGAGTGAAGCGGAAAGTGACGTTGCCGCCGCGCGCGCTGGGCGAGCTGCGCTCGATGTCGCGCACCTGGTAGACGGTGCCGTCGTGCTCGACCACATTGCCTTTCTTGACGTCGGAAGCTTTCATGCGATGGCTCGGGATGGTGGGATGGTGGGATGGTGGGATGGTGGGATGGTGGGATGGGGAACGGGGAACGGGGAACGGGGAACGGGGAACGGGGAGTTGGCAAACCCGACACACTGCGCTGTCAAAGCGCTTCCGCATGCAGGGAGCGGCAAATCGACGACGCTTTACCGTTCCCCGTTCCCCGTTCCCCGTTCCCCGTTCCCCGTTCCCCGTTCCCCGTTCCCGCCCCGTCAAATCACTTCGGCTGCAGTCGCACCGCGCCATCCAGGCGGATCGTCTCGCCGTTGATGTAGCGGTTGCCGAGGATGAAGGCCACGGTGTCGGCATATTCATGGGGCTGGCCCAGCCGCGACGGGAACGGGATCGACGCGCTGAGCGACTGCTGCACCGCCTCGGGCATGCCGTCGACCATCGGCGTCCAGAAGATGCCTGGCGCGATGGTGTTGACGCGGATGCCAAAGCGCGCCAGCTCGCGCGCCATCGGCAGGGTCATGCCGACCACGCCGCCCTTGGAGGCGGAGTAGGCTGCCTGGCCGATCTGCCCTTCGTAGGCGGCGACCGAGGCGGTGTTGACGATCACGCCGCGCTCGCCGTCCTCGCCCGCCGCGTTGCCCTGCATAAGCGCGGCAGCCGCCTTGGCCACGTTGAAGCTGCCGACCAGGTTCACCATCACCGTGGTGGCGAAGTTCGCCAGCGGCATGGCGCCCTCCTTGCCCAGCACGCGGCCGGCACCGAGGATGCCGGCGCAGTTCACCAGCGCGTTGAGGCCGCCCATCGCGGCGTGCGCCGCGGCCACGTTCAGCGCCACGCCGTCTTCGGAGGTGACGTCGGTGCGGAAGAACCGCGCCGCCGCGCCTAGCGACTTCGCCGCGGCGTGGCCCTTGTCCTCGTTGACGTCGAACAGCGCCACCTGGCCGCCGCGCGCCACCAGCTGCTGCGCCACCGCGTGGCCGAGGCCGGACGCGCCGCCGGTGATGATTGCCCTGACCTGATCGAGCTGCATGTGGCGTTTCCCGCTGACCGAAAACCGCCATGGTAGCCCAGCCCCGTGGCGGCATTGAAGCGGGCGGCTGGCAAATGTGAAGCCGCTTCACCGGAATATTCACACGCATGCCGGTGGCGAACGGTGATGGTGCAGGGAGCACGGTGAGGCTGCGGCCTGCGATCGCCATCGGTGGCGCGAGCGGGCGGTCACGCCGATGCCGGTTCTTTCGCCATCAACAGGAGACAAGCGTCATGAAGAAACAATGGGGCACGTGGATCATCTGCGGCGCATGGCTGATGTCCTCCACGGCGATGGTGATGGCGCAGCCGCTGGGGCAGGACGAGGAACATCACGGCCAGCAGCAGGATCAAAACCAGCAGCAGGATCATCAGCATGGTGACCACCATGATCGCGGGCACGATCAGCGACAGCGCGGCGA
>JAJYSM010000100.1 GCA_021793575.1 Pseudomonadota bacterium
TTGTTACCGCTTCAATCGCCGCTTCGACTTGGCGGCACTCGTCCCTCGCCTCATCGTCGCCGCCGCCCGAACCCCGCCGCTGACTTACCGGCTTGCAACGTTGGATGCGTGATGTGGGGAATCAGGTTGCAGGTTGGCGTGGTCACCGCGCACATACAAGGCGCCGTAGGAATCCTGCACCACGCCGGGCGCCTGCAGCAGCACCTGGTTCATCGGCGTGGCTGCCCCCAGCGGCAGCTGCCTGATCGCCTTCTGGTCGATCACGTACTGGCTGCTGCCGGTATCCGGCGACAGCGCATTGCGCGCGTCATCCAGCGCCGCCGACACATCGACCGCGCCGAGGTTCCGCGTCTTCACCGGTGGCTTGTGGCGGAGGTCGGGGCTGGAGTCGTCCCCGGCTGGCGCAACTGCGGCAGCCGCAGTTGCGGGGGTGGAAGCGACGTCAGCGGCGTGGACAGGCGCCGTGGCTGTGCCCAGCGCAACGGCAAGGCTCAGGGCCAGCAGGGACGGTTTCATCAAGGAATCTCTCCGGCAAATCATGCATAAATATGATGTTAAAACATTACAGATCGTTGGCACGATGCACCTGCGCCAAAAGTCATGGGTGTTGGTTGCTTTCCTGCGCAATTTCCATGTGGAGGACGCACTGCCGGTGTGCATCACACCAGCTAATGGCATGCACAACGGTTTTCGTGCGGCCGCTGGCCACGCGAAAGGTCGGCTACCGCAGGACACGATCGAGCAACGCCGTCGCCCACATGAAAACCAAACCGGCAGACACGCCAAGCACCGGTGCGAAGCGATCGCGCGCGCCGAGGTTCTGCCACAGACCGGGAATAACATCACCAATGGCCTGATAGATCGTGGTGCCTGCGGCCAAGGCAAGACTGGAGCCTATGAATACCGGCGAATGCCCGATCGCAGTCATGCCGACGGTTCCCAATGGAATGGCCAGCGTGGTGGCCACCGACAGGATGAACGCCCGCTTCGGCGAATAGCCACCAGCTACCAGGACGCCCGCGTTTCCTGCCTCACGCGGCAATTCGTGCAGCAGGATGGCCAAGGTCACCATCACACCCAGAGCCGGCCCTATCTCGAAGCTCGCACCAATCACGATGCCATCCACCAGATGATGCACAAAGTCGCCAACGACGGTCATCTTGGCAAACGTGGCGGTGGCTGCAGGCCGGTTCATGGCGCGCAGGAAACACTCGATTCCAAGCAGACTGAGCATGCCGAGGGCCAGACATTCACTCATCCAGGTAGCCGAGACGCCGCGCCCCATCGCCTCGGGCATCATGTGCAGCAGCGCATCGCCGAGCAGCAGACCTGCGGCAGTCGCCTGCATCCAAGGCAGCCACTGGCGAAGGCAGGCCGCCCGCATCCAGACCACCAGCCGGCTGACCAATGCCGCGCAGGCCACGACAACCGAGGCGACCAAGGCACCTGCAACATTTTCCAGAGGAGTCATCGTGCTGCAGGAAGTCGGTCGTGTTCGATATGTTATAACATAACTTAATTGATGTCAGCCCGAAACCATAGTTGTGCAATGGCTCTAGTGTTGGGGCGTTTTCATGCGGCATCCGATCCCTGCTTACGCTGACGCTACTATGGCGGGCAACACGACACGGAACAGACGCGGACGCCCCATGCTGGAAAAACTCATCGGCCTGCTGGCAGGCTTCGTGATCGCCTTCATCTCGCGCTGGCAGTACGCCGGCGTCGCGGCGCTGATGGGGATCGAGAGCGCCTGCATTCCGCTGCCGTCGGAAATCATCATGCCGTTCTCCGGCTACCTGGTGTTCCAGGGCACGCTGAACCTGTGGCTGGTGGCGCTGGCCGGCGCGGTGGGCTGCGTGGTGGGCTCGTGGATCGCCTACGCCGTGGGCGCGTGGGGCGGGCGGCCGCTGATCGAGCGCTACGGCAAGTATCTGCTGATCTCGCACGGCGATCTGGACCTGGCCGACCGCTGGTTCCAGCAGCATGGCGACATCACCATCTTCGTCGGCCGCCTGCTGCCGGTGATCCGCACCTTCATCGCGTTTCCCGCCGGCGTGGCGCGCATGCCGCTGTGGCGGTTCACACTGTATACCTTCGTGGGCTCGTTCATCTGGTGCTTGGGGCTGGCCTGGATCGGCATGAAGCTGGGCCAGCACTGGGATACGCTGGGCGTCTGGTTCCACCGTTTCGACGCCGTGATCGTGGGGCTGTTCGCGATCGCGCTGATCGCCTACGTATGGCGCCACGTGCGCCAGCTGCGCCGCTCGTAGCCTTGGGCGCCGGTGCGCCTGTCACCGCAGGATGGAAGGAGATGACCATGACTGTTCGCAGTATCCGCTGCCTGATGTTCGCGCTGGCGCTGGCGCTGACGTCCCTGCCGGTGGCGGCGAAGGAATCGATCACGATTGCCGCCGCGGCGGATCTGAAGTTTGCGATGGACGACATCGTCACCGCGTTCCAGCAGGCGCATCCCGCGGATCAGGTGCAGGTGATCTACGGCTCGTCCGGCAAGTTCACCACGCAGATCGAGCAGGGCGCGCCGTTCGACCTGTTCTTCGCGGCCGACATCAGCTACCCGCAGGCGCTGGCGAAGGCGGGGCTGACGGCCTCGGCGCCCACGCCATTCGGCACCGGCCGCATCGTGCTATGGAGCGCCACCGAAGATGCCCGCAAGCTGACCCTGCAGGATCTGGCCAAACCGCAATTCCGCCGCATCGCCATCGCCAACCCCGAGCACGCGCCCTACGGCGTGCGCGCGGTGCAGGCGCTGAAGGCGGCCGGCGTGTGGGCCAGCGTCAAGCCGCGGCTGGTGTACGGCGAGAACATCGGGCAGACCGCGCAGTTCGTGCAAAGTGGTAACGCGCAGGTCGGCATCATCGCGCTGGCGCTGGCGCTGAACCCCGCGTTCGCGGCGAAGGGTGGCTACGCGCCGATTCCGGACACGCTGTACGACCCGCTGGTGCAGGGCTTCGTGATCACCCGCCGCGCCGCGCACGATCCGCTGGCGGCGGCGTTCGCGCGCTTCATCGACGCCCCGGTGGCGCAGGCGATCCTGCGCCGCTACGGCTTTGCCGGGGCGCACTGAGACGCCGCGCGTGCTGCTCACCGCCGACGATCTTGCCGCGCTGTGGCTGACCCTGAAGCTGGCCGCCACGGTCACCGTGCTGCTGTTTGCGCTGGGCACGCCGCTGGCGTGGTGGCTGGCGCGCTCGCGCTCGCGCTGGGCGCATCCGGTGGCCGCCATCGTGGCGCTGCCGCTGGTGCTGCCGCCGACCGTGCTGGGCTTTTACCTGCTGGTGGCGTTCGGCCCGCACGGTCCGGTTGGCGGCATCACGCAGGCGCTGGGCCTCGGGCTGCTGGCGTTCACTTTCCCCGGCCTGGTGCTGGCGTCGATGCTGTATTCGCTGCCGTTCGTGGTGCAGCCGCTGCGGCATGCCTTCGAGGCGATCGGCGAGCGCCCGCTGGAGGTTGCCGCCACGCTGCGCGCGGGGCCGCTGGATCGTTTCTTCACGGTGGTGCTGCCGCTGGCGCGGCGCGGTTTCGTCACCGCCGGCGTGCTGGGTTTTGCGCATACGGTGGGCGAGTTCGGCGTGGTGCTGATGATCGGCGGCAACATCCCGCGCAGCACGCGGGTGCTGTCGGTGCAGATCTACGATCACGTCGAGGCGCTGGAATACGCGCAGGCGCACGCGCTGGCCGGCGGCCTGCTGCTGTTCTCGTTCGTGGTGCTGCTGGCGGTGTACGCCGGGCAGCCGCAGCGGCGGAGTTTCTGAGATGACCGACGGCATCCGCGTGCGCCTCGCGCTACGCCACGAAGGCTTTGCGCTGGACGTGGATCTGGCGCTGCCGGGGCGCGGCGTCAGCGCGCTGTTCGGACCGTCCGGCTGCGGCAAGACCAGCTGCCTGCGCGCGATCGCGGGGCTGGACCGGGTGGCCGGCGGCTTCGTCGCCGTCGACGGCGAGGTGTGGCAGGACGACAGCCGCCGGCTGTTCCTGCCGCCGCACCGGCGCGCGGTGGGCTATGTGTTCCAGGAGCCGAGCCTGTTCGCGCACCTCAGCGTGCAGGGCAATCTGGACTACGGCCTGCGCCGCGCCGCCCGGCCGCACGCGCTGGATGCCGCCGGCGTGGTGGCGATGCTCGGCCTCGAGGCGCTGCTGCCGCGCGAGCCCGCCGCACTTTCGGGCGGCGAGCGCCAGCGCGTGGCGATCGCGCGCGCGCTGCTCGGCCAGCCGCGGCTGCTGCTGATGGACGAGCCGCTGGCGGCGCTGGACGCGGCGCGCAAGGCGGAGATCCTGCCGTATCTGTCGCGCCTGCACGACAGCCTGGCGATACCGCTGCTGTATGTCAGCCATGCGCTGGACGAGGTGGCGCAGCTGGCCGATCAGCTGGTGCTGCTGGGCGGTCCGCACGGCGTGCACAGCGGGCCGCTGGCGCCGATGCTGGCGCGGCTGGATCTGGCCGCGGCGTTTGCGGACGACCCGGGCGTGGTGATCGAGACCACCGTGGGCGCCCACGACGACGAGGATCACCTGAGCCGGCTCGACTTCGACGGTGGCGCGCTGTTCGTGGCGCGCCGGCCGGAGGCGCTCGGCCAGCACCTGCGCTATCGCATCCACGCGCGCGACGTCAGCCTCGCGCTGGATCGGCCGCAGGCCAGCAGCATCCTCAACGTGCTGCCCGCCCGGGTCATCGCCATGGCGGCCACCGACACCCCGGCGCTGCTGCTGGTGCGGCTGCAGGCGGGCGCCACGCCGCTGCTGGCGCGCATCAGCCGGCGCTCGTGGAAAGCGCTGCAGCTGGCGCCGGGCAGCGCGGTGTGGGTGCAGATCAAGTCGGCCGCGCTGCTCGACGGTCAGAATGCAATCCACGTCAACACAGGTTGTGCAGCAGGCGGCGTAGCAGGCCGGTGAAAGTGACGCTCCAGGCCGCGATGGCGATCCACAGGAACAACGGCGCCAACCAGCCGAGGAAGCCAAGGCTCATTGCACGCGACATCTCGTGCGTGCTGACCGCATACATGCCGAGCGGAAACACCGCGCCCCAGTACTGCGGGTCGTAGCGCAGCGGAAGGCGTTTGTAGACGTAGCGCCACACCGCCAGCACCAGCAACATCGGTATCCACCAAGTGCCGGTGGCCCAGTAGAACACCGTGAATCCCTTCAGGAATGGCAACAGCGAATTGAGGAATGGCGCGTCGGGTGCGTTGGCGATCAGCAGTGAGCCGGCCAGCGTCGAGATCGCCATCGCGCCCATGTTGATCCAGTACGGCGGAGCCAGGTCGTCGGGCGCGAAATGGAAGAACATGTAGCGGTAGAAGATCAGCGACATCATCCAGATGTACAGCATGCCGCCCCACAGCCACATCGACAGGGCGAGGAAGTTCAGCTCCAACTTCCACGGTTGGGCGAAGTGCGCAGCGATCAGCGCGCTCAGCACCGCCAGCGACTGCGTCGCCACCACCGCCAGCAGCCAGCCGCCGGTGATGCCACGATCCAGCGTGGGCTTGTTCTCCTTGATCGTGAATGCGGTGAAGATCGTGTAGGTCAGGCCCACCCACAGCACGATGGCTATCGCCCACAGCGCCATCGCGTAACGGAAGCTGGCAGTCAGCAGCACCAACTGGCTGCCAAGCACCGCGGTGGCCGCAACCATGGTGAAGAAGCCGGGGCCGCGCAGGTGGTCGATCAGATCCGCGCCAAAGCGTCGCGTGTAGCGCAGCAGACGCAACACAGTCAGCCCCCATAGCACGGCCCAGGCGAGGAGATTCAGGCCGAACAGCACCAGCGCCGGCACCTCCAGGCCGCGTTGGTGCAGGCCGATCGAGATGATACCGGTCGCCATGACCATCGCGAAGTTCGCCGGCGACAGTCCGGACAGGTCGGCCAGCGCGCGCGCCACGCGCCGTGCATCGTCGCGCCCGGTCGGCGTGGTCATGCTTGCAACGCTCCGGCGCGAGCGGGTTGATTGCGCTCACGCACCCGATGTCGTCGATGCGCGGCAATCGCCCCGTATCCCCAGCGGACCGACTCTTTCATGTGCGTCACCCTCGAATCCTGCGCCGACCTGATCGAAGCCGCCGGTATCCAGCCGGAGCTGCGCCATCTGCTGTTCGTGCTCGTCGTGGCCGCGCTGGAGGAGAAATCACGGCGCAGTGGCATCCTGTTCGTGACCGCGATATCCGGTCGCGACGGGTGCCGACCAAGCCGTGCAACCACGACGGTTGACGGCTGAGGCAATCCTGAGGAGCCGCATCCATGCAGGCTGCTGACGTTGAACCGCGCGGCAATCTGGTCCCGCTCGAACGCGCCGGCCCCGGCCTGCTCCCCGCGGCAGTCAAAGCAGCAGAACCGCAACAGGGTCTGGCGCGGATCGCGATCGTGCGGAAGGGCAGCATGACGGAGGCCGGCAAGCAGCTACCGCAGCTCCCGCATCGCCATCATCTCCGGCAGATCCGTCTCGCGCTGGAGCTGCGGGAAATGTCTGCGCTCCATGCGCCGTATGGTGAAGTGCATCCAGGCCAGCGAGGTCGCCACCAGCAGGAACAGCAGCATGAAACAGCTGCTCCACACACCGGTGAGGTCGTTCAATGCGCCGAAGGTGATAGGCAGAATGAACCCGCCGAGGCCACCGATCATGCCGACCACGCCGCCCACCGAACCAACGTGGTGCGGGTAGTAAGACGGGATGTGCTTGTACACCGCCGCCTTGCCCAACGACATGAAGAAACCGAGCACGAACACCAGCATGGTGAATGGCACCACGCCGATCGCCAAGCTGAAATGGATCGGCCCGTGGATACCGCTGATCGTGTAGCTGGTGGCTGGATACGACAGCAGGAAGGTGCACACCAGCGACACGCCAAACGTCCAGTACATTACCCTACGTGCGCCTACCTTGTCGGACAACACGCCGCCCACGATACGAAACAGGCTGGCCGGTATTGAATAGCACGCAGCCAGCAAGCCGGCGGTCTCCACGTCGAGCCCGTAGGCGCCGATCAGGAAGTGCGGCAACCACAAAGCCAGCGCCACGAATCCGCCGAAGACGAAGAAATAGTAGAGCGAGAAGCGCCAGACCTGGAGATTCCTCAACGGCACCATCTGTTCGCGGAACGACATCGGCTTGACGCCTGATTTGCGTCGTTCGGCCAGCGAGGGGTCCTCCTCGGTCAACAGGTAATAGAGCACCGCGGTTAGCGCCAGACCGATCGACCAGATTCGGCCCACCATGATCCAGCCCGACGCCACCATCACCATCGGCGCCAGCAGCTTGGTCACGGCCGCGCCGACGTTGCCCGCCCCGAACACCCCGAGCGCCGTGCCCTGCTTGCTGGCCGGGAACCACTTCGATACGTAGGCCACACCCACCGAGAACGAACCGCCGGCGAGGCCGACGAAAAGCGCTGCGGCGAGGAACTGCGGATAGGTGTGGGCGTAGGTAAGCATCCACGTGGCCGCGGCGGCGCAAAGCATGAGCATGGCAAGTACGCGCCGACCGCCGTACTGGTCGGCCCAGATGCCAAGGAACAGCCGGGTCAGTGAGCCCGTGAGGATAGGGGTAGCGATCAGCAGGCCGAACTGGGTCTCGTTGAGGCCGAGTTGCTGCTTGATCTGGATGCCGATGATCGAAAAGATCGTCCAGACCGCAAAGCACACGGTAAAAGCGAAGGTGCTGAGCCACAAGGCCCGCTGCTGCTGACCGCTGGAAACCATGTTCAGATCCTGCATGATGCTGCCTCTGCCAGAAAATGGTCAATTCACGGACCACGCACCTGGGTGCGATG
>JAJYSM010000101.1 GCA_021793575.1 Pseudomonadota bacterium
ACGAGATCCCAACGAAAGGGAAGGCGATTGAAGAGGGGTGCTCCAAAGGGTTGGGTAGCTATCTATATGGTTTGTTTGGGTAAATCGACCTTATACCGGTTTTCCGTTCCATTGCTCCCCAAACCCCTATCAGGGGAAAGGAACTGATCGGCCCACGGGGCGAACGCATTACGCCGCACCTTCTGCGGAACTTGTAGAAGCAAAGAAACGCGCCGCGCCCTACCGATCGGAATCAATGTCGCAATCCATGGAATTAGAGTACAGACGGCCATTGACAACCGAAGGGTCGGGACGCATCGCAAACTCACACCACGGAACGACCTGGTCAACTGAAGGCAACTCGACATTCACCAAATGCCGAGGCGGCGCATACTCGACTTTGATTCGAGACGGCAGCAAGAGCCCTAAAGCAAGCTCCGCGCTCAAGCCAATGAGGATGGCCACACAGGCCACCAAACGAACCACGTTCCCCATGCGCGCGCCCCTCGCCGATCGGTACGGCAACGATAGAGGAAAAGCGGGTTGGCGTGAAATGATCCGGTCGAGGATATCGGACGGCCCGGAAGTGCGGGCAGGGTGTAGCGCGCGCTGCGGATGGGGTCAGCGCCTGCCCTTAGAGACGCCCTCCCGGGCTCGCCTTCGGCCGGCACTAGCAAGAAATAACGCTTGACAGGTAGATTATTACGTGCTAGGCAATAGCTTATCTGAACGGTAGCTGAATGGCACGATTCATGCGTTATTGACAATGGCACGCGTCTATGCTAGAGCATTGGACTATACGGCAACGCAAATATCACTTTCCACCCCACGGATCAGGGTTCCAAGGCATCGTGCCCGGTGGACGGTAGGGGTCGGAGATGCCCGGACGGTCGACAGCACCCGCATCCGCCACCCCATCGACAGGCGCCGACGGCAGCCGCGCCTGCGGCTTTCCGGCTGCCGTCGGCGCCTGCTCGACCCGGGCACACCACCGCCGGCGCCGGCAGCAGTCGCTCGCGCTGGCTGGCCTTGCCGGTGTCCGCCAACACTTCCTCGATCAGAGCGCGCGGGCACACGCTGGCCAACACCCCCGCGCTGATCAGATGGGCAACGTCAACTTGCGCCGCCAGTGCCTTGCGAGTTCTCGCCATCGTTTCTGTCCATCGAAGCCTCGATGGAGCACGATTGTGCACGAGAAAATTTTATCTGAACAGTATTGTCGTTAGCCATGTCATCTGCCAGTTGACTTGATCTAACCCGGCCAGTCGGAATGCTCTCAAAGCCGCTGCCTGAAATGCCCCGGAACCGGCCACTTCTTACTTCGCGGTGCTGGTCTGCCATTGGAAGGCGCGGGCGACCAGCGGCTTGGCCCAGGCAGGCGTCGTGGCAAGCTCCCCCGCGCTACGCGGATAGACTAACGCGCCACCTCTTATCTCGAGCACCAGATCAGGTGCGGGCCGCTGCCCGGTCGCCGGATCAGCCTCGGCGGTGTTGTCATAGACGCGCAGCATGGTCACGTGGGGCATCAGTCGGACCAGGTTGGCGCGACTGGCCTCGTACCGCGTGCGCACCTTGGCCTCTGGAATGTCATGGCCGCCACCGGCGACCCTCGCAGCCACACGGGCCAAGTGCCGCTCGAGACTATCCAGCCCGCAGTACCAGATAACCAGTTCGTGGTCAGCAGCGGCTGCCGCCAGCAGCAAGTCGGTGACGGTCTGTCCGCCCAGTGTGGTCTCGAACGTGTAATCGGTATGGTCGGCGATCGCCGCGCGCAAGCGCTGCACACTCTCCTGCCACGCGAGTGCATTGGCCGCAGCCTCGGTCAGGCCGGGGTTGGCGGCCAGGATTTGGCGGGTGGCCTCATCCGGGTTGAAGTAGGCGCCGCCAGCCTGGCGCAGCGCCTGACCGGCGATGCTGCTCTTCCCCGCACCGTTGGTGCCGGCCAGCACGGTGATCCGCGGCATCAGTGGCCCGGCCGCCCGGCACCGCGCACGGCCGCCTCCCCCAGTTGCCCGGGCGTCGCCGTGAACAGCGCGTCTACTGCGGCCTGTGCCGCCGGCGTCTGCATCCGCGCCACCAGCGCGTCGAATTCGGCCGTCAACTGGGCCAGAGGATCGGGCACGGCCTCGACCAGGCGCTTATAGGCCTCGATCGACAGCATCACCGCAGTCGGCCGCGCGTTGCGGGTGATCACCACGGGCTCCGGCTTGTGCAGCACGCGCTCCAACAGCGCGGCGAAGCCGTTCTTGGCGTCGCTGCTGGCCATCGTCGGCAGGCGGTCCAGCGGGGTGTGGGTGATCATGACGGCATCCTCTTCGGTTGTGCGGGGACGCAGAGGGCTTGCCCAGCATGCCCACCATACACCGACAAGCCAAAACGGACAAAATAAACTTTATAGCTTGTTTGGACATAACGTCTATATCGGACACATTTCAGATCAAGGTCACCAACTTTGGACTGAGCTGAAGGGACGCAGGGTCGGGAATTAAAGAGCGCCAAGTCATGCGGCCGCGGGGGCCTGCGCCCGGGCGGCCGTCGGCACGGCCACCTGCTTATCCACACTCAGCCTTCTGCATCAGAGGACGGCCTTGGACCAACCCTGCTGGAAGTTGAAGTGTTCGGGCTGTTTGTCGACGACGGCAGCCTCGCCATTACGGTGCTGGTGCGGCTTGCCCTGCTCTGGCTGCTGCTGCCGCAGCTGTCGGTTTCCTTGGTGTGGCATGGCGTGATTCTGTTTGCCGGCCTGCTCGCGATCCTGCTGGAGAGCGCGTTGCACCGCGCCCGGCAGCGCTGAGCGCATCGATGGCCGGCTATCATCGGAGGCTCCCGCCCTCGCCAGCACGCAATGAACCATGCGGATACTGATCGCCGAAGATGAACCCAAGGCCCGCCGCTACCTGGCACGGGGCCTCGGTGAACAGGGCTACGCGGTGGAGCTGGCCGAGGACGGCAACGTAGCGCTGGCGATGCTGCGCGAGCACACCTTTGACGCGGCGGTGCTGGACGTGATGCTGCCGGGCCGCGACGGTTTCAGCATCGTGCAGACCATGCGCAGCGAGGCGATCCGCACCCCGGTGCTGTTTCTCACCGCGCGCGATCACGTCGAAGATCGCGTGCGCGGCTTCGAGATCGGCGCCAACGACTACCTGGTGAAACCCTTCGCCTTCGCCGAGCTGCTGGCGCGGCTGCGCAACCTGCTGCGCCAGGGCGAGCCGGCGGGCGCGGCGGCGCTGCTGCGCGTGGGGCCGCTACTGATCGACTCGCTGCGCCACCAGGTCAGCCGCGACGGCCAGCCGCTGCAGCTCACGCCGAAGGAATATGCCCTGCTGCTGATGCTGGCGCGCCATCGCGGGCGGGTGCTGTCGCGCACGCTGATCGCCGAGAGCGTGTGGGGGATCTGCTTCGACACGCAGACCAACGTGGTCGACGTGGTGATCCGCCGCCTGCGCAGCAAGCTCGACGCGCCGTTTGCCGCGCCGATGCTGCACACCGTGCGCGGCGCCGGCTACATGCTGGACAGCCATGAGGCTTGAACTGCCGTGGCGGCGGCGCTCGATCGGTGCCCGCCTGAGCCTGCTCTACACGCTCGCGGCGCTGACCGCGGTGGCGCTGTTCGCCGGCATCACCGACTGGCGCCTGTCGACCAACTTCAGCGCCGAGCACCTGCGTTTCGTGCAGGCCAAGGTCGCCGAGCTGCAGGTCGATCTGAACGACGCCGGCGGCCGGCCGCAGGCGCTGCTGGGCGAGATCGTGAAGGAAACCGAGGGCTCGCGGCTGCGCCAGTACGAGGCACGCGTGCTGGCCGGCGGCCACCTGCTGGGCGAGACGCCGGGCATGCAGCGCGAGCTGCCCGTCGCGGTCTTCCCTCCTGCGGTCGGCGGACTGCCGGCGCCGCCGCTGCGGCTGTGGCACGCCGACCAGCGCAGCTATGCGCTGGCAACCGCGCGGTTGGCCAGCGTCGACGGCGACACGCCGCCGGTGCTGCAGCTGGCGCTGGACGTGACGCGCGACGCGGCGCTGCAGAGCAGCCTGCGCCGCGCACTGGCGCTGGCGTTCCTGCTGCTGGTGCCGCTGCTGGTGTTCGCCGGGCGTTGGGTGGCGGCGCAGGGGCTGGCACCGCTGGCGCGCATCGCCGGGGCCGCGCGTTCGATCACGCCGGCCGATCTGTCGGGTCGCTTGCCGCTGACGCCGCCGTGGCCGGACGAGCTGCACGACCTGGTGCAGGTATTCAACGCGATGCTGGCGCGGATCGAGGAGGCGTTTGCGCGGCTGTCGCGCTTTTCGGTCGATCTGGCGCACGAGCTGCGCACGCCGCTGGCCAACCTCAGCGGCGAACTGGAGGTGTGCCTGATGCGCCCGCGCGAGGCGATGGATTACCGCGCGGCGCTGGAGTCCGGTCTGGAAGAATGCCGCCGGCTCAACGTGTTGATCGAGAACCTGCTGTTCATGGCGCGCGCCGAGCACGCCGAGCAGGCGCTGCGCCTGGAGCCCTTCGATGTGGCGCAGGCCTGCGCCTGGGTGGTCGCCCAGCATGCGCCCGGCGCCGCCGCGCGCGGCATCCGCATCCGGCTGGATGGCGCGGCCACGCTGGTGGCCGATCCGCTGCTGCTGCGGCAGGCGCTGGCGAACCTGCTCAGCAATGCGATCCGCCATTCGCACGATGGCGGCGAGGTGCGGATCACGCTGCTGGAAGTTGCCGACGGTGTCGACATCCACGTGCAGGACGACGGTGAAGGCATCGAGACGCCGCATCTGGCGCACCTGTTCGACCGCTTTTACCAGGTGGATGCGGCGCGCCGGCGCGGCGTCGGCCAGGGCACCGGGCTGGGGCTGTCCATCGTCAGGACCATCGTCGAGCTACATCGCGGCACGGTGCACGTGGAAAGCGTGCGCGGCAGCGGCACCACGGTGACCATGCAGGTGCCGTCGGGCCTGTTGATGCCATCGGATTCCTTCCAGCCGGAGCCAGCCACGCATGAAATCTGACTGGGCCAGCGTCTCGCATCGCGCGTTCAAGATCGGCATCCTGATCAAGGGGCTGGACGGCTTGCTGGAACTGGCCGGCGGCAGCGCCCTGCTGCTGACCAGTCGGCCGGCGATCCGTCACGCCGTGGCGCTGCTGACGCGGCAGGAGCTGATCGAGGACCCACACGATGTCGTCGCCAACTACCTGCTGCACCTGACGCAGCAGCTCTCGCTGGGCACGCGGAATTTTGCCGGCATCTACCTGCTGGCGCACGGGCTGGTGAAGATCGCCATGGTGGTGGGCCTGCTGCGCGGCCTGCGCTGGTCGTACCCGGTGGCTGTGGTGCTGATGACCGCCTTCATCGGCTATCAGGGCTACCGGCTGTTCCATCAGCCTTCGCCGCTGCTGGTGCTGCTCACCGTCATCGACGTCACGGTGACGGCCCTGATCGTGCGCGAGTGGCGGCATCTGCCCGCCAAGGCGTCGCCCGAAACTGGATGACAGCGGTTCATCATCTGGCGCCACGCTGCATATCAGCCTTGAAGCAAGCGCAGCACCATGCCGGCACCCGCGCAGATACCGAGGGTCCACACCATGCCGGCCCGGAAACGCAGCATGGCGATCATGGCCCCGGCGGCCAGCAGCAGGGCTGCCGGGTTCAGGGTGGCCAACTGCGGTAGGTCGAGGTGAACCGGCCCCAGGTTGAGCATGCGCACAGTGCCGAAGATGGTGTGCTCGGCGAACCATACCGACAGGTTCAGCACCACCCCGACAACGGCGGCCGTCACCGCGCTGAGCGCCGCGTGCAGCGTCCGGTTGCTGCGCAGCGCCTCGACGTACGGGCCGCCGAGAAACACCCACAGGAAGCACGGCACAAAGGTCACCCACACCGTCAGCAGCGAGCCGATGATGCCGGCCAGCCACGGCGACATGCCGGTCTGATGCTGGAACGCCGCCATGAAAGCTACGAACTGCACCACCATGATCAGCGGTCCGGGTGTGGTCTCCGCCAGCGCCAGTCCGTCGAGCATTTGCGCCGGCGACAGCCAGCCGTAGTCGGTGACCACGCGCTGGGCGATGAAGGCCAGCACGGCATACGCGCCACCGAAGGTGACCACAGCGGCCTCGCTGAAAAACGTGCCTTCGCGGGCCAGCACGCTGTCGTGCCCCCACAGAGCCACGACCACCACCAGCGGCGTGGCCCACAACGCCACGCCAATCAGCGCCACGCGCCAGCTGCGCGATCGCGATGGCTGGATATGGTCCAGTTCGCCGCGCAGCATCATCTGGTCGATCAGGTAGCCGTCGCCCGCCAAAGCCTCGGCTGTGGGCGGCTCGGGAAAACCTTGCGGCCGCCACCAGCGCGCCGCGATGCCCAGCCCGGCAGCCCCCGCCACGATCAGTGGAAACGGCAGTCCAAACACGTGGATGGCCAAGAAGGCGGCGATCGCCACGCCGACGAAGAAGCGACCTTTCAGGGCGCGTCGCGCGATCCGCAGCACCGCCTGCACCACCACCGCCAGCACCGCCGCCTTCAGTCCGAAGAACACCGCCGTCACCATCGGCAGCTGACCGACCGAGGCATACATCACGCTAAGGCCGAACAGCACGATCACGCCGGGCAGCACGAACAGCACGCCGGCGATCAGACCGCCCCGTGTGCGATGCATCAGCCAGCCGATATAGATGGCCAACTGGGTGGCCTCGGGACCGGGCAGCAGCATGCAGTAGTTCAGTGCGTGCAGAAAGCGCGACTCGCTGATCCAGCGCCGCTGCTCGACCAACTCGCGGTGCATCACCGCGATCTGGCCAGCGGGGCCACCAAAGCTCAGCCAGCCGATCTTCGCCCATACGCGCGTGGCCTGCGCCAGGCTGACGCGTGGGATGGAGGCGACATCGGTTGCTTCGGGTATCAAGAGCGCGCTTCCTTGACGAGGGTGCGGTGCAATGTCTGCGCTTGCGCGAAGCGGTGGTTGACTTCGTCCCACTGCACGTTGGCAAAGAACGCATCGATGTAATTCAGCGCTGCGGCGCCGTAGTCCATCTGGTAGGAGTGCTCGTACATGTCCATGACCAACAGCGGCAGCGCAGTTTCGAGTACCTGTATGTGATAGCCCGACCAAACCGTGCGTACACCACGGTGTCGCCCATCACCATGGCCTGGCCGTGCGGCATGGGTGAAACGCTGCCCAGGAACCGAGGCCGGCAGCTGGTGGCAAGGGCACGCCATCGACCGTCACCTTGACGTCCGTTCGACTCCAGCCCAGATGCACCACGCCATCCGGCGTGGTGGTGGCGGTCGCTCCGCTGGCGGCGCCGATGCGTTTTGCATCAAGCGCCGTGGCATGTGCGGTCTGCACGGTGAAGGCGATCAGCAAGGCTACGCTCAGCGAGGAGACCAGGCGGCGCAGGCCGTGATGACGGGCGAGATGAAGGCGACGAAGGTGCATGGCGATACTCCGATTCAGGAGAGGTAGTTGCAAAACTCGTATAGCCGCCTGAAATTCTTCGCTGGGGACGCGAAAAAAAGGAGTGCGGGTGGTGCCATTGAAGGCAAAATGTGGGGTATCAAAGCTCACAGATCACCCGCCGATGGA
>JAJYSM010000102.1 GCA_021793575.1 Pseudomonadota bacterium
CGACAGCCCGGATTGGAACTGGATACGGTTCATGGGCATCGCAGTGACCTCGGTTCGGGAGGTCACAGCTTCCGTCAAAGACGTCGCAAATCCCGCGACTCCGGCTTAACTTCAGCGCTAATCAGGTTTCCGCTTGTTGAAGGTCGAGTAGTACAGGTCGAGCTTGGAGTAGTAATGCTCGTTGGGAGCCCATTCGAGCACGGTCATCAGGCCGTTGCGCTTCTGGTTCTGCGATTGCGCACGCAACTGCATGCCCTCCTGCGAAATCACATTGTCGGGCATGCCCGGCGTGTGCGGCCCGCCCCAGTTCTGGTCGATACCCGCCGAGCCGTTGTCGGCACTCCACCACCAGGCCTGGTACTGCTTCTCCTGGATCGGTTGATCGAGCTGGGCAAAGCCGACAGCGAGCCCCAGCGTGTGGTCGAGGAACTGGTCGACATACGAAAAGCTCGCGCGGTGCCCGCCGACGCCCGTGCCGGTGCCGGGATTGAGGTTGCCGTTGCTGTTGTGCTCGCCGCGCAGGTTGAACACCATCACCCGCTTGGGCAGATCCAGCGGGTTGATGGTGTGCAGATCCACCGTGCCGGACAGACCTTGCCCGATCAGGCTGGCGTCGGGTGTCTTGTACACCGTCGCGCCATTGATCAACTCGGACGGGTATTGATCGTATTGGACGCCGCGGTTCTCGCCGATGGTCGCCTGCTCCCGCCCATCGAGCGTGGTGCCGGCGAAGTCGGGCGAAAGCCCACGGATCGAGATGGCGCTGGCCTGACCGTCAACCCGCTGCGTCGCCAGACCGGGCAATCGCGACAGGCTATCGGCAATGCTGACATCCGGCAGTTTGCCGATGTCCTCGGCGGAGATCGCTTCAACGATCTCGTTGGAGTTCTCCTTTACCTTCATCGCGCTCTGAATACTGCTGGCGATACCATGCACCACCACGGCGCTGAATTCAGTGGCTGCGGGTTTGGACTTTTTGTCGGTGGTTGCCGGTGTCTTCACCGCTTGCGTGACCGCTGCCGGTGCGGTGGTTTTCACCCGGGCTTGCTCCGGCGCCTGCTGCGCCGAAGCTGCACGGGTTGTCAGGATGGAGAGCAACGCGGCAGCACACGCAGCGGCCAGCGGACGCAGCTGCCGGGATGTGGAAGGCGTGACAAACGCCCACGACGGACGACGACGATTCATTAGTGTTTTCCCCTTAAGACGCACTGGTGGATCCTTCCTGCGGCGGTCGAAGCGTATGTTGCACCCCGGTGCGAGCCATGTCATTACCATGATGTGGTTGATCGGCAAGCTCGTCCCCTCACCCCAGTCCTCGCGCACTGGAAGGGGACTGATGCCTGCAAGCCAGAGGGAGTGATTCCAGGCAAGGCTCTGCTTCATCTCTCCTTCGGGGCAATCGTGGGCGTGGTCCTCAGCTGTGCCCGGCTACCGCGTGCGGCACGTAAGGCTGTTCCAGCGTGGCGATTTCGTCGGGGCTGAGCTGCAGCTCGAGGGCGGCCACGGCGTCGAGCAGGTGCTGCGGTTTCGAGGCGCCCACGATCGGTGCGGTGACGGTCGGCTGCTGCGCCACCCAGGCCAGCGCCACCTGCGCTCGCGGCACGCCGCGCACCGCGGCGATGGCAGCCACCGCCTCCACCACGCGGCGGTCGGCGTCGGGCGTGGTGTAGAGGGTCTTGCCGAACGCGTCGCTGGCCAGCCGCTCGCTGCCGGCGTTCCACTCGCGCGTGAGCCGGCCGCGCGCCAGCGGGCTCCACGGGATCACGCCGATGCCCTGGTCGGCGCACAGCGGCAGCATCTCGCGCTCTTCCTCGCGGTACAGCAGGTTGTAGTGGTTCTGCATGGTGGCGAAGCGGGTCCAGCCGTGGCGCTCGGCCAGGTGCAGCGCCTTGCTGAACTGCCACGCGTACATCGACGAGGCGCCGAGGTAGCGCACCTTGCCGGCCTTCACCACGTCGTGCAGCGCCTCCAGCGTTTCCTCGATCGGCGTGTACGGGTCCCAGCGGTGGATCTGGTACAGATCCACATAATCGGTGCCCAGCCGGCGCAGGCTGTGGTCGATCTCGCTCAGGATCGCCTTGCGCGACAGGCCCATGCCGTTTGGCCCGGCGTGCACGCGCCCGTGCACCTTGGTGGCCAACACGATGCGGTCGCGCTGGCCGAAGTCCTTGAGCGCGCGGCCGACGATTTCCTCCGAGGTGCCGTCGGAATACACGTTGGCGGTGTCGAGGAAATTGATGCCCAGGTCCAGCGCCTGGCGGATCAGCGGCCGGCTGGTGGCCTCGTCCAGCGTCCACGGGTGATTGCCGCGCTCGGCCACGCCGTAGGTCATGCAGCCCAGGCAAAGGCGCGACACATCCAGGCCGGTGCGGCCGAGTTTCACGTAATCCATGGTCGTCTCCGGTGTGCTGCGCTCAGGGTTTGCTGGCGCGGTCCAGCGCGTTGAAATGCAGGATCGCGTTGAACACCAGCGGGTAGCTGCCGATGGTTTCGCCGCGCCAGATCGGGTTGCCGGCGAACAGCAGCACGTGGCCCTTGCCGTAGCGCGCGTCGACCACGGCGGCGCGCTGGGCCAGTTCGTCGCCGCCGTCGAGCAGACCGGCCAGCAGCAGGTGGTCGGCGCTGGCGAAGCGCAGGATCACCTGCGGGCGCTGGTCTGCGGGGATCACCCACGGGTTGTTGCGCATCTGCTCGACGTTCAGCGGCAGCGCCTGCCACGGCTTGGCGCGCGGCAGCGCGGGCGGCGCCACGAAGGGCCGGGCCTCGGGCGAGTCCATGTCGTGCGGGCCGCCGCGTCCGGTCGGGCGCTGGAAGTCCATCGCGTTGGGCAGGCCCTGGCTGCCGGTGACCAGGTTGGAGACGGTGAAGGACTGGCCGGTGGCGCTGTACAGGGCCAGGTTGTCGCTGGCGTAGCCGGCGGCGATCGGGCTCTGGCGATCGACGAAGCGCGCCTGCAGCACGCTGCCGACGACTTTCAGCTTGCTGGTGGGCGTGATGAACACGCCCGGCGCCATGCCCTCGTCGATGGCGAACTTCGCGGTGTCCTCGGCGGTGATCAGCAGGCCGCCACGGCGCACGAACTGGCGCAGGTTGCCCAGGCCGCTGGAGCCGAGCCCGGGGCGGATGTCGTCAGTGCTGTCGATGGTGCCGATGTTCGGCGTCAATTTGGTGGTTTTCCACGGCAGCGGATTGCCCCACATCGGCAGGCCGTCGACGATCTGCTGGTCGCTGACGCCGCCGACCGGGCCGAACAGGATCACGTCGTACTTGCTGCGCAGGTCGCCGATGCGCGCCACGTCCTGGGTGCTGATGTAGTCGTACTTCACATGCAGCTTGTCCAGCGCCATGCGCCACCAGCCCTCGGTCTGGGTGTCCAGCCAGGTGTGCATCAGCGCGATGCGCGGCAGCTTGCCGGCGGGCAGGTCGATCGCCGCCAGCCCGCTGGGCGGTTTGATCGGCTGGCTCACCAGGGTCATCGGCGCCTTGAGGATCGCGTTGTCGGTGACCCGCGTCACCTGCACGTCGAACAGGTCGCCCATCGACCAACCGGTGTCGTCGTAGGGATGCTGCTGCGGATCCTTCGGCGACCAGTACTGGCGATCGAGCAGGGTGTCGGCGATGCGCGAATAGGGCTGGTCCATGCGCACCACGTAGCTGCCGGCGGCAAACGTGCGCGTGCTGGCCGGCAGCGGCTTGCCGTCGGCATCCTGCGACGCCGGCATGCTCACCGTGGCGGGCGCGGTGAGCTGGCTCACTTCCGCATGCTGCAGCTGCATGATGTGCAGCAGCTGCGCCTGCGCGCCGGTGCGCGGATCGCCTGCGGAGAACACGTAGGCCGCGGGGCCGCCCTGCTGCGGCTTCTCGATCGAACGCTTGCTCTTCAGGTAGAAGTTCTTCAGGAACAGCTGGGCGTTGTCGGAGAAATAATCGAGCGCGGTGAGCAGGCCGGTCTGCTCGTAGTTGTTGTTGTCGCGCTGCGACCACAGCACCTGCGGCAGCGGCGGGTTCGGCTTGTACCAGGTGCGCGCGTATTCGTCGGGCGTGAGGATGCGCTCGCGCGTATCGGCGCCGCCGTTGCCGAAGGTCTCGTAGAGCCGGCTGATGCCGTTGTGCATGGCAGCGATGAACATCAGGTAGCCGGGGCTCCAGGTGTCGAAGTCGCCGTGGGTGAACACGCCGGGCATGCCGAGCTTGGTCATCCGCTGCACGTTGTCCCAGCCCAGCTGCTGCCACTCGCCGGTGAGGGTGGGGTCGATCCACGCGTTGTACGGGCCGTCGCCCACGGTGTTGTCGTAGAAGAACGGCACCGACTCGTGCAGGTCGTGCAGCACCTGCGCGTGCCAGCCGATGTAGGTGTTGGCCACGTTGCGGGTGAGGTCCAGCGTCATCGCCATCGCGTCGCGGTTGTTGTCGTGCGCCACGTAGTGACCCCAGTACATCAACGGCGGATAGTTCTCGCCCGGATGCGCCAGGTGCCAGTTGTACAGGTCGACCATGCGGTCGCGGCCGTCCACTTCCACGATCGGCGTGATCAGGGTGACCACGTGCGCGCGGATGTGCTTGATGTACGGCGCGTCGTCCACCGCCAGGCGATAGGCCAGCTCCATCAGCGCGGTGGGCGCGCCGGTTTCGGTGGAGTGGATGGTGCCGGTGATGTAGTACACCGGGGTGGACTTGGCGATCAGCGCGTCGGCGGTGGCATCGTTCATGCCGATGCTGCGCGGGTCGCCCAGTTTGGCCAGCCGCGCCTTGTTGGCGTCCAGGTCGGCCAGCAGGCTAGGGTCGGCGATCGCCACGGCGATCATCTCGCGGCCTTCCTCGGTCTTGCCGATCGAGAACACCTTGACCCGCGGACTGGCCGCGGCCAGCGCACGGAAGTAGCGATACACATCGGCCGAGTAGGGCAGGTAATCCGGCGCGCCGGCGATGTGGCCCAGCACCTTTTCCGGCGTGGGCACCTTGGTCGAGGCGGGCAGGTAATCTGTCAGCGGCGAGTTGAACGAGGGGTCGGTGGTGTCCTTCAGGATCTGCGCCGTATAAGGCTGATCGATCGCCTGCGCCGGGTCGCGCGCGTAGTGGATCGAACCGTTCGGATCGGTCGCCGCGAAGGCGCCGGTGGCGAACGCCAGCGCGGCGGTGGTGAGTGAAAGCGTGGCGAATACGCGCATCGTGTGGATCCCCTGGGCTGCGGCAAGCGTAGTGCTGCACTGTGCCAGAACCCGGCTGGCGGCGCGTAGCCCATCAGTTGGGGGCCTCGACAGGCCGCTGCCGCTACGGGCAGGGCCTGTCGGGGCGGCGGTTCAGTGCGTGCCGAGCCGGTTCGGCGCCACGGTGCCGGGGCCGATGCTGGCAGCGATGAACTGCAGCATCCGGGTGTACAGCTCAGTGCGGTTGGCTTCTTTGTAGAAGCCGTGCATTTCATGGGGCTTGAACAGCCATTCGTGCGCGATGCCCCGCGCGGCCAGCGCCTGATGCAGACTGAGCCCCTGGATCGGCGGCACCCGTTTGTCCTCGCCGCCGACGATCAGCATCACATGCGCCTTCAGCGCGTCGAGCTGGTTGATCGGCGAGCGCCTGGCCAGCACGGCCATGTCGTCGCCCAGCTCGCGCTTCAGATAGTCCTCGCCGAAACTCGATTGCGGAATATCGCCGCGGTGGTACATCAGCGGCAGGTCGTAGACGCCGACATAGCCGATCGTGCATTTGTACAGATCGGGTTCCTTCACGGCGCCTTCGAGCGCTGCATAGCCACCGTAACTGCCGCCGAAAATGCAGATGCGCTGCGCGTCGGCGATGCCCTTGGCGATGGCCCAGCGGGTGGCGTCGGTGACGTCGTCCTGCATCTTGCCACCCCACTCGCGCCAGCCGGCATGCTCATAGTCGTAGCCATAGCCACCGGAGCCGCGGTAGTTCACCTGCAGCACGGCGTAGCCACGGGTGGCGATGGCCTGCACGTCGGGCTCGTAATTCCAGCGGTCGCGAATGCCGAACGGACCACCATGCACCAGTACGACCATCGGCAGGTTCTTGTCCTGCGAATGGCCGGGTGGGTAGCTGATGTAACCGTGCAGCTTCATGCCGTCGCGTGCGGTGAAGTCAAACGGCTGCTTGCGTGCCATCTGCTCGGGGTTGATCCACGAGTCACGCGCCAGCAGGGGTGTGAGCTTGCTGGTCTTGGCGTCGTACAGGAAAAACGTACCCGGATCGGCATCGGCCTCCACCAGCACCACGCTGAGGCTGCCGTCACGCGTACCGGACACGAAGCGCACGCTCTCGCCGGGAAACTGCTTCATCAATGCCAGCATGGTCTGCGCATCGGTCGACGCCGGGTCGAACAGCGCGGTACCGGAACGACCGTCCATGAAACCCACGCCCAGGATGCTGTCGTGAGCCAGACCCTGCAGCAGCCTGTCGGCCTCCACGGTCGGATTGCTCCACACGAGGCTCATCGCCTGGGTCTGCGCATTCCAGCGGCAGATGCCGAAGCCGCCGGGTGCAGGGCAGGTAAAGTAGGCGGCGCTGTCATCGCGATTGAAGCCAATCGGCAGGTCACGCTGGCCGCTGGCTTCGGCCATCAGCTGCCAGCCGTCACGGTCAAGCGGGTGCAGATAAAGCTTGGTGTTGCCGTCGTTGTCCTCGCCCGCCGCAAAGCGGATACGCCCCTGATGGTCGGCCACAAACTGCGCGTTTCGCAACGGGCCGACGATGATCCGGGTCTTGTCGCCGTTGCGCACGTCCATGCGGTAGGCCGAAGGCATGTTGCCCTCCAGGTTGGTGCCGCTCCACGGAGTGATCGACACCAGCACGTGGTTGGGGTCGGCCGGGATCGTGGCAATCAGGGCGGCGCTGCCGTATTCGGCCGTGGCATGCTGGATATGCGAGCCGGTGGTCATGCCGTTGCGACGGTAGCCGAACAGCGTGGTGGCTCCGCTGCCGTCGGCATTGACCGCGAACAATTCGCCGGTGGCGAACGGGACGTCATAGCCACCGACGCGTTCACCCACCTGGTACAACACCCGAGTGGGGGAGACCCACCAGAAATTGGTGACGTCGTCCTGTGCGAGCGGGCGCACCAGATTGCCCTTCGTGTCGGACAGCCGGATCAGCGCCAGCACGGTCTGCCCCTTCACCACGGCGGTGGCCGCCAGGTATTTCCCATCCGGGGCAATCTTGACGTCCTTGTACTGCGCATGCTTCGCCAGGTCAGCGAACGAAACCGGCTGCGCGTACAGCGGCATGCTGCCCAACACGAGCAAAGCTGCAACGATCCAGCGTCGCACAATCATCATTGGATTCCCCTGTGGTGATATAACGACCGCCCATTCATGCGGTCGCAGCCGATGCCTTTGTAGCAGCACGCGGGTGTGTGATGCCAGTATGGAGATTCCGGCTCATGAGACGCCAGCATTCCGGGGCATGTGAAGCCAGCATTCCGGACCATGTGAGGCCACGATTCCGGCGCATGTGAAGCCAGTGGGTCGTGGCTGATTCCGGATCATGGGAC
>JAJYSM010000029.1 GCA_021793575.1 Pseudomonadota bacterium
GCCGCCATCGCCCAAGCACGCTGCCGCGTGCAACCGAACCGCCTCTACCCCAGACCACCTCGACCCAAACCCCATCTCCACCTCGCGTACAAGCTGGCGTGCTGAGGCTTAAGTTGAGAGCATTGGTAGTTGCCTACCGTCAGCGTGTTGCCGTCGAACAGTTGCGTGCTCAGATGCAGTTCGTTGGTGAACGCCTTGATGTTCTTGTGGACGTACCACAGACCCTGGTCGTTGACGTTCTCGTTCATGTTGGCCGCCCCGCCATTCCTGTAGGTGGCGGTGGCTGTCAGTCCGGCCGGCAGGCCATACGAGGTTTCGGCATTGGAAATGTAGTTGGCCAGCGTGGTCGGGTTGGCACCGGTGCTGAAGAACGAGAGCGTGTTCATCTGGCCACCGGTCAGATTGAACTTGTCCGAAAGCGACCAGCCGGAATCGAAATCAAGATCAAGGTTGCCGCCGACGACGTGGATATCCGCGCCGCGACCCTTCGCCAGGTCGACCGGCATGCTGCCGGGAGTGCACCCAGCGGTCGTGCACGGTGTGATGGCGAGCATGGAGTGGCGATCAGCATTGCTGCCGAAGGTGCCGGTCAGCGGACTGAAGCCTGGGTAGGCGGAGAACTGGCCAGACGACGGATTGAGAATCGGCGTGTCGGTGACAAACTGATTGTTGTCCTTCAGTCGGCGCGCGTAGAACATCACGTCGCCGTTATCCAGGTCGTGACTCAGCGTTGCGGTCAGCTGTCCGCCATTGTCAGACGGGAACTGCGGGGCACGCACGCCGTCCGACTTGCGCCAGAAGCCGCCGATGCTGCCGTACCAGCCGTCGGCCACCTTGAAACCGGCGAAGCCATCGAGCCGCTCCATCCCTTCGGAGCCGTAGGTCAGCCCGACATCACCCGAGGGCACTGCGGTGCCCTGCTTGAGCATGAAGTTCGCGGTCACGCCCGGCTGTCCGGTGCCATACAGCACTTCCGGGCCACCCTGCACGACTTCCACGTGATCGATGGTGTCGTCGAGGCGGAACATGGAGGAGTTCTCCATGAACGACAGTGTCGACATGGGATACAGCGGTGAACCGTTCATCTCGAACGTCGCATACGGCGCGTCGCCGCCGCCCGGAAAGCCGGCGACCTCGATATTCGCGCCGGTCTCGCCGCCGGAAGATTCCGGGTAGACGCCCGGGGACATCTTGAGAAGATCAGCTGAGCTGACCGGGTTGGCTTCCCTGATCTGCTCCGCATTGGCGGTCGTGATCGAGTAGCTGGCATCAATTTTCTTCACGCCGCCGTAAGTGGCCGTGCCGGTGACGACGACCTGCTGCAGCGAGGTCGTGTTGGCGCTCTTGGCTTTTTGCGAAGAGGGCTTTGCAGCAGCCGTGGCGGGTGCTTGCGACTGCCCGGTGTCCTGGGCCAGCGTGTTGCCGGACATCAGTGTGGCGGCAATAGCCACCGACAATGCCAGTCGAGTTAGTTGCTTGCGGTTATTCATGGTCATACTCCCCAACAATTATGTTTTCGATCTCGACCGGTCGGACGACTGGTCGCGTCGGCTCGCCATTCAATTTTTGATAAACCTGCCCATGTCCAGTGCCGCGACGCTCGGCAGCACCACTTCCGCCTCGGCCAGTGCCAGCGCATGACCGATTCCCACCGCCGCCATCCCCGCGGCATGAATGCTGGCGATGCCCGCTGCGGCGTCTTCCACGCCAAGGCATTCGCCCGGCGCCACGCCGAGCGCGCTGGCCGCCGCCAGAAAGATTTCCGGATCGGGTTTGGAGCGGCTGATCCGGTTGGCATCGACGACGTGATCGAACAGCTCGGCGATACCCAGCCGCTGCAACAGCAGCGGTGCATTGCGGCTGGCTGATGCCAGCCCCACCTTCAGTCCGGCGCGGCGCGCCGACTCGATCGCGGCACGCGCGCCGGGCAGCAGATGCTGCGGTCCGAAGCGTTCGATCTGCTGCCGGTAGTAGTCGTTCTTGCGTGCCGCCAGGTCCTGTTTTTCGGCCTCCGAGTAGTCGCGTGCGGCGCCTTCCAGCACGATCTCCAGCGAGGCCCGCCGGTCCACGCCTTTCAGGCGCTCGCCGACGGCGTCGTCGAACGGCACGCCGATCTCGTCGGCCAGCTGCTTCCACGCCGCGTGGTGCACCACCGCCGTATCGGCAATCACACCGTCCAGATCGAAGATCACCGCTTTCAGCGGGCGCCGCAGCGCGTGTGTGGCAGCCGGCGCGTCGGCATGCGGCAGGCGCAGCGATTGCCCTGCCTGCAGCTGCTGCGCGGTGCCCGCGTGGAGGAACGCGAGGGTGTCGCCCTCGGTGAGCGTGTACAGCACGCCATCGCCATCCACCTGCACGCGCAGCTGGGCATCGCGCCAGCGCAGCCCGAAGCGGTAGCTGCGCCATGCCTGCGGCAGGCGCGGTGCCAGCGCGGGTTGGCCGGCGTGCACGCGCAGGCCGCCGAAGCCCCAGCTCAGCGCCAGCCAGCTGCCGGCCATGGCCGCCATGTGCACACCGTGCGCGGCGTTGCCGTGCAGGTCGTCCAGGTCAACGCGCAAGGTGTCGAGAAAGTAGCGGTAGGCCTTGTCGGCATGGCCCACTTCCGCCGCGAGCACCGCGAAGGTCGATGCCGACAGCGTGGAGTCGTGGACGGTGACGCCCTCGTAGTAGTCGAAGTTGCGCCGCTTCATCGCCGCATCGACCTGCTCGCCGGCCAGTACCAGCGCCAGCAGCGTGTCAGCCTGCTTGCATACCTGATGGCGATAGATGCTCAGCGGGTGCATGCGCAGCAGCAGCGGCTGCTTGCCGTCCTGGGTGAGCGCCTGCGCCGGCAGACGCGGCTTGTCGAGGAAGCCGTCATCCTGCGGGAAAATGTCCAGCGCGGCATCGACCGGCAGATACATCGCCTGTGCGGCGCGCAGCCACTCGCCGGCTTCGTCCGCCTGCAGCCCGATACGCCTGGCGAGTGCAGCGTATTCGTCTGGATGCCCGGCGGCCATCCATGCGGCTACCGCGGCCGCGTCGCGCAGATGCCGCTGCGCCATCCGGTTGGTGTAATGGTTGTTGTCGACCAGCGCCGAATACTCGTCCGGGCCGGTCACTTCGTGGATGCAGAACGCGCCGTTGCGGCGCGCGCTGAAGTGGCCGATCTGCAGCCAGATGCGTGCCGTCTCGAACAGCATCTCCGCACCCTGCGCCAGCAGGAACGCTTCGTCGCCGCTGGCATCCACGTATAGCCGGATGGCCCAGGCGATCGCCGCGTTGATGTGGTACTGCGCCGAGCCGCTGGGGAAATAGGCCGAGCACTCGTCGCCGCTGATCGTGCGCCACGGATACAGCGCGCCGCGCGGGTGATCCATTTCGCGCGCATGCAGCCGCGCCCGCTCCAGCGTGCGGTAGCGATAAGTCAGCATGCTGCGCGCCAGTTCCGGCGCGGTGGCCACCAGCGCCGGCAGCATGAAGGCCTCAGCGTCCCAGAAGTAGTGGCCTTCGTAGCCTTCGCCGGTCAGCCCTTTCGCCGCCGTGCTGCTGCTGCCGTCGCGACCGCTGGACTGGAACAGATGAAACAGGTTGAAGCGCAGCGCCTGCTCGACGCCGGCATCGCTGACGGCCAGATCGGCTGCGCGCCAGAACGGTTCGAGCGTGCGCGCCTGCCGCGCCAGCAGCTCCGCGTAACCGGCGCGCACGGCCTGGTCCAGGATCTTCTCGACGTCATCGAGCAGCGCGTCGGTGGTAGAGACCGCGTGCGCCGACGACCACGCATAGGCCACATATTTTTCGAGTGCCACCTCGGAGCCTGGCGTGAGCGCGCCGACAAAGCGCTGCGACACGCCGTGGCTGGTGCGATGCGCGCCGTGCGGGCGCAGGCCGTCATCGCGCAGTTGGTGGCGCTGCCCGCAGACCAGCCGGATCGCGCTGTGGGTGGTCTGTTGGGCGACCCAGGCGAGCGGTTCGCCGGCACCGGCGTCGAGCAGGCGCAGGCCGCCATGCAGATGCGCGCCCATGCGCGGATCGTCGCCCTGGGCGGTGGCGCCGCGCGAGGTGTCGATCGCCGATGTGAGGGTGATCGGGCCGCTGTAGTCGAGCGAACGCACCCGATAGCGGATCGCCAGCAGGCCGGGCTGCTCGAACGCGACGATGCGTTCGGCGGCGATCTCCAGCGTGTGGCCCGCAGGCGCACGCCAGCGCAGCGTGCGCTGATAGCTGCCGTGGCGAAGATCCAGCGCGCGTTCAAAGGCCAGCCAAGTGCCCTCGCCCAGGCGCACCGGGGAGTCGCCCAGACGCAGCAGGATGCGGGTGGCATCGGCCACCGGCACGCGGGTATCGGTGCTGCGCGCGAAGCCGGAAAAACGCTCGTGATAGTCGATCGGCGAGCGCTCCCACACGCCCGCCAGAAAAGTGCCCTGGCTGGCGCCCGGGTCCTCCTCCAGTCCGCCGCGCACCCCGAGCGCGCCATTGGCCAGCGCGAACAGGCTCTCGTCCTGGGCAAAGCCCGCCGGGTCGGTGCCATGGCGGGTGAGCCGCCATGGGTCGACGGGCTGCAGGTTCTGCACGGCTGGCGGCGGCGATCCGGATCGGCTTGACACTGACTTGTCCACACTCGCTGGGGTTGGTGAGCGCACAGAGGTGCTTCGATAGCCAGCTTCCCTGACGCTGGCGGAGCGAGCTTGCCAGTAAATGATATCGTTATCAAGATATCGTTAACATTGGGTGCCAGTTCACTCTTGAGGGCAGCTCATGAGAATCGGGCGACGGCATGGCAGGCCGGTGATACAGCGTCCAGGCGGCAGCGCCAGCCCGGATTGGACGCACCCGCTGCAATTGGCCACACTGCAACCCATGGATGCGTTGCGCCCTCTCGTGCCGATGCAGGCCGCAGCGTCCGCGGACAGGACATGGCAAGCAGAAGAACAGGGGCGGAGCATTGAGCCGGAGAAGCAAAAAGCAGCCAGATGCCCTGCGTTCAATGCACCCGACCATGGCCGATCTGGCGCGCTTGTCGGGCGTATCGAAGATCACCGTGTCACGCGCGCTGGGCGACAGCCCGCTGGTCAATCCGGACACCCGGGAACGCATCCAGGCGCTTGCCCGCGAGCACGGCTACAAGCTCAACATCAGCGCGCGCAACCTGCGCCTGCGTCGCAGCCACACGGTGGCGGTGATCGTGGAGATGAAGCCGTCGATCGATCGCACCATGTTCGATCCCTATCCGCTGGTGCTGCTCGGCGGTATTTCACAGGAGCTGACGGCCGCCGGTTACAGCATCCTGCTGACCACCCGGCATGGTGCCACGGCCGCGGCGGTGCAGGCCGCCGACGGGCTGATCCTGCTTGGCCAGGGCGTGCATCAGGACGCGGTGCGCCGCTTCGACAAGCTGGGTCTGCCGATGGTGGTGTGGGGTGCGCATGCGCAGGGCGACGCGCATGTGGTGGTCGGCGGCGACAACCATGCCGGCGGTGCCGCAGTGGCCGATCATTTCGTGGCGCTCGGCCGGCAGCGCCCGGTGTTCATCGGCAATCCCAGCCATCCGGAAATCTTCGAGCGGCTGAATGGTTTCGTGGACGCGCTGGCCAAGCACGGCATCAAGCCGCTGCTGATGCGGCGCGACGAATTCACACCGGACTCGGGCATGGATGCGGTGCACTCGCTGCACGCCCGCAAGGTCGGCTTCGACGCGATCTTCGCCTGCAGCGACCTGCTCGCGATGGGTGCCATCCGCGCCACGCTGGAACTGGGTCGCTCGGTGCCTGGCGATGTATCGGTGGTCGGTTACGACGACATGCCGATGTGCGCGAGCTTTCTGCCGCCGTTGAGCTCGGTGCGGCAGGACTGGCAGGAGGGCGGCATCCTGCTGGCGCGCAAGGTGCTGGCGCTGATCCGCGATGAGCCGACGCGCTCGCAGACGCTGCCGGTCAGCCTGATCGTGCGATCGACCTGAGCGCTGCTCGTCGCACGCGCTCGGACGCCTCAGCCGGCGGCAGCATCTTCGTTCACTGTCTTGCTGCGATGGGCGGGGGTGAGGATCAGCCGGAAGCAACTGCCGCCGCCGGCCACGCGCACGTATTCCAGCGCGGCCTGGTTCGCTTCGGCCATCTGGCGGGCCAGGTACAGGCCGAGCCCGGTGCCGTATTCGTGGGTGGTGTAGAACGGCTCGAAGATCTGCGCCGCCACCTTGGGCGCAATGCCGGGGCCGCGGTCGATCACTTCGAGGATCGGCACGCCATGCTCACCCTGCCGGGTCACCACCATCACGCGCGCCGGCTCGCCGGGCAGGCGGCCGTAGCGCAGCGCGTTCTGCACCAGGTTCCACACCACCTGCTGCAGCTGCTGCGGGTCGGCCACCGCCGCCACCGGCGGGCCGCTGCTGGCGATCACCCGCAGCGAATCGGCGCCGAGGTCGTTGCCCTCGCTGTATTCGGCCACGAAATCCTGCGCCCAGTTGCCCAGGTCCAGCGACTCCGGTCGCGAGCGCTCGCGTCGCGACAGCTGCAGGATGTTCTCGATGATCTCGTTGAGGCGGATGCAGTGGTTGTTGATGATCTCGACCATGCGCTGGTCGGTGCTGTCCATGCTTTTCGACTCGGCCAGCAGCTGCGCCGAATAGCGGATCGCCGCCAGCGGGTTGCGGATCTCGTGGGCGATCGAGGCGGACAGCCGCCCCAGCGAGGTGAGGGTGAGCTCCTCCGCGCGGCGCGACAGCAGCGAGGTGTCGTCGAGGAAGATCAGCACGTGCGAGTCGTCGTTCGGCGCCAGCCGGGTGAAACGCGGCACCACCTCGGGCACGCCGTCGGCGAGCTGGGTGGCGGTTTCGTCCAGCTTGCCGGAGGTCATCCAGTGATACAGCCGGCGCGACAGCTCCGGCGCCAGCTGGCCGAGGTCGCGCTCGTCGGCGCCGGGGTTGCCCAGCAGCATCCAGGCCGATTCGTTGATCTGGTGGATGCGGTTGGCGTCGTCCACCAGCAGCACGCCGGTTTTCATGCGGCGGATGATCAGCTCGTTGATCTGCGACAGGTTGGCCAGGTCAGTGCTGCGCTGCTCGGCCAACGCCTCGGTGGCGCGCAGTTGGCGCCCCAGCACGTGGCAGAGCGTGGTGCTGGCGAAGTAGGCCAGCCCGAACAGGGCCGCTTCCAGCAGGTCGCGGTCGCCGGGGCTGGTGTTGGCCGGGATGCCGAAAAACGTATGCCCGAGCATGCCCAGCGTCGCCAGCGCGGCGAAGAAGCTGGACAGCCGCAGTGGCAGCACCAGCGCGCCGGCGCTCAGGTTCACCGCAAGCATCATGGCGATGCCGATGCGCTCCTCGTGCATCGCGGTGATCGCCAGCACCGCTGCCGCGATGTCCAGCACCAGGCCCACCGCCACCGCCATCACCGCGTGCGCCATGCTGCGGCGGTTGAACAGCAGCAGCACCAGCGCGCACACCAGGTACACCGAGGTCACGCTGCGGGCGAAGCCGGGCATGCCCAGGCTCGGCCAGCCCAGCGCCGACGGGCTGTAGGCCAGGGCGAGGTAGACCAGCGACTGCACCAGCCGGAACACATTGAGGAAAGTCAGTTCGTGGCGGGTCGTCGCGGCACTCGTACGGGGCGCAGATAGAGGCAGCGAACTGGACACGTGGCAGGCACTCCATTGGGCTACGCGCGAGTATAGGGGCGCGCCGCGGCCTGCGCTGCCGGCCGCGCGAATCGCCCCCAAACCACGTCGCCCTTTCCATTGCCGGCCGCTTCCGCGAAAATGGGCGGCCGCACGGCGTGGTTTGTGCCGGCACGCAGGGCTGCCGCCGTGCATGCGGGTGAGTGTGATTGCGTCGTCCGACCTTCCTGACCCACGCCACCTCTGTGCGTGCGGCCGCCATGTTTTTCCGTTCGTCCGAGGTATCGAATGAATTTCCACGAGTACCAGGCCAAAGAGCTGTTCGCCCAGTACGGCATTGCCGTGCCGCCGGGCAAGGTCGCCAATTCTCCCGACGCCGCCGTCGACGCCGCCAAGCATCTGGGCGGTTCGCAGTGGATGGTCAAGGCGCAGATCCACGCCGGTGGCCGCGGCAAGGCCGGCGGCGTCAAGTTCTGCCGGAGCCTTGACGACGTGCGCGCCGCCGCCAAGGGCATGCTGGGCACGCACATGGAAACCTACCAGTCCGCCGGCCGCGCGCTGCCGGTGAACCTGGTGCTGGTCACCGATGCCACCAACATCGCGCGCGAGTTGTACCTGTCGATCCTGGTCGATCGCGACAGCAAATCGGTGTCGTTCATCGCCTCCAAGCACGGTGGCGTGGATATCGAGCAGGTCGCCAAGGACTCGCCCGAGGACATCCACACCATCGTGATCGACTTCGTCGAGGGCCTGCAGCCGTACCAGTGCCGCCAGCTCGGTTTCGCGATGGATCTGACCGCCAAGCAGGTCAGCCAGCTGACCAAGATCATGCTGGGTCTGTACAAGCTGTTCAACGAGCAGGACCTGGCGCTGGTCGAGCTGAATCCGCTGGCGATCCTGGAAGACGGCAACCTCGCGGCGCTGGACGGCAAGGTCAACTCCGACGACAACGCCGAGTTCCGCCATCCGAACCTGGCTGCCATGCGCGACCTGACGCAGGAGGACGCCGCCGAGGCCGCGGCCGTGCAGCACAACCTCAACTACGTGACGATGGACGGCAGCATCGGCTGCATGGTCAACGGCGCGGGTCTGGCGATGGCCACGATGGACGTGATCAAGCTGGCGGGCGGCGAGCCGGCCAACTTCCTCGACGTCGGCGGCGGCGCCACCAAGGAGCGCGTCACCGAGGCGTTCAAGCTGATCCTGTCCTCGGACAAGGTGCGTTGCATCCTGGTCAACATCTTCGGCGGCATCGTGCGCTGCGACCTGATCGCCGAGGGCATCATCGCCGCGGTGAAGGAAGTGGGCCTGACCATTCCGGTGGTGGTGCGCCTGCAGGGCACCAATGTGGAGAAGGGCCGCGAGTTGCTGGCCAATTCCGGTCTGGCGATCACGCCGGCCGACGATCTCAACGACGCGGCGCGCAAAGCCGTGGCTGCGGCCCAATAACCCTGTAGGAGCGCACCCTGTGGGAGCGGCTTCAGCCGCGATGCTGTTCCACCATGAAGCACAAGCATCGCGGCTGAAGCCGCTCCCGCAAAGTGCGCTCCTACACGAACACAGGACATTCCCATGAGCGTTTTGGTCAACAAGAACACCAAGGTGATCGTGCAGGGCTTCACCGGCCAGCAGGGCACCTTCCACGCCGAGCAGGCGCTCGACTACGGCACCAAGGTGGTCGGCGGCGTCACGCCGGGCAAGGGCGGCAGCCAGCACATCGGCCTGCCGGTCTTCAATTCGGTCGATGAGGCGGTGCTGGAAACCGGCGCCGACGCGTCGGTGATCTTCGTGCCGCCGCCGTTCGCGGCCGACTCCATCCTGGAGGCGATCGACGCCGGCATCCGCGTGATCGTGGCGATCACCGAGGGCATTCCGGTGCTGGACATGCTGCGCGTGAAGAACGTGCTGCAGCAGCATCCGGAGATCGTGCTGATCGGGCCGAACTGCCCCGGCATCATCACCCCGGGCGAATGCAAGATCGGCATCATGCCGGGCCATATCCACATGCCGGGCAAGGTCGGCATCGTCTCGCGCTCCGGCACGCTGACTTATGAAGCGGTGTTCCAGACCACCAACGAAGGCCTCGGCCAGTCCACCTGCATCGGCATCGGTGGCGACCCGATCAACGGGCTCAGCTTCATCGACTGCCTCAAGCTGTTCCAGGACGATCCGCAGACGGAGGGCATCATCATGGTCGGCGAAATCGGCGGCAGCGCCGAGGAGGATGCCGCCGAGTTCATCGGCGAGTACGTGACCAAGCCGGTGGTGTCGTTCATCGCCGGCGCCTCGGCTCCGGCGGGCAAGCGCATGGGCCACGCCGGCGCGATCATCTCCGGCGGCAAGGGCACCGCCGCGGCGAAATTCGCCGCGCTGGAGAAGGCCGGCGTCACCACGGTGAAGTCGCCTGCGGATCTTGGCAAGACGCTCGCGCGCCTGATGAAGTAAGTCAGCCGCCGCGCGCTAAAATGATGAAGGCCGCGACCCGTCGCGGCCTTCATCATTTGCGGAGCAGGATGTCATGGCAATGCTGCGTCTGGCGCTGGCCCAGTTCGATTTTCCGGTCGGCGCGGTGGCGGCGAATGCCGCGAAGGTGGCCGCGCTGATCGCGCGCGCGCGCGCCGGCGGAGCCCGGCTGGTGGCCTTTCCGGAGCTGACACTGAGCGGCTATCCGCCGGAGGATCTGCTGCTGCGCCCCAGCTTCCTGGCAGCCTGCGAGCACGAGCTGGCGACGCTGGCATCCACGGTTGACGGCATCGCCGCGCTGGTCGGCCATCCGCACAGCGAGGGCGAGGTGTACAACGCCGCCAGCCTGCTGCGCGACGGCCGCATCGAGGTCACCGCACACAAGCAGGCGCTGCCCAACTACGGCGTGTTCGACGACAAGCGCTATTTCCGGCCGGGGCACGCCAGCGTGACCGCCGTCGTCGCGGATGTTTGCGTGGGCCTGCTGATCTGCGAGGACGTATGGCGGCCCGAACCGGCCGCGCAGGCCGCCGCAGCCGGCGCGCAACTGCTGCTGGTGATCAATGCCTCGCCCTGGGACGACGCCAAGCAGGCCGAGCGCGAGGCCGTGTTGCTGGCGCGGGCGCGCGAAACCGGTTGCGCGATCGCCTATCTCAACCTGGTCGGCGGCCAGGACGAGGTGGTGTATGACGGCGCCGCGCTGCTGGTCAATGGCGACGGCGCGATCGCCGCGCGCGCGCCGGCGTTCGTCGATGCGTTGCTGTGGGCCGAGTTCGATCCAGCCACGCGCCGCTTCGACGCGCAGGACTGGCCCGTCGCCACCGATACCACACCCACGGCTACCCTCTATGCCGCGCTGGTGCGCGGCATCCGCGACTACATCCACAAGAACGGTTTCCCCGGTGTGTTGCTGGGGCTGTCCGGCGGCATCGACTCGGCGCTGACGCTGGCGCTGGCAGTGGATGCGCTGGGCGCCGACCGGGTCACCGCGGTGATGATGCCCACGCGCTACACCTCGCAGCTGTCGCTGGACGGTGCGCGCGAGCAGGCCGAAAAGCTAGGCGTGGATTATCACGTGATCGACATCGAGGCCACGTACCAATCGTTCGTGTCCGCCCTGAGTCCCGCATTCGCCGGCAAGGGCGCCGACACCACCGAGGAAAACCTGCAGTCGCGCACCCGCGGCGTGATGCTGATGGCGCTGTCCAACAAGCACGGCCGGCTGCTGCTGGCCACCGGCAACAAGAGCGAGATGGCGGTCGGCTACGCCACCCTGTACGGCGACATGTGCGGCGCCTATGCGCCGCTGAAGGATGTCTACAAGACGGTGGTGTACCGGTTGGCACGGTGGCGTAATGAGGCGGGGAACGGGGAACGGGGAACGGGGAATGGGCAAGTTGCCGGTGAATCCGGGCCGATCGCTTCGAGTGGTCGTCAGGAGCACGCGGTTCACGATCAGTTCGCCCCCCCCGTTCCCCGTTCCCCGTTCCCCGTTCCCGGCTCCTGGATCATTCCACCCGCCGTGATCGAGCGGCCGCCCTCGGCCGAATTGCGCGACAACCAGACCGATCAGGATTCGCTGCCCGCCTACGACGAGCTGGATGCGATCCTCGAACGCTTCATCGAGGCCGAGCAGTCGCAGGCGGAAATCACCGCGCAGGGCTTCAGCGCGGACACCGTGCGCAAGGTGGTGCGGCTGGTGCTGCTGAACGAGTTCAAGCGGCGGCAGTCGGCGCCCGGACCTCGCGTGACCACCCGCGCCTTTGGCCGCGAGCGCCGCTACCCGATCACCTCCGGGTGGCGCTGATGCCGACCCGGGAATGGCAATCAGCGGGACTGTGGGAGCTATCGCCCGCCTTCGGCGGCGCGCTGTCGCGCAACAAACAGGAGCCGGGGGCGATTCGCCCACAGTAGGGCGGTGCCCGCCCCAATGTGGGAGCGACTTCAGTCGCGATGCTGTTGCTTTTCGACATACACCGAAGCTGGAGCATCGCGACTGAAGTCGCTCCCATCATGGAGGTGGCCCACAAAAAAAACCGGCGATCACTCGCCGGCTTTTCGCTTTCAGCCCTCCTGGTCGATCAGTGATGACCGGAGAACGGGATCATCTTGCGCAGCGTCGACGGCGCGCGCGGCCATTTCGGGTCGGTCAGGTACGGATGGTTGGGGTAGTTCAGTGCCAGCACCTGGCGGGTCTGGGCGGCCAGCTCCTTGTGATCCAGCGCCAGATAGCTGCGGGTGAGGATGGCCAGCGCATCGCCGGTCTGCGGCGCCTGCTGGTAATGCTCGATCACGTACTGCGCACGGTCGGCCGCCGCCACGTAGGCCTGGTTGTGCAGATAGAACTCGGCCACGTTGATTTCGTACTGCGCCAGGATATTGCGCAGATAGATCATGCGCTGGCGAGCATCGGCGGTGTACGCGCTGTCGGGGAAGCGTCGTGACAGCTCGGAGAAGTCGTCGAAGGCCTGCAGGTTGTAGCCCTGGTCGCGCCGCGCCTGCTCGCCGTCGCGCTTGATGTAACGCTCGAGCATGCCGCTGGTGCGATCGAAATTGATCAGGCCACGCAGGTAGTAGGCATAATCCACGTGCTTGTTGGCCGGATACGTCTTGATGAAGCGGTTCACCGTGGAGAGCGCATCATCCGGCTGATTGTCCTTGTACTGCGAATAGGCCATGTCGAGCTGGGCCTGCTCGTTGTACGGGCCGGACGGGAAACGTGCGATCAGGCGCTGATACGAGCGCGTGGCGGCCGCATAGTCGCTGTTCTCCAGCGAGGCGTGCGCCTTGGCGTACAGCGCATCCACCGGCAAATTGTCGTCGGTCGAGCGCTTGGAGCCGAACATCGAGCAGGCGCTCATCGACACGAGCAGCGCCAGCACGGCAAGCACTTTCATGACGGACAATGGGAACATCGACAGCTTCATTAAACGCATGGGCAGGGAATTCAGATGTTTGATCGAAAAGGCATGATAGCCGAAACCGGCTGCAGCCCGCGGAGCCCGGCATGACCCTGATCCGGCATGAGGTATGGGTGCCGCTGCACGCAGCAGGGCGCAGATTTGACCAGGCGCTGGCCGAGATGTTCCCGGATTATTCGCGCTCGCGGCTCAGCGGCTGGATCAAGTCCGGCGCGGTGACGCTGGACGGCGCCACCGCCACGCCGCGCCAGCTGTTGCGCGGCGGCGAGCAGGTGCGGCTGCAGGTCGAGCTGGTCGCGGAGGTGACCAGCGCGCCGGAGGCGATCGCGCTGGACATCGTGCATGAGGACGAGCATCTGCTGGTGCTGGACAAGCCGGCCGGGCTGGTGGTGCATCCGGGCGCGGGCAACCCGGCGGGTACGTTGCTGAACGCCCTGCTGCACCACGATCCGCAACTGGCCCAGCTGCCGCGCGCGGGCATCGTGCACCGGCTGGACAAGGACACCTCCGGCCTGATGGTGGTGGCCCGCTCGGTGCCCGCCGTCACCGCGCTGGTGGACATGCTGTCGCGGCACGAGGTGGAGCGGCACTACGAGGCGGTGGTGCTGGGTACGCTGGTCTCCGGCGGCACGGTGGATGCGCCGATCGGCCGACACATGGGCGATCGCCTGCGCCAGGCCGTGCGCGACGAGGAGGATGGCAAGCACGCGGTGACCCATTACCGGCTGCGCGAGCGGTTTCGCGCGCACAGCCTGGTGCAGTGCCAGCTGGAAACCGGCCGCACCCATCAGATTCGCGTGCACATGGCGCACATCAACCATCCGCTGCTCGGCGACCCGCTGTATGGCGGCGGCCTGAAATTGCCCAAGGGCGCCACGCCGGAGCTGATCGCGGTGATGCGCAGCTTCCGCCGGCAGGCGCTGCACGCGGAGAAACTGTCGTTCATGCACCCGGTCAGCGGCGAGCCGCTCTCGTTCAGCGCCGAGCGACCGGCCGACCAGCAGGCGCTGATCGAGGCGCTGCGCGCGGACCTGCTTCAACACGGCGCCAACGATTACTGAAGGCAGAACGGGGAACGGGGAACGGGGTATGCGATGCTTCCTCCGTTCGCCGCCACATTGCCTCGAGTGGTTCCCCGTTCCCCGTTCCCCGTTTCATCCCTGCTCTCGCCCATGACCGATCCCTGGATTCTTCCCGACTGGCCGGCGCCTGCGCCGGTGCGCGCTGCGGTCACCACCCGCCTCGGCCCGGGCGTCTCGCTGCCGCCGTTCGAGCGCTTCAACCTTGGCCTGCGCAGCGGCGACGCCGCGGATGCGGTGCATGCCAACCGCAGCGCGCTGCAGCAGGCGCTGGGTTTGCCGGCGGCGCCGCGCTGGCTGCAGCAGGTGCATGGCCACACGGTGGCCGAGCTGGGGCCACTGCCTGCCACGGCCGAGCCGCAGGCGGATGCGGCGGTGTCGCATCTGTCCGGCACGGTGCTGGCGATTCTCAGCGCCGATTGCCTGCCGGTGCTGTTCTGCGCCGCCGACGGCAGCGAGATCGGTGCCGCCCACGCGGGCTGGCGCGGGCTCGCCGGCGGCGTGCTGGAAGCCACCCTGACCCAGCTGCGCGCGCCGTGCGAACAGCTGCTGGCATGGCTGGGACCGTGCATCGGTGCGGCCTCCTACGAGGTGGGCGAGGAAGTGCGGGCGGCGTTCGTCGACCGCGACGCGGGCGCGGCCGCCGGCTTCGTGCCGACCCGCCCTGGCCATTGGCGCTGCGACCTCGCCGTGCTGGCACGGCTTCGGCTGAGCGCTGCCGGCGTGCGGCGCATCCATGGCGGCGGGTTCGACACGTTTACCGATGCGCGGCTGTATTCCTACCGCCGCGAGGGCGCCCGCAGCGGCCGCTTCGCCAGCCTGATCTGGCTGGGCTAGCGCAGCAGCGGGGCAGCCGGAGCGAGAGCGGCATCGCGGCAGTACGCCGCGCCCGGCGATCGCTTGAATACCCCCGGCCCGTCCGCATCTTTCGCTGCAGTGGCGGCCGCTGCGGTGGCGGCGATCGCGCCCATTCCTTTCACTCTTTGCGGGGAATCTCTCATGCGCATGGACAAACTCACCTCGCGTTTCCAGCAGGCGCTGGCGGACGCGCAGTCGCTGGCCGTGGGCCGCGACCACAACATGCTCGAACCGGCGCACGTGATGGCGGCGCTGCTCGGCCAGCAGGGCGGTTCCACCGCGCCGATGTTGACCCAGGCGCAGGTCAACGTGCCGGCGCTGCAGCAGCGCGTCAACGCGATCCTGGAGCGGCTGCCACGGGTCAGCGGGCAGGAGGGCAATGTCAACGTGGGCAACGACCTGACCCGGCTGCTCAACCTCACCGACAAGCTGGCGCAGCAGCGCGGCGACCAGTTCATCGCCAGCGAGCTGTTCGTGCTGGCGGCGCTGGACGACAAGGGCGAGCTGGGCGCGGCGCTGAAGGCGGCCGGCGCGACAAAAATCCATATCGAGGCGGCAATCGACAAGCTGCGCGGCGGCGAGAAGGTGCAGAGCGAGAACGCCGAGGAGCAGCGCCAGGCGCTGGAGAAATACTGCATCGATCTGACCGAGCGCGCCGAGCAAGGCAAGCTTGATCCGGTCATCGGCCGCGACGAGGAGATCCGTCGCACGATCCAGGTGCTGCAGCGGCGCACCAAGAACAATCCGGTGCTGATCGGCGAGCCTGGCGTGGGCAAGACCGCGATCGTCGAAGGGCTGGCCCAGCGCATCATCAAGGGCGAGGTGCCCGAAGGTCTGCGCGATCGCCGCGTGCTGTCGCTGGACATGGGCGCGCTGATTGCCGGCGCCAAGTTCCGCGGTGAGTTCGAGGAGCGGCTGAAGGCGGTGCTCAGCGACCTGTCCAGGCAGGAGGGCCGGGTGATCCTGTTCATCGACGAGCTGCACACGATGGTCGGCGCGGGCAAGGCCGACGGTGCGATGGATGCCGGCAACATGCTCAAGCCGGCGCTGGCGCGCGGCGAGCTGCACTGCATCGGCGCCACCACGCTGGACGAGTACCGCAAGTACATCGAGAAGGACGCTGCGCTGGAACGGCGCTTCCAGAAAATCTTCGTCGGCGAGCCCAGTGTCGAGGACACCATCGCGATCCTGCGCGGCCTGAAGGAACGCTACGCCGTGCATCACGGCGTGGAGATCACCGACCCGGCGATCGTCGCCGCGGCCACGCTGTCGCACCGCTACATTCCCGACCGCCAGCTGCCGGACAAGGCGATCGACCTGATGGACGAGGCCGCCAGCCGCATCCGCATGGAGATCGACTCCAAGCCGGAGGAACTGGATCGCCTCGAGCGCCGGCTGATCCAGCTGAAGATCCAGCGCGAGATGCTGAAGAAGGAAAAGGACAGCGAATCGAAACAGCGCCTCGCCGATCTGGAAAGCGACATCGAGAAACTCGAGCGCGAGTTCTCCGACCTGAACGAGATCTGGAAATCCGAGAAGGCGGCGCTGCAGGGAACCACCCGCGTGAAGGAGCAGATCGAGCAGGCACGGCAGCAGTTCGACGCGGCGCAGCGCCAGCAGGACTACGCCCGCATGAGCGAGATCCAGTACGGCCGGCTGCCGGAGCTGGAGAAGCAGCTCGCCGCGGCGCAGGCGGCCGAACAGCAGGACTTCAAGCTGCTGCAGGATCGGGTCACCGCCGAGGAGATCGCCGAGGTGGTGGCGCGCTGGACCGGTATCCCGGTCAGCAAGATGCTCGAAGGCGAGCGCGAGAAGCTGCTGCATATGGAGGACGACCTGCATCGCCGCGTGGTCGGCCAGGACGAGGCCGTTCGCGCCGTTTCCGACGCGATCCGCCGCGCCCGCGCGGGCCTGTCCGATCCGCACCGACCGAGCGGGTCATTCCTGTTCCTCGGCCCCACCGGCGTGGGCAAGACCGAATTGTGCAAGGCGCTGGCCGAATTCATGTTCGACACCGCCGACGCGATGGTGCGCATCGACATGAGCGAGTTCATGGAGAAGCACTCGGTGAGCCGGCTGGTCGGCGCGCCGCCGGGCTACGTCGGCTACGAGGAGGGTGGTTATCTCACCGAAGCGGTGCGCCGCCGGCCCTACAGCGTGATCCTGCTGGACGAGGTGGAAAAGGCGCATCCGGACGTGTTCAACATCCTGCTGCAGGTGCTCGACGACGGCCGCCTCACCGATGGACAGGGCCGCACGGTGGACTTCCGCAACACGGTCATCGTGATGACCTCCAACCTCGGTTCCAACCTGATCCAGGAAGTGGCGGAGAGCAGCGACGGTCGCGATGACGAAGAGCGGTACACCCAGATGAAGGCTTCCGTGCTTGGCGTGGTGCAGGCGCACTTCCGGCCCGAGTTCATCAACCGGCTGGACGAGCTGGTGGTGTTCCGGCCGCTGGACAGGACCCAGATCCGCGCGATCGCCCGGATCCAGCTGGGCTATCTGGAGAAGCGGCTGACCGAGCGACAGCTCAAGCTGGAGATCAGCGACGAGGCACTGGCCTTGCTGGGCAACGCCGGCTTCGATCCGGTCTACGGTGCGCGGCCGCTGAAGCGGGCGATCCAGCAGCAGCTGGAGAATCCGCTGGCGCGGGAAATTCTCGAGGGACGTTATGCCGCCGGCAGCACGGTTTCGGTCCATGCCCTCCACGGACATCTCGTTTTCGGCACGATCTGAGCCAGATGGAACGGGGCACCCCGGCCAAAGCCAGGGCGCCCCGTTGGGTTTGCAGCGGATGTGAGGCAGATCAGAAGCGGTAGGTGACCTTGCCGTACCAGTAACGCCCGTTCATGCCGAACGGCGACAGCGGGGAGTACTGCAAGCCGCTGCCGTAATCTTCGTTGTCCGTGGTCGGCAGTACCTTGTCCGGGTACTGGTTGGTGACGTTGTCGGCACCGACCGTGAAGATGAACGCGTTCCAGCGATAGCTGGCTGACAAATCAAGCAGCCATGAGGCGGAGAAGGTTTGATCCCCTGCAGGTGTGAAGCCCACGCGTGTATAGGGTCCATAGCGCGTCAAGTTCGCATGCAGGTGGTAGTTCTGGATGGCCCAGTCGCCATAAAACACGTTCTTGTTGCGTGGCGTCGACTTGGTAATCAGACCTTGGCTGCTGCGGCCGAAGGCCGGGCTGGTCACTGTCAGGAACTTGGCTGAGTTGAAATTGCTGCTCAGCCCGAGGTTCAGCTGACCCATGGCGCCCAAATCGACACGTTGGTTCAAGATCAGGTCGCCTCCCGTGGTTTGGGTGGAGCCACCATTGACGAAGAACTGGGCTTCAGATACTTCGCCATTGGCCACAGTCGGCGTGACCGTGATCACGTCGCTGTAAAGGATCTGGTTGGTGATCTTGATCCGATACAGATCCAGGGTGGCACTGAAGTCATTGGTGGGCTGCCACACCGCACCAATGCCAAAGTTGGTGGACTTTTCCGGTGTCAGCGGCTTGGCACCGAGGGAAATGGCGACCGGGCTGGAGGTGCGGAAGGTACCAACCTGCTCCAGTACGCCATGCGGGATCGCCGTTACCACGGACTCGTAGTTCTGCTGGGCCAGCGAAGGTGCGCGGAAACCATTCGATACCGTGCCACGCAAGGCGAACGTATCGGTCAGCTGATAGCGCAGCGACAACTTGCCCGAGCGGGTGGAGCCGGCGTCGCTGTAGTTTTCGTAACGTGCGGCCACGCCTGCCGACAGTTTGTTGGTGAGGTCGGTTTCCAGATCGACGTAGCCCGCTACGCTGTGCCGACTGAAGTTGCCTGCCACCTGGGGAGAGAGCCCCGGCCAGACCTGCGAGCCACCGGGGGCCACGCCCCCACTGATGGGGTCGATCGCCGTAGGGTCTAGGAAGTACGAGCTCGGCTCGCCGGCCTTGATGCTGTACTGATCCTTGCGATATTCGCCGCCGAACGCGACGGTGACCGGGTTGGGCAGGAAGCTCGGTGAGTACTCCTTGTTCAGATCGATGTTGGCCACGCTCTGCTTGGTGCCGAAAGTACCGGCTCGGAACGTGGTGGGGCTGGAGCCTGTGCTGTAGAACTGGTTGATGTTCAGCGAGTGCTGGATGATGAAACTCATGCTGTTGTAGCCGAAGTCCCCCGAGGCATCCCAGTGCCAGCCGCCATCGGTCACGCCCTTGGCGCCAAAGACGGCCGACGCGTCCTTCACATTGTTGACGATCTGCGGCAGGAACCCGTTCGGGTAGATCGCGGTGGTATTGCGGTAATTGCCACCGGCGCGGTAATACCCGTTCGAGGTGACATCGCGCTGACTCAGGTTGAGGTAACCGTAAAGATCGACGTTGGGCGTCAGGGTGTAGCCGAAATTGATCAGCGCCTGTTTGGTCACCACCGCCGGATCGCCATAGCGTTCGAACGGGAAACCTACCCCATTGATCTTGTTGCTGGGATAGAGGTTGCTGGCACGGTCGGTGTTCGCGGCGCGATTGGTATTCATCACGTCCGAGTAGTTCCACGACAGCCGCGCCCAACCCGGCGAGTCGCCATTGGCCGAGGCGCCACCGAGCGGGATGCCCACCGAGCCGGACAGACCATTCTGGGCACCGTCGCCCTTGTCCATGATGCCGCCGTTGACCGAGATGTCGTTGCTGCCTGCTCTGGCGCCGTGCTTGAGGATGATGTTGATCACACCAGCGATGGCATCGGAGCCGTACTGGGCGGAAGCGCCATCGCGCAACACTTCGATGTGATCGATCGCCGACATCGGAATCGAGTTCAGATCCACCGGCGCGGATCCCTGGCCGAGGGAGGGCAGGTAATTGACCAGGCTGGTGGTGTGGTAACGCTTGCCATCGACCAGCACCAGCACGTCATCAGGCGACAGACCACGCAGCGTGGCCGGACGCACGGCATCGTTGCCGTCGTTGATCGCCGGGCGCGGAAAATCCAGCGAGGGCAGCAAGGTGCTGAGTGCGGTGGCGAGGTCGCTGGCGCCACTTGCGGCAAGATCGGCCGTCGTCAGCACGTCGATCGGCGAGAGCGAGTCGCCCACGGTGCGGTCGCTGGAGCGGGTGCCGGTGACGACCACCTGCTGCAGCTGCTTGGTGTTCTTGGCGGTGGCGGCCGCCGGCGCGTCCTGGGCCGACGCGGTGGCAGCCGTCATCACGAGGCTGATGCTGAGTAAAGGCAGCAGTGCGGCTGCCAACGGGCGTTGCTTGAATCGGTTTTGCATGAATTCCCCCCGGGTTGTGCAATGGACCGCACCTAAATGGTGGATACGGCAATGGAAAGTTGCGTCGCAGAAACAAATTTTTAATGCTGCGACGAATTGACGCTATGCGATCTGTTGCGTCGCGTCAATATGCGGTGGGTTTTGAGCAAGCTGCGGGCTTCCCGCGAAGCCAGGTTGGTGGCGCCGGTGCCGACCAGATCCTTGGGCGTGAGCACGTCGATGGGCGACATCGAGGTGGCCTCGGTGCGGTCAAAGGTGCGCGTGCCGGTGACCACCACGGCCTTCAGCTCGACGGCCTGCTTGTCCTTCTTCTGGGTGCCGGCATCCTGCGCGTGCGCCAGCGGAACCAGCGCGAGTGCGATGGCGAGGGCCAATAACTTGTGAGTCGATGATGGATTGGCTGACATGTGGCATTCCCCGTGGAGGCGACGGGCGAGACCCGACGCAGTGACCAATGATCCTGCGATAAACCTCGTGCACGTACCACCGCAAGATGGCGCCGTATCACAATTCCTTAACACCGAAAGTAGGTGTCGTAGTTGCTGCTGTCAACCCGGCCCACGCAATGCCGCTGCGCGATCCCCTGCGCGGCAACTGCGCTGGTTTGAAATGCCCGGCCCAGCCGCCATACTTGGCGGCTTGGATGGCGCCATGCCGCGCCCGGGAAGTAACCGTTCATGCCTATCTACGCCTTCGCCTGCCAGGCTTGCGGCCACAGCTTCGACCGGCTGCAGAAGCTGTCCGACGCCGATCCGTCGCTCTGCCCGCAGTGCGGCCAGCCTGAGTTGCGTCGCCAGGTGACCGCGCCGTCGTTCCGCCTCGCCGGCAGCGGCTGGTACGAGACCGACTTCAAGAAGGACGGCGACAAGAAGCGCAACCTGGCCGGTGACGCTGGCGGCGGCGCGCCGGCGGCAGCACCGGCAGCAGCTGCCGCGCCTGCGCCCACCGCGCCGGTCGCGCCGGCCGCCAGCGCCAGCAAGCCGAGCCCGTCTGCCGGCGACTGAGCGCGGGCGTGCGCGGCGGTACCCGGCGGCGGTGCTAAGATTCGCAGTCTTTTTCACGCCTGATGCCGCCACGCGGCCCGGAGTTCCAAGCGCATGCGCACGCATCACTGCGGCCTCATCGATGAGGCGCTGGTCGGCCAGACCGTCACCCTGTGCGGCTGGGTCAATACCTTGCGCCTGCAGAGTCACGTCGCCTTTGTCGACCTGCGCGATCACGAGGGGCTGGCGCAGGTGGTGATCGAGCGCGACAACGCGGAGGCGTTCGCGCTGGCCGGCGAGATCGGCAACGAATATTGCCTGCGCGTCAGCGGCACGCTGCGTCGGCGCCTGGCGGTCAACGACAAGCTGAAGACCGGCACGGTCGAACTGCTGGCCGATACGGTCGAGATTCTCAACGCGGCGAAGGATCTGCCGTTCGCGCTGCACGAACATCCGAACGAGGAGATGCGCCTCACCTATCGCTACCTCGACCTGCGCCGGCCCGAGATGCAGGCGATGCTGCGCAAGCGGATCAGGCTGGTGCAGGCGCTGCGCCGCTATCTGGACGAGCGCGGCTTCCAGGACATCGAGACGCCGATCCTGACCAAGGCCACGCCGGAGGGCGCACGCGACTATCTGGTGCCCAGCCGCGTGCATGCGGGGCAGTTCTACGCGCTGCCGCAGTCGCCGCAGCTGTTCAAGCAGATCCTGATGATGGCCGGCTTCGACCGCTACTACCAGATCGCCCGCTGCTTCCGCGACGAGGACCTGCGCGCTGATCGCCAGCCCGAATTCACCCAGCTCGACCTGGAGTTCGCCTTCGTCGAAGAGCACGACGTGCAGGACTTCGTGGAAGAGTTGATCCGCCACGTGTTCCGCGAAGTGCAGGGCGTGGAACTCGACGCCGCCTTCCCGCGCATGACCTGGGCCGAGGCGATGCGCCGCTTCGGCTCGGACAAACCCGATCTGCGCATCGCACTGGAGCTGGTCGACGTCGCCGACGTGCTGAAGCAGGTCGAGTTCAAGGTGTTTGCCGAGCCGGCGAACGACCCGGCCGGCCGCGTCGCCGCGCTGCGCCTGCCGGGCGGCGCCACGCTGAGCCGCAAGGAGACCGACCAGCTTACCGAATACGTCGGCCGTTACGGCGCCAAGGGCCTGGCCTGGCTGCGCATCGACGATCCGGCCAGGGGCCGCGAGGGCACCCATTCGCCGGTGGCGAAGTTCCTCGACGACGCGGCGCTGGCGGCGCTGCTGGCGGCCACCGGCGCGCAGGGCGGCGACATGCTGTTCCTGGGTGCCGGCACGTGGAAGACCGTCACCGACTTCATGGGCGCGCTGCGGCTGAAAGTGGCGAAGGATCGTGGCCTCGTGGAGGATAGCTGGAAGCCGCTTTGGGTCACCGACTTTCCGATGTTTGAATACGACGCCGAGGCGCAGCGATACGCGGCCCTGCATCATCCGTTCACGGCGCCGAAGATCGACGACATCGCCGACCTGCGCACGCATGCGGCCACCGCCGTGAGTCGCGGCTACGACATGGTGCTGAATGGCAACGAGATCGGCGGCGGCTCGATCCGTATCCATCGGCCGGACATGCAGAGCGCGGTGTTCGAGTTGCTCGGTATCGGCGCGACTGAGGCCGAGGCGAAGTTCGGGTTTCTGTTGAAGGCGCTCAAATTCGGTGCCCCGCCCCACGGCGGGCTCGCGTTCGGCATCGACCGCATCGCCGCGCTGATGGCCGGCACCGAGTCGATCCGCGACGTGATTGCCTTCCCCAAGACCACCAGCGCGCAAGACCTGATGACCGATGCGCCCTCGCCGATCGCCGCGCTACAGTTGCACGAGTTGCACGTCCAGGTGCTGGCCGAAGGTGCGGCCGGTCATTGAGGTCTTGCAGCGGCTGAGCCGGAGTTCGCCGCCACGGGCATGAGCCACGCAGTTGCCGGTGACGCTGCTGCCGTTCATTTCATTCCGTCACAGGTTCGATCATCGCCATGTCCGACCATGTGATCCTGCTGCACGGCCTGTGGATGCGCGGCTTCGCGCTGTCCATGCTGCATCGGCGGATGATCGCGGCGGGCTTTCGCGTGCACCGCTACGATTACTTGAGCGTGGCCGCCACCCAGCAGCACATCCTGGAGCGCCTGCGCGTGCGCATGGCCGACCTGGTGGCAGAGTCGGAATCCTCCTCGGTGCATCTGGTTGGCCACAGTCTGGGTGGTCTGCTGGCGCTGCGCGCCTGTCTTGCCGAAGGCTTGCCGCCTGGGCGCGTGGTTTGTCTGGGGTCGCCCTTGAAAGGCAGCGCGGCGGCGCGCGGCTTTGCCGCCTGGGGTCGTGGCGGCGAGGTGCTGCTGGGCCACAACCGCGACCTGCTGCAACAGGGCTTCGAGCGCTGGGATGGCCCGCGCGAAGTGGGCATGATTGCCGGCTGCACGCCGCTGGGTCTCGGCGCCATGCTCGGCCATTTTGCGGGCGAGCACGACGGCACCGTGGCGGTGGACGAAACCCGGCTGCCGGGCCTCGCCGATCACTGCGTGGTGGAAAGCAATCACACTGGACTGCTGTTTTCCGCCGAGGTGGCGCAGCAGGTGGCGCAGTTCCTGCGTGCCGGGCATTTCACGCGCGCCGCGGCCGTGCCGGCCTAGCCGGCACGGCGCCAGAAATCAGGTAAAATTGCCGGCTATTCATCCGATCACAGTGCAGGCATTGCCATGGGTAGAGGGCCGTCCATCGAAGGTCGCAAGAGCGCCGAAGACGCCAAGCGCGCCAAGGTATTCACCAAGCTGATCCGCGAGATTACCGTGGCCACGCGCTCCGGCGTTGCCGACCCGGCCGGCAATCCGCGCCTGCGTGCGGCGATCGACAAGGCGTTGTCGGCCAACATGACCCGCGACACCATCGACCGCGCGGTCAAGCGCGGCGCCGGTGCCGACGGCGGTGCGCATATGGAGGAGCTGCGCTACGAGGGCTATGGTCCCGGCGGCATCGCGTTGATCATCGAATGCTTCACCGACAACCCGGTTCGCACGGTGGCCGATGTGCGCAATGTGCTGACCCGGCACGGCGGCAACCTGGGCACCAGCGGCTCGGTCGCCTTCCAGTTCAATCGCTGCGGGGAGCTGGTGTTCGCCACCGGCGGCGACGCGGCGGTCGAGGAGAAAGTGCTGGAGGCGGCGCTGGAGGCCGGCGCCGACGATGTGGTCAACGAGCATGGTGAGAGCGCCGTGCTGTGCACGCCGGAAAACTTCGAAGCGGTACAGCAGGCCCTCGTGGCTGCCGGCCTGAGCTCGGTGCACGCCGGTGTGGTGATGCGTCCGCACAATCGTGTCGCGGTGTCCGGCGAGGCACAGGAGACCCTGCTCGACCTGCTCGAAAAGCTTGACGCGCTGGACGATGTCAGCGACGTCTCGCACAACGCCACGCTGCCCGCGTGAGGCACTCGCCAGGACAGCGTGCCTAGTCATGGCGTCCAGCTTGCCGGCGCTGTGCGGCTGCCCGTGGTGACTGCAGGTCACGCGTGACACAGCCACGCGCCAGCACGGAAATTCCTGGTGCTGTCGGTGCCGTGCGCATCATCGGCATCGATCCGGGCAGCCAGCGCACCGGCGTGGGAATCATTGACGTGAGCGCGTCGGGCAAGTTGACGCATGTCTTTCACGGCGCGCTGGTGGTGATGGGCGAGGCCAGTTTTCCGCTGCGCCTGAAACGCATCTTTGACGAGCTGTGTGACATCATCGCCACCCATCAGCCGGTCGAGTGCGGGATCGAACGCGTGTTCATGGCGCGCAACCCCGATTCGGCGTTGAAGCTGGGACAGGCGCGCGGCGCCGCGATTTGTGCGGTGGTCAGTCGGGGGATCGTGGTGCACGAATATGCAGCAACGGAAGTGAAGCAGGCGGTGGTCGGCAGCGGCCGCAGCGACAAGACCCAGGTGCAGCACATGATCGGCATCCTGCTCGGCCTGCCCGGGCCGCTGCAGGCGGATGCCGCCGACGCGCTGGCGATCGCGGTGACGCATGCGCACATCCGCGCCAGCCTGGCCCGGGTCGGCATTCCACGCAGCGCATGGCGGCGGCGCCGATGATCGGCCGTCTGCGCGGCACGCTGGTTTCCAGGCAGCCACCATGGTTGCTGGTCGAGGTGGGCGGGGTTGGCTACGAAGTACAGGCGCCGATGTCCACCATCTACGACCTGCCGGGGGTCGGCAAGGAAATCGTCCTGCTCACCCACTATGCGGTGAAGGAGGATGGCGCGGCACTGTATGGCTTCCTGCACGAGGCCGAACGGGCGCTGTTCCGCAACCTGCAGAAAGTCAGTGGCATCGGCGCCAAGATCGCGTTGGCGGTGCTGTCGGGCGTTTCCACCGAGCATTTCGCACGCTTGGTGCAGGCCGGCGACGTGGTGGCGCTGACCAGGATTCCCGGCATCGGAAAGAAGACCGCCGAGCGCATCGTGGTCGAGCTGCGCGACCGGCTCGACGGCTTGTCCGGCGTGCCCGGGACCTCCATGCAGGCCGGCAGCGCGCCGCTGGACGCTGCCGGCGAGGCCAGCGTGGCGCTGCAGCAGTTGGGCTACAAGCCGGTTGAAGTGGCCCGACTGGTACAGAAGGTCGCTGCCGAGGGCGACAGTGCCGAAACCATTATCCGCAAGGCGCTGCGCGCCGCACTCGGGAGCTGATCCAGTGAATGCAGAATCCATCCAGAGCGAGATGACCAAGCGTCGTCTGGCCACCCTGGGTCTCGGTGCCATCGGCGTGGTCTATGGCGACATCGGCACCAGTCCACTGTATACGTTGAACCAGACGTTGACCCACGACGGCATGAAGGTCACGCCGGAAAGCGTCTATGGCGTGCTGTCGCTGATCTTCTGGGCGCAGATCCTGGTGGTGTCACTGAAGTACGTGGTGTTCATCATGCGCGCCGACAACAAGGGCGAGGGCGGCATCATGGCGCTGATGGCGCTGGCCCAGCGCAGCGTGCGCGAACGGCCGCGGCTGCGCTGGGGGCTGGTGTTGCTCGGCATCTTCGGTGCCGCGCTGTTCTATGGCGATGGCGTGATCACGCCGGCAATCTCGGTGCTGGGTGCGGTCGAGGGTCTCAAGGTGGTGGCGCCGCACCTGTCCCACTGGGTAGTGCCGATCAGCCTGGTCATCCTGCTGTTCCTGTTCGCCATCCAGCGCGGCGGCACCGAGCGGGTGGGGCGGCTGTTCGGGCCGATCATGGTGGTGTGGTTTGTCACCATCGCCCTGCTCGGCGCGCAGATGATCGCGCGCAATCCGCACGTGCTGTACGCGCTGGACCCGCGCCATGCGGTGTGGTTTTTCCAGATCTACGGTTTTCGCGGCTTCCTCGCACTGGGTGGCGTGGTGCTGGCGCTCACCGGCGCCGAGGCGCTGTATGCCGACATGGGGCACTTCGGCAAGAAGCCCATCCGGCTGGCGTGGTTCAGCTTTGTGCTGCCGGCGCTGGTGCTCAATTATTTCGGCCAGGGAGCGCTGCTGCTCGACGATCCGAGCGCCATCGACAATCCGTTCTTCCGGCTGGCGCCGGACATCCTGAGAGCGCCGCTGATCGGGCTGGCCTGCATGGCCGCAGTGATCGCCTCGCAGGCGGTGATCTCCGGCGCCTACTCGATGACGCGCGAGGCGATGTCGCTGGGCTACTCGCCGCGGATGGCGGTGGTGCATACCTCCAACGAGCTGTCGGGGCAGGTGTTTGTGCCGTGGGTCAACTATTTCCTGCTGATCATGGTGATGCTCGCGGTGGTCGGTTTTGGCTCGTCCGACAGCCTGGGTGCGGCCTATGGCATCGCGGTTACCGGAACCATGACGATCACGACGCTGCTGGCGCTGGTGGTGGCACGTTACCAGTGGGGCTGGAACAAGTTGACCGTGATCGGCGTTGGCGCGCTGTTCCTGGTGATCGACCTGTCGTTCTTCAGTGCCAACCTGATCAAGGTGGAATACGGCGGCTGGTTCCCGCTGGTGCTGGCGGTGGTGGTGTTCACCATGATGACCACCTGGCGGCGCGGCCGCGAGCTGGTGGTGCGCGAGATCAAGCAGTCGGGTCTGGCGCTGGCGCCGTTTATTGTCAACATTGCCCAGCATCCGCCGCTGCGCGTGCCTGGCACGGCCATTTTCCTGACTGGCAACCAGCACTCGGTGCCGCACGCCATGTTGCACAACCTCAAGCACAACAAGGTGCTGCACGAGCGCAATCTGCTGCTCACGGTGGAGATGCTGGAGACGCCGCTGGCCGACCCGGGCGAACGCATCCACATCACTCCGCTGGGCAACGATTTTTTCGGTCTGGAACTGCGCTTCGGTTTCGCCGAGGACCCGAACATTCCGCTGGCGCTGTCGCAATGCGGCCGGCAGGGCGTGTCGTTCGACATGATGGATACGACGTTCTTCCTGTCGCGCGAAAACATCGTCTCCGACAAGCGGCGCCCCGGCATGGTGCTGTGGCGAGACCGGCTGTTCGCGTTCATGGCGCGCAATGCAATGCCGGCGACCGCGTTTTTCAAGATCCCCGGCAACCGCCTGATCGAACTGGGCGCGCAAGTCGAGATCTGAGGGAAGGCGGGGAACGGGGAACGGGGAGCAACAAGGTCACGGCATCCTGGATGCCCTCGACATTTCACGGGTCAGCCCTGCGAGCTTGCTCAGGTTCGCCGGGTTCTCCCCATTCCCCATTCCCTGTTCCCCGCTCCCGGTTCCCCGCATAATGCGGGCATGACCGAAGCCCGCATCATCACGGCTGCCGCGCAGCTCGACGACGCGGCGCTGGAAGCCACCATCCGCCCGCAGCGGCTGGCCGAGTATCTCGGCCAGCAGCCGGTGCGCGAGCAGCTGTCGATCTACATCGAGGCGGCCAGAAAGCGCCGTGGGGCGCTGGATCACGTGTTGATCTTCGGGCCGCCCGGGTTGGGCAAGACCACGCTTTCGCACGTGATCGCCAATGAACTGGGCGTCAACCTGCGCTCGACCTCCGGTCCGGTGCTGGAGCGCGCCGGCGACCTGGCCGCGCTGCTCACCAATCTGGAGGCGAACGATGTGCTGTTCGTCGATGAGATCCATCGCCTGTCGCCGGTGGTGGAGGAGGTGCTGTACCCGGCGATGGAGGATTTCCAGATCGACATCATGATCGGCGAAGGCCCGGCCGCGCGCTCGATCAAGCTGGATCTGCCGCCGTTCACGCTGATCGGCGCCACTACCCGCGCCGGCATGCTCACAGCACCGCTGCGCGACCGCTTCGGCATCGTGCAGCGACTGGAGTTCTACACCACCGACGAGCTCAGCGCGATCGTGCGGCGGGCGGCGCGCATCCTCGGCATCACGTGCGCACCGGAGGGCGCACACGAAATCGCCCGCCGCTCGCGCGGCACGCCGCGCATCGCCAACCGGCTGCTGCGCCGCGTGCGCGATTACGCCGAAGTGCGCGCCGGCGGCGAGATCACGCTGGCGGTGGCGCAGGCTGCGCTGGACATGCTGAAGATCGATCCGGAAGGTTTCGACGAACTCGACCGGCGGCTGCTCGGTCTGATCGTGGAGAACTTCGACGGCGGCCCGGTCGGGGTGGAGTCGCTGGCGGCCGCGCTGAGCGAGGACCGCGGCACGCTGGAGGACGTGGTGGAACCCTTCCTGATCCAGCAGGGCTACCTGATACGCACCGCGCGCGGGCGCATGGTGAGTGCCAAGGGCTGGCGCCATCTCGGCCTGACCCCGCCGCCGCGTCAGCCGCAGCCGAGCGACCTGTTCCAGGCCGCCGCCGGCGATGACTGACCCCGCGCAGAAGCAGCCCTTCTGCTGGCCGGTGCGGGTGTACTGGGAAGACACCGACGCCGGCGGCGTGGTTTATCACGCCAGCTATCTGCGTTTCATGGAGCGCGCCCGCAGCGAATGGCTGCGCGGGCTGGGCATCGACCAGTCCGCGTTGAAGCAGGCCACCGGACTGGCGTTTCTGGTGCGCGCGATGCACATCGACTTCCTCCAGGCCGCCCTGCTGGATGATGAACTGTCGGTCACGGTGGAAGTCAAACAGCGGCGCGCAGCCAGTATCCTGTTCGACCAGAGCATCACCCGTGCCGATGGCAGCCGGCTGATTCGCGCCGAGGTGCGGGTGGCCTGCGTGGATGTGCTGCGCATGCGTGCGGCGCCGATTCCGACCGATCTTTTTCCCGAACCCGCTCCCTGACCCCAAGCCGACTGGCGGAGAACCTTCAAGCAATGAACGGTGGACTGAACATTTTCTCGCTGATCGCGGATTCGAGCTGGCCGGTGAAGCTGGTGCTGCTGGCGCTGCTGGCGTTCTCCTTCATGTCGTGGGTCATCATCATCCGCAAGTACGCGCAGACCAAGGCGGCGATGGAGAGCGCCGAGGCGTTCGAGGAGCGCTTCTGGTCCGGCGGCGATCTGGCCCAGCTGTTCCGCGAGGTCAGCAACCGCGGCGCCAGCAACGGCGGCATCGAGAACATCTTCGAGTCCGGCTTCCGCGAATTCGCCCGCCAGCGCCAGCGCAAGAGCCATGATGCGCGCAGCGTGATCGAGAGCTCCGAGCGCGCCATGCGCGTAGCCGGCTCGCGCGAAATCGGTCTGCTCGAACGGAATCTGGAGTTTCTCGCCAACGTCGGTTCGATCAGCCCCTACGTGGGTCTGTTCGGCACCGTGTGGGGCATCATGGGCGCGTTTCAGGGCCTGGGCGAGATGAAGGATGTGACCATCGCGGTGGTCGCACCGCACATTTCCGAGGCGTTGATCGCCACCGCCATGGGCCTGTTCGCCGCGATTCCGGCGCAATGGATGTACAACCGGTTCGCCACCAAGGTCGAGCGTATCGCCTCGCATTACGAGGTGTTCCAGGAGGAGTTTTCCTCGGTGCTGCAGCGGCAGATCCAGACCGACGACGCGGCCTGAGCGGAGCAGCCGTCATGCGAACCACCGGGCGCCAGAAGCGCTACAAGCTGAAATCCGAGATCAACGTGGTGCCCTACATCGACGTGATGCTGGTGCTGCTGATCATCTTCATGGTCACCACGCCGATGCTCAATTCCAGCGTCGACGTGCAGCTGCCGCAGGCCGACGCGAAGTCGCTGCAGCAGAAAAAGGATCCGGTGCTGGTATCGGTGACCCAGGACGGACAGCTCTACCTCACGCTCAGCGGCGCCAAGAAGGAGCTGGTCGACGAGGACACGCTGAAGGCGAAGGTGCATGCCTTCGTGCAGGTCAACCCCGAGGTCAACGTGCTGGTCGGTGGCGACCAGCGCGGCAGCTACGGCGGCGTGTTCAAGGTGCTGGCCGACCTGCAGCAGGCCGGCGTGTCCAAGGTGGGCCTGATGGGTCAGCCGGGCGATTCGAGCCAGGGCAAGAGCACGTCCAATGGACGAAAGTAAGGCGACGCCGAAGGCGGTCGTGCTCTCCGCCATCCTGCATATCGGCATCGTGGGGTTTCTGTTCCTCGCGATCCTGCCGTGCTCGAGCTACGAGGCGTTCTTCGACGCGCTGGGCCTGCCGGCCTGGATGAATCCGATCACCTGCTCGAAGCCACTGCAGCTGCAGGGTCCGATCATCGAGGCCACCCTGATCGGTCCCACCGGCAGTCCGCCGCCCAAGGCGGTGAAGGCCAAGCCGGTGCCGCACTCGGTGCCGTCGCCGCCCTCCGTGCCACCCCCGCCGCCGCCGCCCACGCCCGACAAGCCGGTGGTGAAGGCGCTGCCGCCGCCGCCCGACCATCCCGATGTGAAGGATCAGGAGAAGGTGGTGGAGGACGCCGCGCTGCAGGCTGAGGCCAAGCAACTGCAGGAAGAAAAGCAGCGCCAGCGGCAGTCCGAGCTGGATGCGCAGGCAGCCAGGCAAAAGGCGGAAAAGCAGAAGCAGCTGGACGAGATTTTCAAGAAGATGGACCAGGCGGCAGCGCAGACCAAAAAGCTGGACAATACGGCGCGTCAAGCCAAGCAGCAGATGGCCGACCTGAAGAATGCCCAGGCTGACGGCCAGCCCGACCTGCCCAACACCGCGCAGCGCCAGACCGGCAACAACAGCCCCCAAAGCAACTTGAGCGACGCCTACGCGGCCGCCATTCAGAATGCGGTCACACCGAACTGGCTGCGGCCGGATAACATGCCGGATGTCCCGTGCGTGGTGCATATCGTGCAAATGATCGGCGGCGACGTGATGAGCGCCAAGGTCGATCCCAGCTGCCCCTACGATGACGCCGGCAAGCGCTCGATCGAGAATGCGGTACTCCGGACCAAGACCCTGCCTTACAAGGGTTTCGAGAGCGTGTTCAGTCGCGACATCACCCTCACCTTCAGACCGCAATGATCAAACCCATGCGCAAACTCAGTTCACGCTTCGCCCTCATCCTGCTGGCCATGGCGGCCCTGCTGGCCGGCCCCGTTGCGGCCCAGTCGCTCAACGTCGACATCGTCGGTGGGCTCAAGACGGCCACCCCGATCGTGGTGGTGCCGTTCGCCCAGCAGGGCGGCACGCCGCTGCCCACCGACGTCGCCGACGTGATCCGCAACGACTTCAACCGCTCCGGCAAGTTCCGCGCGCTGGCCAAGAGCGACATTGTCGAGCAGCCCTCGCGCGGGGCGGACATCAAGTTCGCCACCTGGCGCCTGCTGAAGCAGGACTACATCACCGTCGGGCGCATCATTGACGCCGGCGGCGGCATGCTGCGGGTTGAATACGAGCTGTGGGACGTCAACAAGCAGCAGAGCCTGCTGGCCCAGGCGTTCACCGCACCGGCCGGCGACCTGCGCGGCGTGGCGCACCAGATCGCCGACCAGATCTACCAGAAGATCACCGGCGTGCGCGGTGCGTTCTGGACGCGCATCGCCTACATCACCGCAGTGGGCCTGGGCGACCACACCACCTATTCGCTGATCGTGGCCGACTCGGATGGCTACAACCCGCAGGTGGTGGCGCGCTCCAAGGAATCGCTGCTGTCGCCGGCGTGGTCGCCGGACGGCAAGAAGATCGCCTACGTCTCGTTCGAAAGCGGCAACTCCAACATCTACGTGCAGGACATCACCACCGGTTCGCGCCAGCTGGTGGAATCCCACCCCAGGGGCATCAACGGCGCCCCGGCGTGGTCGCCCGACGGCACCAAGCTGGCGGTGGCGCTGTCGTTTGCGGGCAATCTCAACATTTACGTGCTGGATCTGGCCACCCGCAAGGAAACCCGGCTGACCACCAATAACCTGGCGATCAATACCGAGCCGGTTTGGGCGCCGGATGGCCAGAGCATCTACTTCACCTCCGACCGTTCCGGTCAGCCGCAGATCTACCAGATCCCGGCCACCGGCGGCAGCGCCCAGCGGATTACGTTCCAGGGCCAGAACAACGCCAAGGCGGCGGTGAGCTACGACGGCAAGCAACTCGCCATGGTGCAGGGCAACGGGAACGTGTATCGTATTGCCATCATGGATCGCAGCTTGGGTGACCAGGTGCGTTTCCTCTCGCCGGGTCCGCTCGACGATTCCCCGAGTTTCGCTCCAAACGCCAGCATGCTGCTGTATGCCGCCACGGATGGGCGACGCGGTGTTTTGTACGCTGTTTCGAATGACGGTCTGGTTCGCCAACGTCTGGTGCTCGCCGACGGCAACGTGCAGGAGCCGGCGTGGGGGCCATATCGACAGCGCTGATTTTTTTGCTTGCTGCAGTGCGCAAGTACTGCGACATGATGCCCAAGGATCGGGCCCGAACGGCGCCTCGTGCGCGTGTCGGTTTCCGGTGGTGACGCCTCGCCGGGTCATTGCCAGTCAGAGCGACCGTGCAGCGGCATTCACGGCCGCTCTTTCACGTGTCAAAATAACAGCCGGTTAACCGGCGTCGCTGTCCCGTAACCATGATCTCATCGTTTGTCGGAACTCAACCCGTAAGGAACGTCACCATGAATAAGACCGTTCGCGTCGCCCTGGTCGCCCTGCTCTGCGTTGGCGCGGCCGCTTGCACCAAGAAGCAGGAAGTCAAGCCGCAGCAGCCCGCTCCGGAGCCGGCTGCCCAGACCCAGGCTCCCGTATCCAATGGCAAGTACACCCCTGCCGATCTCACTACCGATGCGTGCCTGCGTCAGCGCGTCGTGTACTTCGATTTCAACAAGACCGAGATCAAGCCGGAGTTCCAGCAGATCATGGCGTGCCACGCCAAGTACTTGCAGGATCGCCCGACCGCGCAGGTTCGCCTGGAAGGCAACACCGATGAGCGCGGCACGCGCGAGTACAACCTCGGTCTCGGCGAGCGTCGCGGCAATGCCGTGTCCAGCGCGCTGCAGGCGGACGGCGCCTCGGCCAGCCAGCTGAGCGTGATCAGCTACGGCAAAGAGAAGCCGGTGTGCCGTGAGCACAACGAGGACTGCTGGAGCAAGAACCGCCGCGTCGAGATCGTCTACACGGCAGAGTAATGATGAAGCGACTGGCTAACAGCTTGACAGCCAGGATCAGCATGGCAGGCGCTCTCGCGTCTGCCGTGCTGCTCGCGCTTCCAGTGTCCGCGCAGGATTCGCGTCTGAGTCTGGCCGACCGCGTGGCGCGACTGGAGCAGCAGGCACAGAACAAGGATCAGGGCGTCGGCCTGGTCAATCAGATTTCGCAGTTGCAGCAGCAGCTGCAGCAGCAAGAAGGCAAGATCGAGGAGCTGCAGCACCACCTGCAGGAACTCGACGAAAAGAGCAAAGCCCAGTACACCGATCTCGATTCCCGGCTCGCGCGTCTGGAAGGTGGACATCCAGCCGCTGCCAACGCAGCTGCGGCCGCGGTCGGTGTGCAGGTCGGTAGCGCGCCTCAATCCGGCGCACCGGCCAATGCAGCCAACGCCGTCCCTGCCAGCAGCGCATCCAGCGCCGGAGCCGGCAATGCTGCCGATCAGGCAACGGTGCAGGCGGCGTACGACGTGGCCTTCAATTCGCTGCGCTCAGGCGATTACGCGCAGGCATCGCGGCAGTTCCGCAGCTTCATCCAGCAGTACCCGGATAATCCGCTCACCCCCAACGCCTATTACTGGCTGGGCGAGTCGTATTACGTCACCATGAATTATCCGGTGGCGCTGGAAGCGTTCCAGCATCTGGTGAGCCAGTTTCCGCAGAGTGAAAAGGCGCCCGATGCCCTGCTCAAGGTCGGCTACAGCCAGCTTGAGCTGAAGCAGACGGCGGCGGCCAAGGCCACGCTCACCGCTGTCACAAGCAAGTATCCGGGCTCGCATGCGGCCAGTCTGGCGCACGAGCGCCTGCAACGGATCCAGCTGCAGTCGGCCAACTGAGGCAGCAGCGGTGGCAAGCAGCACAGCCGCGCTGCCGGCGTCGGCCCATCGCGTCGCTCAGCCGCGGCTGCGCATCACCGAGATCTTCCACTCGATCCAGGGCGAGGCCGATGCCATCGGCTGGCGCAGCGTGTTCGTGCGCCTGACCGGCTGCCCGCTGCGCTGCGTGTGGTGCGACACCGAGTATGCGTTTCATGGCGGCGACTGGCACACGCTCGACGACATCCTCGCCGAGGTGGCCTCGCACGGCGCCAGTCACGTCTGCGTGACCGGCGGCGAGCCGCTGGCGCAGAAGCGTTGCGTGCAGCTGTTGCAGCAGCTGTGCGATGCGGGTTACCAGGTGTCGCTGGAAACGTCCGGCGCGCTGGATGTCTCCGCCGTCGATCCGCGCGTGCGCAAGGTGATGGATCTGAAGGCGCCCGATTCGGGCGAATGCGCGCGCAACCTGTGGTCGAACCTGGATCATCTGCTGCCGCACGACCAGCTCAAGCTCGTGATCGCCAGCCGCGCGGATTACGAGTGGGCCTGCGCAACGCTGATCGAGCGCGCGCTGACGCAGCGCTGCATGGTACTTTTCTCGCCGGTGCACGGCGCGGTGGAGCCGCGCGCGCTGGCCGAATGGATCATCGCCGATCGGCTGCCGGTGCGGTTTCAGCTGCAGCTGCACAAATTGCTGTGGAACGATGCCGCCGGGCATTGATCGACGCCCGGGCAGCCCCCGAATTTCGCGTGCCGATGCATTCGCCGGTGCCCTCAGCGTGGAACAGAACTTCATGTCTCAAACCCCTTTGCGCAAGGCCGTCGTGCTGGTGTCCGGCGGCATGGACTCGGCCGTCACCATCGCGCTGGCGCGCGAGCAGGGCTATCAGGTGCATGCCCTCTGCGTGGCCTACGGGCAGCGACACGGCTCCGAGCTGGCCGCGTCTGCGCGCGTGTCGCAGATGCTGGGCGCGGTCGAGCACAAGACCGTGGCGGTGGATCTGCGCAGCATCGGCGGTTCGGCGCTCACCGCCGACATCGACGTACCGCTCGACGGCAGCGGCGCTGATGGTGGCATCCCGGTCACCTACGTGCCGGCGCGCAACACGATCATGCTGTCGATCGCGCTCGGCTGGGCCGAGGTGCTGGGCTGCAGCGACATCTGGTGCGGCGTCAACGCGGTCGACTACTCGGGTTATCCCGATTGCCGGCCGGCTTTCATCGAGGCGTTCGAGCGGCTCGCCAACGTGGCGACCAAGGCCGGCGTCGAAGGGGCCGGCATGCGCATCCATGCGCCGCTGATGCGCATGGGCAAGGCCGACATCGCACGCGAGGGCCAGCGACTCAAGGTGGATTTCGCCGCCACGGTGAGCTGTTACCAGGCTGACGACGACGGCCGCGCCTGCGGCCACTGCGATGCGTGCCGTCTGCGTGCGCAGGGATTTCGCGAAGCGGGCATCAGCGATCCCACGCGTTATCGCTGAGCGTGCCGTTGCTTGTGCCGCTGGGACCCAGCCCGTAAAATTGACCGCTTGGATTTTGAAATGATGGGCCGTTAGCTCAGTTGGTAGAGCAGTAGACTTTTAATCTATTGGTCCCGGGTTCGAATCCCGGACGGCCCACCAGTAATTTCAGTGACTTGCGGAAGCGCGGGTTCCTTTTTTTTGGGAAACCGTAAAATTCACCGTAAAATTCAGTCCTTCACTGAAGGCTGGACGATGGGTACGCTCAGATCGTAGATGTCCATCATGGATTCGGATTTGTGGCCGCTGGCGTGCTGTTTGTCGGCTCGTGTGCCTTCGGTATCGGAGATACCTCTGCGCTTCAGGTCGTGAAGGCCAAAGCGTTGGGCCGGAGTGATGGCATGCTCAGTGATCGCTCGTCGAATGAACCGCTGCCACGCCGTATCAAGCGAGCTCTTTTGCAGCGCGGAGCCATCCTCTGACACGACAAGCGGGCGGTTCTCCGCGCGCAGAGGCACAGGCAGAGACTTTTCCTTCCAGATTGCGTTTCGATGGGCGATCAGATGGTCCCACGCAGAACGCATGCGCGGTGTCCAGGCGACGATATTGTCTCGAGATCCCTTCCGGCGGTTAGTCCTCAGGCCGTCGGCAAGCGCATGGCTCTCGAACAGTGTAATGACTTCAATCCCACGTAGTACACAAAGTTCATTGCATGCCAAAGCATGCGGCCAACACCGCGCCCCGATCACGAGGGGATTAAGACTCATCTCGCCCAGGACGGACGCCGCCGAGAAAGGGCCAACACCGCGCCCCGATCACGAGGGGATTAAGACGCCTCCTCGAGGATGCAGTTTTCCTCGGGTTGCCCAGTGGAATGTCATGGCCGCCGCCGACGACCCTCGCCGTCGCACGGGCCAAGTGCCGCCCGGGACCCCGAAAACGCCCGCCCATTTCTTGGGTCCAGAGAATCTGGAAATCCAGGCCGGTAGGGGGTGGCAATCCAATGCTCTCAACTTAAGCGAAACACCCTCGAAAATGCTTGCTTATTGATGCGTTGACGGTTACGATGAGTCATCATAACTCATTGATAAATAAAGACTATGAACTCAAACACTCGATCCCGTCTCGCTGCTGTCTGAGTTCGCCTCCTTCCTGCATTCGCCCGCCCTGATCGATCAGGTCCGCCTGCGTCCTGGCGCCTTCACCCGCCAGCGCTGTTACGACCCGCGTTAATTGCGAGCCGCTGACCCCACCTATCTGAGGGTGAACAAGGCGGTGTGTCCCGCGGCAATTTCGACGGTATTCGCACCGCGGCCAACGTGGGACGTGCGTGTCGTCAG
>JAJYSM010000103.1 GCA_021793575.1 Pseudomonadota bacterium
TGAAGGTGAGGCCGAAGCCCGGCGGGTTCGGCTCGGCACCCTCGATCGGCGCGTAGTCGGCGTCGTAGATGCTGCCGTAGCGGTCAACCAGGTACAGCATGCAATCGCCGATGCCCTTGACCACGGGTGCATCCACCGCCTTGCTGCTCGCGAGGTGATCAACGGCCTCGCCGCCGTTGCCCAGCACGCTCTGGAAGACCTCGGCTGCCGGCTGGCGGAAGCGGATCGCGAAGCCGCAGGCGCTGGGGCCATGCGCGGCGGCGAAATCGGCGGCGAAGGAAGCGGGATCCTCGTTGAGCAGAAAGTTGACGCCGTTCTGGCGGTACACGGTGATCGCCCGCGTGCGGTGTTTCAGTACCGCGCTGAAGCCCATGCGCTGGAACAACGCATGCAGTTCGCCCGCGCGCCCGGCCGGTGCGGCAAACTCGACGAACTCGAAGCCGTCGATGCCCAGCGGGTTGTCGAACGTGGTCACCTGCATGCCGAGGTTGGGCTGGGCGTTCATGGCAATCCCCTGAAGTTGATGACGCCATTCATGGCAAGCCTCTGAAGTTGATGACGCCATTCATGGCAAGCTCCTGCGATGAGTTGTCGCTAAGCTGGGGCGCGCGCCGTGCATCGCGTGGTGCATGCGCGCGACGACTCGCGTACCCGCCTTTATAGTTACATATGCAACCAATTGCAAGGAACACCGCCGCCGTGACCGCCAAGCGCCAACCGGCTCCCGCCACCGCCGAACACGCCCCGCTGCAGCTGGAGCATTTCCTGCCCTACCGGCTGTCGATCCTGTCCAACACGATCAGCCAGGCGATCGCCAACGACTACCAGCGCCGCTACGACATATCGGTCACGGAATGGCGCGTGATGGCGGTGCTGGCGCGCTTCGAGGGGCTGTCAGCGCGCGAGGTGGCCGAGCGCACCGCGATGGACAAGGTGGCGGTGAGCCGCGCGCTGGCACGCCTGGTCGAGGCCGGCCGGGTCAGCCGCAGCATCCACGACAACGACAAGCGGCGCTCGGTGCTCGGCCTCACCGAGGCCGGCTGGGCCATGCACGACGAGGTCGCCCCGATGGCGCGGGCGCGCGAGCGCGAGGTGCTGGCCCGGCTCAGCGACGAGGAGCGGACCTGGTTGATGCTGATTCTGGATCGCCTGATGGAAAACGGGCCGACCGGCAAGGGCGGCAGCGTGCCAGGTTGAGGCACCTCCATGCGACCGCAACGGCCGGGAAACCTGCCGGTCAGTGCGTCACCGGTCAGCCGTCGCGCGTGCGCCGCCAGGCCAGCAGGAACAGCGCCACGAACAGCAGGTCGACGCATCCGGCCAGCAGCATCAGCGCCGCCAGCCGATGCTGCGCGTACAACACCAGCATCGCCAGCCCGAAGCTGGCTTTCTCAAGCATGGCCGGGATCATCAGCGGCCGATACCGCAGCGGGTCACGCGACAGCTGCAGGAACAGCACCTGCCAGGCCAGCGCCACGCCGATGAAGCCGTAGTAGAACTCCGGGTGGGTGAGCGCCGGCGGTTGCGTCTGTGCCAGCATCGCCTCCTGAAAGTACATCGGGACCAGCGCCAGCACGCCATAGATGGCAGCGAGCAGGAACACCCAGCGCGCGAACTTCATGCCTGTCTCCGGTTATCGGCTCATGCCGTGGTCAATGCCTGCTTGAGTTTTTGCTCGGCCATCGACAGCAGATTATGCGGCCCCACGCCGTGGTCGGTACTGCGTTCGGCCACGGCGGTCCGGCGGTTGCCGAAGGAGCCAGCCGACGAAGTGGTCTGCCCATAGATGGCGTTCATGAGGCCGGCGAGCTCCCGCTTCGCATGTCCCAGCGAAACCACCCCGAGCCAGCGGCTGGACCAGCGCACGCCATACATCCCGGGCAGCAGGTGTTGCTGCAGGTATTCCCCTTCGTTGGCGAGCAGCTTCGCTGCGGCCGGGCTGTCCATGACGTCGGCCGGCTGCGGCGGCAGCGCCACCAGGCTGACACCGATGCACTGATCGCTGGTCGACTTGTCGTTCCACAGCAACCTGAGCAGTTCCAGCGCCGCCTCCCTTTTCATCAGGCCGGTCTCGGCATCGAAATCCGCCAGCCGATGGTTTTGCCAGAGCAGATTGAACTGCAGCACAGCCGCCAGTATGGCCGAGCCGCCGGTCACGAAGACGACCCACAGGCCGGCCCAATGCGCGGCATGCAGCGCGCTCAGGTTCATCCCGTGCATGTCCACGATGGCATCGATGAAGGTAATGGCGAGCGCGATCGGCAGGCATTCCAGCAAGGTCATCGGGAACAGGGCCAGGCCCGAGATGTAGATGATCGGCAACTGTCGATAGAGGAAGATCGCCGCCGTCTGGGTTTCCGTGAGGGGTGGGTGGCTCAGCTGCCAGGCGCTGAACACGGGCTGGGCATACAGCTCGAACAATGCCGGTATCGCCATCAGCAACAGCACGGACAGATATGACACCAGCCACGTTGCCCGTTCCATCACCACCAGGGAAAAGAGCAGCAGCAGGCCCAGGCTGAGGGTTGCCATGAGCCGACCGAATACCAGCTGGCTGACGATGTCGGTGGGAAAGATCACGATGTCGACTAGGATCCACATCGGCACCAGGATCATGAAGACCCAAGTCAATACCTCCATGCGACGCAAGACGATCCGCGCGCGCTCGTGCTCGAACATCAGCGATGCGGGAGCCCTGAACAGGTAGATCGGGCGTTCCTCGGCGGTGCCGATGAAGTAGGACAGTTGCTTGTGCAGAAAGGTGACGGGGTTCATCGGACGCCTCGAAAGGGTGCGGACGCGGCGGTGGCCTGGCACGCGCGGGAATGCACGGGCAGGTGCTCTGCGAAAGGCCTTGGCCGATGCCGGGCGCGGCGATCATAGGGTCTGGTCTGGCGCCGGTAACTGATCTGGGACAAGGCCCTGCGGCGTCCCCTGCATGTCATTGGCGGCTGAGGGCGCCGCTTGCGCGCTCAACGCACGCCGTGCATCAGCCGGTTGATCAGCGGTGCGATCAGCAGCAGCAGCGCGCCGGCACCGGCGAGCAGCCAGAAGCTGAAACTGAAACCGCTCAGCGCCGAGGCGGCGGTCATGCCGCTGTCGCCGCTGATGTAGCCGGCCAGCAGACCGGACAGGTTGCCGCCCACCGCCAGCGACAGGAACCAGCCGCCCATCGCCAGCCCGACCAGCCGCGGCGGCGCCAGCTTGGTCACCATCGACAGACCAATCGGCGACAGGCACAGCTCGCCCACCGTCTGCAGCACGTAGCACAGCGTCAACGGCCAGAACGGGATCAGCCCGCGGCCGTCCAGCAGATGCGCCAGCGCATACATCAGCACGGCAAAGCCGAGCCCGTTGAAGACCAGCCCCAGCCCGAACTTGCGCGGTATAGACGGTTCGCGCCCGCGCGCGGCGAGCATGCTCCACGCCACCGTCACCAGCGGCGCCAGCACGATGATCGCCAGCGGACTCACCGACTGGAACCAGCCCACCGGAAACACCCAGCCACCGAACAGGCGGCGGTCGACCAGATTCTCGGCGAGAAAATTGAACGAGGTGCCCAGCTGGAAATAGAACATCCAGAACACGATGTTGAAGGCGAAGATGATCAGCATCGCCACGACCCGATCCACCTGCACCCGCCCGCGCCGCCACGCCTCGACCAGCAGCAGCGCCGCCACCGCCGCAAACAGCGCGCCGAGCACCCACGACAGCCCGGCGGTGACGAACGCCAGCAGCAGATACACCAACGGCACCGCCGCCACCACGCCCAGCAGCACCCATGCCACACGCATCCGGCTGGCCGCTTCCGGCGCCGGTCGGCCCACGCCCTTGAGGCCGCGCCGCCCGAACCAGAACCAGCACAGGCTGAGCAGCATGCCGACGCCGGCCGCACCGAACACGATGCGGTAGTTCTGCTGCAGCGGCGTGTCGGTGAAGTGGCTGGCCAGCCAGCCGGTCAGCAGTGGCGCCAGCAGTGCGCCGCCGTTGATGCCCATGTAGAACAGGGTGAAGCCGCGGTCGCGGCGCGGGTCATCGCGACCATACAGCTGCCCGACCATCGAGGAGATGTTCGGCTTGAACAGGCCGTTGCCGACAATCACCAGCGCCAGCCCGATCAGGAACAGCTCGCGGCTGGGCAGCATCACCACGAACAGGCCCGCCGCCATCACCAGCGCACCGAGCAGGATCGAGCGCTGGTAGCCGATCACGCGATCGGCGACGTAGCCGCCGAAGATGCTGGCGGCGTAGATCAGCGCCGTGTAGGCGCCATAGATCGTGCTGGCCCAGGCCTGGCCGGCCGCGTCGCCGTGATAGAAGTGCGCCACGATGTACAGCGCCAGCGCCCAGCTCACGCTGTAGAACGCGAAGCGCTCCCAGAATTCGGTCATGAACAGCATCCACAGCGGGCGCGGATGCCCCAGCAGCTGCGGATAGGCCGGCGCCTGGCCGTCGACGCGCGCGGTTTCGCTCATGCCATCCTCGTTCGTCGAGCTGCGGGGCATCAGATGTAACCGGCCGCGCGGCGGCGGTCAACGGCTGGCGCAAACGGTTCCAGCGCCGCCCGACGCTCTCAGCGCACGCCGTGCATCAGGCGGCGAATGGCCGGCGCGGCCAGCAGAAACACGATGGCCACCGCCAGCCCCAGCCAGAACAGCAGCCCGTAGACGTGGGCGTAGTCGGCCATCCCGCTCAGCGCGCTGGCGCCGGCGCCGGCGGTGGTCTGGGTGGCGATCCAGCCGGCCAGCTGGTAGGCCAGCGCATAGCCGAAAAACCAGCCGCCCATCGCCAGCGAGGCATCCTCCGGCGCGGCCAGCTGCCCGACCAGGGCGTAACCGATCGGCGACAGCGCCAGCTCGCCCAGCGTCTGCAGCAGATAGCACAGCGCCAGCACGCCCCAGCCGACTTTGCCGTCGGTGCCGCCAAGGTGATGGATCGCCCACGCCGTCGTGCCGTAGCTGAGCGCCACCAGCAGCAGGCCGATGCCGAACTTGCGCGCGGTGGACGGATCCCTCCTGCGCCGGTCCAGCCACGGCCACAGCAGCGCCGCGAACGGCGCGAAGATCAGGATGTAAAGCGGATTGGCCGCCTGGAACAAGGTGTAGTGGAACGGCGCGTCGACGTGATCGCGGGCAAAGAAATTGAGCGAGGTCACGCCCTGCAGGCTGAGCGCCCAGAACGCCACCAGCGCCACGAACAGCAGCAGCAGGGCCAGGTAGCGCTGCGTCTGCACGCGATCGCCACGGCGCACGCAGCTGACCACGAAGTACAGCACCAGCAGCCCCATCAGCAGGTACATGGCCCAGCGCAGCACCGCCGGCTGCGACAGCAGCAGGGCGGTCGGATACACCAGCACGGCGATGGCCAGCAGCACCCACCACGGCGCACTGCGGCTGTGCCGGTGAGCGCCCGCGGGCAGCAGCGGATCGAGCTTGTGCCGGCGCAGCTCGAACAGCAGCGCGGCCAACGCCATGCCCACCGCCGCCGCCACGAAGCCCCAGCGGTAGCCGAACTGCCGCCCGATCAGATCGGCGCAGATGAAGGGCGTGACGAACGAGCCGAAATTGATCGCCAGGTAGAACAGCGTGTAGCCGCTGTCGCGGCGCGGATCGTTGCCGGCGTAGTTGCGCCCGATCAGCACCGTCAGCGGAATGCCCAGCCCGGCCGCCAGCGCAAACAACGCCAGGCCGATCTCGAAGCCAGGCAGCGTGGGCTGCGCCATCAGCAGCAGCGACAGCGTGCCCAGCCACAGCGACAGCGACAGCGCACGCGTCTCGCCAAGAATCTTGTCGGCCACGTAGCCGCCGATGATCGGGGTGGCATACATCAGCGCCAGAAAGCCGCTGGTCAGCAGATCCGCCTGCTGCTGCGCGGCACCCGCCCCGAGGCTGCCGTAGAACTGCTGCGCGATGTACGGCGCCAGGAAGGCGCGGAATCCGTAGAAAGCGAAGTTCAGCCCGACGGTGACGCCGAGCAGCATCCACAGCTGGTGCGGCTGGCCCCAGCGATCCGCTTCGGCCGCTCGGGCTGAATCGGTGACGAGTCCGCTAAGCATGCTGGTTCCCCGGGTGGATGCACGAATGCTCGCCTTGGGATCGTCCGCGCCGGCAAAGGTTCACTCAAGCACCGTGCGTACGTCCAGCAGCTCGGGAAAGAACTCCAGCTCCAGCGCCTTCTTCAGGAAGCTCACCCCCGACGAACCGCCGGTGCCGCGGCGGTGACCGATGATCCGCTCCACCGTCTTCATGTGGCGGAAGCGCCACAGCTGGAAGCTCCCTTCCACGTCCACCAGCTGCTCGCACAGGTGGTATTCCGACCAGTAGCTGGCGCGGTCCTCATAGATGCGCTTCAGCGCCGGCAGCAACGCCGCGCTGCGCTGATAAGGCTGCGTCCAGTCGCGCTGCAGCAGCGGCGCGGGCACTGCATGACCGCGCCGACTGAGGTAGCGCAGAAATTCGTCGTACAGGCTCGGTGCCTCCAGCACGGCGCGCAGCGATGCCTGCGCGACCGGATCGTGCGCGAACACCTTGAGCATGTCGGCGTTCTTGTTGCCCAGCAGAAACTCGATCAGGCGGTACTGCAGCGACTGGAAGCCCGACGACGGCCCCAGCACCGGGCGGAACTCCAGATACTCCGACGGCGTCAGAGTCTCCAGCACCGCCCACTGCTCGAACAGCTGGCGCTGCACCTGCTTGACCCGCGCCAGCACCTTCAGGCACGCGTCGACGTCATCCACCTGCAGATGCGCCACCGCGGCCCGGAGCTCATGGATCAGCAGCTTCATCCACAGCTCGGCCACCTGGTGCTGCACGATGAACAGCATCTCGTTGTGGCACGGTGGCTGGCGCAGCGGCCGCTGCGCCGACAGCAGCGTGTCCAGCTGCAGATAGCCGGCGTAGGTCATCTGACCGTCCAGATCGGTCTGGATGCCTGGCTCGATGTCACGCTGGTTGTTGCCCATGGTGTTCTGTCACGCATTCGAAGTGACGGCCATGGTAACGGCTGGGACAGCCGTCGCGGCCTGATTCACGACAGCAATTCCGCCATGCGGATGACGCACCATCCACCTGTAGCAGCGCCCTGTGCGCGAAGGCTCCGGGTAGGAGCGACTTCAGTCGCGATGCCCTTGTTCTGATGGTGCATCAAAGCAACAGCATCGCGACTGAAGTCGCTCCCACAAAAAGCATCGCGCACAAGCTGCGCTCTCATCAAACATCACGTAAGCCGTTGATTTAAGCATTTTCCATACTCAAGCGATCAGGCCACATGGACGAGCGCGAGGCCAAGTTGCCTGGCCTTGTGTTGAAGTGCGCGAAGCTGTTTGT
>JAJYSM010000030.1 GCA_021793575.1 Pseudomonadota bacterium
GCCATCGCCCAAGCACGCTGCCGCGTGCAACCGAACCGCCTCTACCCCAGACCACCTCGACCCAAACCCCATCTCCACCTCGCGTACAAGCTGGCGTGCTGAGGCTTAAGTTGAGAGCATTGGGTGGTTGGACGCTGGGTCTCAGCGGTCATTTCAATCCGACCGCCCACTGGTACATCTCCGCGCGCGGCGGTGCATTCTTGTGGAAGCTCGACGCCAAGGCGACCGTGGTCAACCTGAACAACACTACGACGACTATCTCTGGCAGCCAGCAATCACTGGGCTGGTACACGGGTGTAGGCACAGGTTACGACATCAGTCGCCACTGGAGCGTGGGAGCCAATTTCGATTACTACAAAATCCACAAGTCCAGCTATGACATCGGCACCAAACTGCTGACCGTCAGCGCGGAATACCGCTTCTGATTCCATTGGCTTTGATCGCAAGATCACGTAAAAAAGGCCAGGAGCACCGGAAGGTGCCCTTGGCCTTTTTTCTTGTACGCATTGCCAGCCTCGCACACTGGTAACCCAGTCCGCTCATGCGCCGAGAGCGCGATTTTTTATCGGACGGGCACTGCTCGCACTACGTCACGAGGCGGCTGGTAGCCCGAGCTGGTTGCACGACAGCACGCTGCCAGAGGCGAGGTGCTGTCGCCTGCGAGGCTCAGCCGTTCCACTGCCCCAGCGCAGCTTGCCCGTTGGCGCGGGCGCGGGCGTGCACGGTTTTCTGGGCGTCGGCGTAGTTCGCCTGCATGTCCTTCGCCCACAGCTTCAGCGCTGCCTGCTGCATCGCGCGGCCGTAGGAGAACGACAGCGGCCACGGGTGCGGCCCGATCTGGTTCATCGCATTGAGGTGCGCGGTGGACTGCTCGTCGGTCTGCCCGCCGGAGAGGAACACGATGCCTGGCAGCGAGGCCGGCACGGTGGTCTTGAGCACGCGCACGGTGGCCTCGGCCACTTCCTCGACGTCGACCTGCTCGTCGGAATCCTTGCCCGGGATGACCATGCTGACCTTCAGGATGGTGCCTTCCAGCATCACGTTCTGCTCGTACAGCGCGTTGAACAGGCTGCGCAGCACCGCCTCGTGCACCTCGTAGCTCACCTCGATGCTGTGGTCGCCGTCCATGATCACCTCGGGCTCGACCATCGGCACGATGCCTGCTTCCTGGCACAGCGCGGCATAGCGCGCCAGCGCGTGGCAGTTGGCCTCGATCGCGGTGGAGCTGGGGTTGTCCTCGGAGATGTTGATCACCGCGCGCCATTTGGCGAACTGCGCGCCAAGCCTGGCGTATTCCTGCAGGCGCTCGCGCAGGCCGTCGAGGCCTTCGGTGACCACGTCGCCGGGGAAGCCGGCCAGCGGCTGCGGTCCCTTGTCGACCTTGATGCCGGGAATGATGCCGAGCTTCTTCATCAACTGGGTGAACGGCACGCCGTCGCGGGTGGACTGGCGGATCGTCTCGTCGTACAAGATCGCGCCGGAGATGTGCTCGTTCAGGCCCGGCGTGGTCAGCAGCAGCTCGCGGTAGGCGCGACGATTCTCTTCGGTGTTCTCGATGCCGACGGCTTCAAAGCGCTTCTTGATGGTGTTGGTCGACTCGTCGATGGCGATGATGCCCTTGCCGGGCGCGACCATGGCCAAGGCGATGCTTTCGAGATCTTCAATACTCATGACGACTCCGTAGGGCGAGGGCGCGGCGGGCCCGCACGCAAGGTGGTGGCCGCCCCGGGAGCGGAGCGGCACGATGCAAAACGTGCATTGTAAACCTGAACTCGCCGGCGCGTCGCCGCAGGCTTACGGGGCGTAGCCGGGCAGCTTGCAGGCATCCACCATGGCCTGGCGCTGCGCCTTGTCCGCGGGCGCGTTGAACGGCACCACGTAATAGGTGGACACCGGCCGGCCGACGCGGTTGGTGAGCGACGGGCCGTAGCGGAAATTGGCCACCGCGCTGCGCGCCGCCGGACCCAGATCGCTGCGCGGCACCACCTTGGCCACCTGCACGTTCATCGGCACGCCGTCCGAGCCGATGGTGTAGGTCACCGCCACGCAGCCGGGCTTGTCCAGGTTCAGGCCGCTGTTGGGCGCATCCATCTTCACCGAGGTATTGAGCAGGATCCAGTAGTGGAACAGGTTCTGCTGCTCGACCATGCGCGATTGCGCCAGCACCGGGGTGGCGCAGCCCAGCGCCAGTGCCAGCGTCAAAGCCTTGCGCAGCGGACGGAATATCGATTTCATGGCAACCTCCTGGGGATTCGGTGGGTGTTTTCCCGGAGTGTAGTCGTCGCGCGGGCCGGCGGCGGTATCTGCCCGCGCGCCGGGACAGCGTGGCGTCAGCCTCACAGGTCGCGCAGGCTTTCGACCATGCCGTCGGCCCCGACCGAGAGCAGCTTGAGGGTGTTGGTGCCGCCGCCGCGGCCCACGTGATCGCCATGGGTAAGCACCACGCGGTCGCCCTCGCTGAGGCGACCCTGGGCGAACAGCTGCTGAATCGCGGCGCGCGCGGTGGCGGCCGAATTCTGCCCCACGTGGGCGAACGCCACCGGCTGCACGTCGCGCAGCATCAGCATGCGCCGCCGTGCGTCGGCCAGCGGCGAAAGCGCATAGATCGGCACCGCGGTCTGGTAGCGCGAGAGCCACTGCGCGGTGGCGCCGGATTCGGTCAGCGCCACGATCGCGCGCACGCCCAACTCGCCGGCCAGCAGCATCGCCGCCAGCGCAATCGCCTGATCGGTGCGATCCAGCCGATGGCCTCCGCCGGTCAGATCCACCTTCGGCTCGAACTGGCGCTCGGCGCCGAGGCAGATGCGGCGCATCGCCGCCACCGCCTTGTCCGGATGCGCGCCCGCGGCGGTCTCCTCCGACAGCATCACCGCGTCGGTGCCGTCGATCACCGCGTTGGCCACGTCGAGCACCTCGGCACGGGTGGGGATCGGCGAGCGCACCATCGACTGCAGCATCTGCGTGGCGGTGATCACCGCGCGGTTACGCTGCACCGACTCGCGGATGATCTTCTTCTGCAGGCCGGGCAGCTCGGCGTCGCCGATCTCCACGCCCAGATCGCCGCGCGCCACCATCACCACGTCGGAGGCGTCGATGATCTCGCCCAGCACCGGGATCGCGTCGGCGCGCTCGATCTTGGCCACCAGCGCAGCGCTGCCGCCGGCTTCCTTCAGGAGCCGGCGCGCCTGGTGCATGTCGTCGGCCGAGCGCACGAACGATACCGCCAGGAAATCCGCGCCGATCTCGGCGGCCAGCTTGATGTCGGCCTTGTCCTTGTCCGACAGCGCGGTCACCGACAGCCCGCCGCCCTGCCGGTTGAGGCCCTTGCGGTTGGACAGCCGGCCGCCGATCAGCACCTGGCAGCGCACCTCGGCGCCGACCACCTCGAGCACGCTCAGCGCGACCAGCCCGTCATCCAGCAGCAGCACGTCGCCGGCATGCACGTCCTGCGGCAGTTCGTAGTAGCTCACGCCGACGCGGGTGACGTCGCCGGTGGGCGCGCCCGGGCGGCAATCGAGCACGAAGTGGGCGCCGTCGACCAACTCCACCGGGCCGCTGGCGAACGTCTCGATGCGGATCTTCGGGCCCTGCAGGTCGGCCAGCACGCCGACCTCGCGGCCGGCCGCCAGCGCCGCCGCGCGCACCGCGTTGGCGCGCGCGCGATGGTCATCGGGCTGGCCATGCGAGAGGTTCAGGCGCACCACGTCGACGCCCTCGGCGATCAGCCGTTCGAGCATGCCCGGCGCGTCGGTGGCAGGGCCGAGGGTGGCAACGATCTTGGTGCGGCGCAGAGCGGTTTCAGTAGTCATCGTGGGAGCCTAGCAGAATGGATTGCGGGTGCCTTGCGGATTCCGGCCGGCGTGGCGACGTCGTTCACAGCGTGCGGTTGAGCACGTCGGCGAGACGCCGGCCGGCCTCGCGCAGCCGCTGATCGGCCAGCGGCAACTCGGCCTGCACATAGGCCGGCGTGATGGTGTGGCCGGCCGGATAGAAACCGGGTTCCGCGGTGAACCGGCATGACTCCTCGGCCCACTGCGCGTAGGGGTTGTCCAGCGGCGCGATCGGCGCCGGCAGCGCCACCGGCGAAGATGTCTGCAGCGCCTGCGCGTAGCGCTGCCAGTCGAGGCCGCGGGTCTCGAGCATGCCCGAGTCCCATACCCGGTGCAGGTTGCTGCCCTTGCCCTCAAACTGCACCTGATAGGTGTTACCGCCCTTGTCGTCGCGGTAGCCCGCATGCAGCGGCTGATGGATGTCGCCGACGAAATGCACCACGAATTTCAGCGCCTCGCGGCGTGCTACGTCGGGCTGGCGGCGATCGCCCAGCACAGCAACGTAGTGCTGCAGCGCGGCCACCACACAGCGGCCATCGCGGCAGTCGCGCGCCGGCACGTAGCGGCAGTGCGGATCGTGGAAATTGATGTAGTGGTCGGGGCGCGTCTGCTGCCAAAGCGCGGCCTGCGCCGGATCGTCCTGGATCTGGTCGGCCCAGTTGGCCACCTCGGCCAGCGAGCGGGTGTGGTCCGGTGCCAGCAGCCGCTCCACCTCGGCCTCGGCGGCCGGGCTCAGCTGCCGCTGCGCCAGCGCGGCGACCACGCTGTGGCCGAGCGGCCCCCAGGCCTGGGCGGCTGGCGCCAGCACGAGGCAGGCGGCGAGGCAGGCGGCGAGACGACGCAGCAAGGGCATGGCGGGCACGGGGTGGGAAGGGACGGCCGAGTTTGCCACAGCCGGCCGCGTCGGCAACCGCTGTGGTTGGGACTCAGGGCGCGCTGGCCGGATGCAGCAGCACGCCGCTGCCGTCGCGCACGCGCACCTGCACCTCGATGCCCTGCCGCACGCTCTCGGTGACCACGCAGAAATCCTCGAACTGGGCCAGCAGCCGGTCCAGATGCTCCAGCGAGCCGGCGGCGGCGCCCATCGCCAGCTCCACCTCGATGCGCTGCACGCGCAGGCGGCCGTGCTCGTTGCGCGCCAGCGTGGCGCGGGCGTGCGCCGTGAGCCTGCCCGGATCATTCCTGAACTTGCGCAGCGAAAACAGCAGGCTTGCCGACAGGCAGTTGGCCACCGCGGCAAGCAGCAGACGCGAGGGATTGGGGCCGGCGCCATGACCCAGCGGGGCCGGCTCGTCGGTGAGCAGATCCGGCGCATCGGTGTCGTCGAAGCGCAGGCGGAATTCGTAATCGGTGACCTGTTCGAGGGTCAGTTCGATCGACTGTTCGTCACTCATGCGGGCTCTCCTTCGGGAGGTGGCGAGGCGCGACGGTCGTGGCTGAGCCACGCGTAATACAGCAGCGGTATCACCAGCAGGGTCAGCACGGTCGAGACCAGCACGCCGAACACCAGCGACACCGCCAGCCCCTGGAAAATCGGGTCGCTGAGGATGAAGAATGCGCCCAGCATCGCCGCCAGCGCGGTCAGGATGATCGGCTTGGCGCGCACCGCGCCGGCCTCGACCACCGCCTGCTCCAGCGTCCGTCCGGCCGCCAGCGCGTGGTTGATGAAGTCCACCAGCAGGATCGAGTTGCGCACGATGATGCCGGCCAGCGCGATCATGCCGATCATCGAGGTGGCGGTGAACTGCGCGCCCATCAGCCAGTGCCCGGGCATCACACCGATCACCGTCAGCGGAATCGGCGCCATGATGATCAGCGGCACCACATAGCTCCTGAACTGGCCGACCACCAGCAGGTAGATCAGCAGCAGGCCCACCGAATAGGCGATGCCCATGTCGCGGAAGGTCTCGTAGGTGATCTCCCACTCGCCGCCCCACTTGATCGAGTAGCGTGCATCGCTGGCTGGCGGCGCGATGAAATGCTGCTGCAGCTGATGACCGTCGATGCGGGTGTGGCTGATCTTGCTGACCAGCCGGAACATGCCGTAGACGGGACTGTCCTCGCTGCCGGCATCGTCGCCGGTGACGAAGGTGTAGGGCAGCAGGTCCTTGTGGTAGATCGCGTCGGCCCACGGTTCGTCGACCACCTTGACCACCTCGGAGATCGGCACCAGCTGCCCGTTCTGCGCGCGCACGCGCAGGCTGAGGATGGCATCCATCGAGCCCAGTGCCGCCGGCGACAGCCGCAGCATCAGCGGCACCGCGTAGCGGGCGTTGTCATCGGCCAGATAGCTGGCCGGATCGCCACCCATGCCGGCCCGCAGCGCGGCGACAATCTGGCCCTGGTTCACGCCCAGGGCGGCGGCGCGCGCGCGGTCGATCACGACGCGCTGGCGCGTGGCCTGCGGGTTCTCGACGCTCAGGTTGACGTCCGCGATGCCCGGGGTCCGGTTGAACAGCCGCTCCAGCGACAGCGCGATCGCGCGCTGGCCGCGGTAGCTGGGGCCGAAGATCTCGGCCACGATCGGCGCCTGCACCGGCGGCCCCGGCGGCACCTCGGCCACCACCAGGTGCGCGTGGAAGCGCTGCGCCACCTCCGCCAGCGCCGGGCGCACCGCCATCGCGATCTGATGACTTTGCCGCGTGCGCTGATCCTTATCGACCAGGTTGACCTGGATATCGCCCTGATACGGCTGGCTGCGCAGGTAATACTGGCGCACCAGCCCATTGAAATTCATCGGCGCCGAGGTACCGGCATAGAGCTGGTAGTTGCTGACCTCGGGCACCCGGTTCAGCACCTGGCTCATGTCGACCAGCGCCCGGTTGGTCTGCTCCAGCGTCGAGCCCTCGGGCATGTTCAGCACGATCTGGAACTCGGACTTGTTGTCGAACGGCAGCATCTTCAGGATCACCGCCTTGACCCCGACCAGCCCCACCGCCAGCAGCACCAGCAGCCCCATGCCGAGGAACAGCCAGCGCCGCTTGCGCGCAGCCTTCGGGCCGCCCAGGAACGGCGTCATCAGGCGGGTGAACAGACGCTGCAGGAAGCCGTCGATCTTCGACTCCGGCGCCACCGGCGCCGGCGCCAGCTCACCCTGCGGCCGCGGCGCGTGCGGGCGGAACAGCCGGTACGCCAGCCACGGCGTGACGATGAACGCGACCGCCAGCGAGATCAGCATGCCGGCCGAGGCATTGATCGGAATCGGCCGCATGTACGGCCCCATCAGGCCACCGACAAATGCCATCGGCAGCAGCGCCGCGATCACCGTGAAGGTGGCTAGAATGGTCGGCCCGCCCACTTCGTCCACCGCGGCGGGAATCGCCTCCAGCAGCGGCTTGTCGCCGCGCGCCATGTGCCGGTGGATGTTTTCCACCACCACGATGGCGTCGTCCACCAGGATGCCGATCGAGAAGATCAGCGCGAACAGCGACACCCGGTTGATGGTGAAGCCGATCGCCCACGAGGCGAACAGGGTGATCGCCAGCGTCACCACCACGGCGGTGCCGACCACGATCGCCTCGCGCCAGCCCAGCGCCAGCAGCACCAGCAGCACCACCGCCAGCGCGGCCAGCCCCAGGTGCAGCATCAGCTCGTCGGCTTTCTGGTTCGCCGTGAGGCCGTAATCGCGGGTCACGCTGGCGTGCACGCCGGCGGGGATATCGATGCCGCGCAACTCGGCCAGCCGGGCGCGCACCAGGGTGGCGATGGTGTGCGCGTTGCTGCCGGCCTTCTTGGCGATCGCCAGGGTCACCGCAGGTGCCAGACCGGCGAGCGGGCCGGCACGGCCCGGCGGCGTGCCGTAGGAGGCCATGCGCGTCGGGTAGTCGGCGCCGGAGACGACCCTGGCGACGTCCGCCAGGTAGATCGGCTTGCCGCCGGCCAGGCCGATGACCAGCTGCGCCACCTCCTGCGCGTTCATCAGCAGCGTGCCCGCCTTGACCGGCGTGTCGCGGTTGCCGCTGATCCGGTCGCCCACATCCGCCGCCACGTTGGCGGATTTGAGGGTCTGGGCCAGATCGCCCACGGTGAGGTGGTAGCTAGCCAGCTTGCCCGGATCGATCTCCACCATCACCGCACGATCCGGCGCGCCGAGGGTGTAGACATCGCGGGTGCCAGCCACCCGCTTGAGATCGGTTTCTAGCGTATGCGCGACCTTGGCCAGCTGCAGCGCGCCCAGATCGGCGCGATCCGACCACAGCGTGACGGCCATCATCGGCACGTCGTTGATGCCGTAGGGTTTCACCAGCGGCTGGCCGACGCCCAGCCCGGGCGGCGCCCAGTCGGCGTTGGAGTAGACCTTGTTGTACAGGCTGACCAGCGCCTGCTGGCGCGGCACGCCGACCCGGAACTCGACCGTGACCACCGCCATGCCCGGCTGGCTCACCGAGTAGACGTGCTTGATGCCCTGGATCTCGGCCAGCTTCTGCTCCAGCGGAAACGCCACCAGATTCTCGACGCGGCGCACGCTGGCGCCGGGAAACGGCACCAGCACGTTGGCCATCGTCACCTCGATCTGCGGGTCCTCCTCCTTCGGCGTGATGATCGCCGCGGCGATCCCCAGCAGCAGGCCGGCCAGCGCCAGCAGCGGAGTGATCTGCGAGGCCTGGAAGGCGCGCGCGATGCGCCCGGAGATGCCCAGCTTGCCTGGCTCAGTCATGCGCCGGTGCGCCTGCGCGGTGCTGTTGATCCAGATACTTCAGCGCCGCCATCGGGTCGCTGGCGATGCGTTCACCATCGTCGAGCCCGGCCAGCACTTCCACGCGATCGCCATAGCGGTAGCCGGTGCGCACCTGGCGCAGCGTCACGCCATGCTCCCCCAGCACGTAGACACCGACGATCTCGCCGCGCTGCACCAGCGCGCTCGCCGGCACCAGCAGGCGCTGCGCCTGTCCGGTGGCAAACGCCACCTTCACCGTCATGCCGGGATACAGCCCGGTGGAGTCGCCCGGCAGCTGCAGCCGCACGTTGAAGCTGTGCGTGTCCGGATCGGCATACGGAAACACGCTGACGCTGCTGGCCGCCACGCGGCGGCCGCTGTCACCATCGGGCAGCACGTCGGCGACATGGAAGCGGCGGATCGCCTCGACCGCACTCTGCGGCACCTGCACGTTGACGCGCAGGCCGTCCAGCGACTCCAGCGCGATCAGCGGTTGCGGCGAGGGCGGACCCGACTGCACCGCCTGCCCCACCTGCACGTAGCGATGCGTGATGATGCCGGCGTAGGGGGCGCGCAGCACGGTGTAATCCAGCTGCTGGCCGACCTGATTGCGCTGGGCCCGGGCCGACTGCAACGCCGCCAGGCTGGCATCGCGCCGCGCGCGCTGCTGGTCCAGCTGCGCTTTCGACACGTAGCCCTGCGGCGCGATCGCCGCGAAGCGGTTGTACGAGGCAAGCGCCTCGTCGTAAGTCGCCTGCGCCGAGGCGATCTGCGCCTGCGCGGCGCTGCGTGCCGACTTCTGCTCGACGTCGGTGAAGCGCACCAGCACCGCGCCCTTGGCCACCACGTCGTTGACCTCGTACGGCAGTGCAAGCACGCGGGCATTGGTCTGCGCCGCCAGGGTGACCTGATGCACCGCCTCGACCACGCCATCCCACACCTGTTCGCGCTGCGCCGGTTCGGCGCGCACCACCAGCGAGGCCAGCGGCACCGCCGCTGCCCTGGCAGCTGTGGGCGGGGGTTGCTGGCCGCATGCCGCCAGCGCAGCCAGCACCAGCGTCACGGCAACCACACGCAGGGAAAGCTTCATGAAGATCACTCGCTGTACGGCACGGGTATCAGGATGTGAACGCACAGCCGGACTTCACTCCCAGCTTGCGCAGCAGCAGCGCCAGCGGACAGAAGCCGGTGAAGGCCGACTGCAGCAGATTAGCACCCACGAACAGGGTGAGCAGCAGCCACCACGGCGAGACAAAATGGGCCAGCGCCACGCTGAGCAGCACCATGCTGCCGGCGAATGCGAGGACGATGCGATCAGTGTTCATGCGATTTCTCCAATGAAAGGTAAGCGCTGCTGCAACCTCACGGCGCCCGTCGCCGGGGGCCTTGAAAACTTCCTGTGCACGGTGTTGCGCTCCCGACACCGCGGCACAAGCCACGACGGCAGCCGGCCAGGCCCGCAGCCGCAGCCGCAGCACGGGCCTTTGCCCGATTCAGCCGTTGACCTGAATCAACCCGCGCGTGAAACACAATATACTAAATTAGAGTTAGCTTAATTAGATGCGCATGCTAAAGTCAATCCGGCCGATGCATGCAAGGGCCTGAGCCCGGGAGAGCCACCGATGTCGCTGCCTGACAACCCCGATCTGACCGCCATGCAGGCGCGCGCCGAGGACGCCTCGCGGCTGCTCAAGGCGCTCGGCAACGCGCAGCGGCTGCGCGTGTTGTGCCTGCTGGTACATCAGGAAATGTCGGTGGGCCAGATCAACGAGGAGCTGCCCGACCTCAGCCAGTCGGCGCTGTCGCAGCACCTGGCCAAGCTGCGCGAGGAGGGGCTGGTGCGCACCCGGCGCGAAGCGCAGACGATCTGGTACACGCTCGAAGATGGCCCGGCGCAGCAGATCATCGCCACCCTCTACGGCATCTACTGCGTGCCGAAGCGGGCCACGGGGCGCGCTGCGTCAATGCGCCGCAGCCGCCTCCCGGCGCCAGCCGGCTAACCACGCACCCTGATGCCAGCTGAGCCGCCCGCATGCCTGGCATGGAGGCGGCGGATGCGCGTGCAGCGTCACGCGACCGTGGGAGCGCCGCCGCTTCAGGTAAAATGCCGGCTTCCGCGCTCCTGTGCGACCGCGGTCTGCCCATCATCGAACCGGAGGAAGCTTGCCCATGGCCATCAAGGTCGCCATCAATGGTTACGGCCGCATCGGCCGCAATGTCCTGCGCGCGCTGTACGAATCCGGCCGCACCGGCGAGATCCAGATCGTCGCGATCAACGACCTGGGCGACGCCGAGACCAACGCGCACCTGACCCAGTACGACACCGCGCATGGCAAGTTTCCGGGCTCGGTCACCGCCGAGGGCGGCTTCCTGCTCGTCAATGGCGACAAGATCAAGGTCTGCGCCGAGCGCGATCCGGCCAAGCTTCCATGGGACGAACTGGGCGTGGACGTGGTGCTGGAATGCACCGGCCTGTTCACCACCAAGGCCAAGGCCGGCGCGCACCTGACGGCCGGCGCGAAGAAGGTGATCATCTCCGCCCCCGGCGGCAGCGACATCGACGGCACCTTCGTGTTCGGCGTCAACGACGACCAGCTCACCGCGCAGCTGCAGGTGATCTCCAACGCCAGCTGCACCACCAACTGCCTGGCGCCGCTGGCCAAGGTGCTGGACGCGAAGGTCGGCATCGTGCACGGCCTGATGACCACCATCCACGCCTACACCAACGACCAGGTGCTGACCGACGTCTATCACTCGGACCTGCGTCGCGCGCGCTCGGCCACCATGAGCCAGATCCCGACCAAGACCGGCGCCGCCGCCGCGGTCGGCCTGGTGCTGCCGAAGTTGAACGGCAAGCTGGACGGTTTCGCGATGCGTGTGCCGACGATCAACGTGTCGGTGGTCGACCTCACCTTCGTGGCCGCCCGCGCAACGACCAAGGAGGAAATCGATGCCGCCATCCATGAAGCCGCCAACGGCGCGATGAAGGGCATCCTGGCGGTCAACACGAAACCGCTGGTGTCGATCGACTTCAACCACAACCCCGCCTCCAGCACCTACGACGCCACCCAGACCCGCGTGATGGGCGGCACCCTGGTGAAGGTGCTGAGCTGGTACGACAACGAGTGGGGCTTCTCCAACCGCATGCTCGACATGACCGTGGCGCTGATGGCGGCGAAGTGATCGGCTGAGGCCGCGCACACCGCTGGCGGCGCGGCATGCCACCAGCACTCCGAACGGGGTCAGCATGCCACGCTTCCGTCGTACCGGTCAGTGAAAGTGAACCTCATGGTGCTCGGCGGAGTGGGAGTGAACAAGCGTCTGTGCGGCGCGCGCACGATACAGTCCGTCGGGCGCGGTTATGTGGGCAGCTTCAACGCGCGCTACCGGCGCACCGCCCTCCTGTGGGAGCGGTGCGTTTCAAGGCAGCGTTGGTCGACGCCGCGCGTTACCTGATGGGGTGCTACCGCCATCGAACTCAATCCGGTTTGCGCCGGCATGATCACCGACCCGGCGGACTATCGCTGGTTGAGCCACAGCCACAACGTCAGCGGCGGGGAGCATTCACTGATCACGCCGCATCCGGAGTATCTGCACCTGGGATCAACACCCGCCGCGCGGCAGGCTGCCTATCGCGCCCGGATTTGCGAGCACCTGGACGAACAGCAGCTCGCCGAGCTGCGCCTGCACACCCGGCAGCAGCGCGCCTGGGGCAGCGATCGCTTGCGCCAACAGATCGAAACGCTGACTCAGCGAGCGGCGGGCGTCAGGCCTCGCGGCAGGCCATGCAAGCTGCCCATCACGCCTGGAAAATGAACCTGACCCTTTTTCGGCAGACCCTTTTCGGCAGATGACCCAAATCATAAATCAAGCTCAACCATTAACAGCAAGAACCACATCAAACACAAGCGCTTCTGTAGGTACGTCAAGTGTCCAACTACCGGCAATGGCAATGCTGGTTGGACAGGCGCAAATAATGCTTGGTATCGCTACCGGAGAACCTACCATGTTGATCCCGTTCGCACCACCAACCCAAATTGACCAGAGTTTTTCACCTATTATTGTCGCCGTATCGGGGGAAGCTAACCGAGCGTCCATTCACACCATCGGCGAATGCCAACTTGTCGACAATGAACCAACGGCTGGGCTCAACGGCGAGTCAATTCCGAACAGCACAGTCACGTTTACGCTGGAGTCCGCCACTTCTTATCTCCAGAAATTTGACCATCGCAACAACATCACGTTAGATGACCTTTCTACCGCTACAGTTTCCGTCATACAAAAACCATCTCACGGCGTCATCGTGATCGACAAAGATGACCCATCGGGTACTACCCTCCTGTACCAGCCAAATCCGGGATATTTTGGCAACGATTTTGCTGTAACCGTGGCAAAGCTAATGGGTACGGTAGTTAAGGTTTTTCATTTCTTCCATGTGCTTAGCGGCCCTACAGTTAACCAGTATGGTTCTGAATGAGGAAAGGAGGCGAATGGAAAATAGCTTCGTCGTCGAGCACACTATTTAACGACGTCAATTACAATCAATCAAATACAACGATAAGCTTTGAAAATTTGCCCAGCGGGTTGCTGGGGGAGACTCAAGGCCAATCGATCACGCTTAACCCCACAGCGGGAGGATATGACTGGTTCACCGACGGAAACCTGGCCGACACTTCAACCTACTTCCTTCCCACCGCCAACCCCGACGTCTGGATGGCCAAACCCGGCAGCGCCGCCGCCGGCAAGATGGACCTGCTCTCCGTGCTGCTGCACGAGTACGGCCACGTCCTGGGTCTGGACCACAGCCCAGACAGCAACGACTTCATGGGCGCTGTGTTGCAGCCCGGCGAGCGGCGCCTGCCCTCGCAAGCCGAACTCGCCCTGATGACAAAGCTGGTCGCCCAACTCAAGGGAGACAGTGCCGCGCCGAATACGCCAGTGCCGGGCGCACCCAACCCCCTGCCCCTCGGCGGCGGTGCGCTGGCCCTCGTACTGGCCGGCCGCCTGCGCCGCAATGGCTATGGCGCAAGCACGATGGACGTGCAGAGCGCCCGCCTGGAGCCCCAGGCGGGGTCTGCGGCGAATCCCGCGCTGACAAATGGCACCTTCAACAGCAGCACCGGCTGGTCGACCTCCGGCACGGTGCAGGTCGCCGCTGGCACGGCCACACTGAGCGACAACACCTCCGCGCAATCGCGCCTGAGCCAGGCCTTCGTCCTTGGCACTCACGACCGCTTCCTGCGCTTCACCCTCAGCAACGTCGCCCCGAGGATGCGTTCGAGGTTCCTGCTCAACGCCCGCAGCGGCGTATTGGTCCGCATACTGAGTGGAAGTGAACCTGACCGCGTTCCGCCGTTCCGCGACCACGACGTGCTCGATGCGCTGGAGGCCGAAGGCGACGGGGAAGGATGCTCGGCGTGACCTTCCTTTACCGCTGGCTGCTAAGATGAAATCTCGATGTAAACAAGAGGTTCCACCATGAGCGCCAAGCACGTCACGCTCGCTGAGGCCAACAGCCACCTAGCCGAGTTGATGGAGGCCGCCTGGCGCGGCGATGAAATCTTCATTGAGGCGGGGAATCACACGCAGGTGAAGCTGGTAGCGGTCACGCCAGTACGCCAGGCGCGCGTGCTCGGCGCCTATCGCGGCAAGTTGCACATGCGCGCGGACTTCAATGCACCACTCTCCGACGAGTTCTGGTTGAGTGGTCATCCGTGAGGTTGCTGCTCGATACCCACGCCTTTATCTGGATGCTGGAAGCGCCGGAGAAGCTCTCCGCCAGGGTGATCCAGGCCCACAACGACCCGACCACCACGCTGGTCGTCAGCGTCGTTTCGTTATGGGAGATCCAGATCAAGCATGCACTGGGCAAGCTGGACATGGAGGTGTCGCTGGAGCAGATCGTGCGCGAGCAAATCGATACGTATCGCTATGAACTGCTCGACATCCGTGCCGCGCACGTGTTGGCACTGGACGCGCTGCCGCGTCATCACGGCGATCCGTTCGACCGGTTGTTGATGGCGCAGGCACAGACCGAACGGGTGCCTCTGGTCAGTACCGACAACGTATTTACGTACTATCCCGTGGAGCTGTTCTGGTAGTGCGGGGCGTGCAGTGCCGCTCTCGGCGGGGTCAGGTTCATTTACCTACGGCCTGACAAGGCACGCCGCCTTGTGCATGGTCGCGTCTGCCTACAGCAGCGCGGCACCGGCATCGGCATGCTGAGGCTGGTTATCGCAGCGGAAGCTCACCATGGCTCGCCAGCCACGCATGGACCTACCCGGAATTTCGCAGCATGTCGTGCAGCGCGGCAACGACCGCAAGGCCTGCTTCGCCGCCGAGGTCGACTACGGGCAATACCTGCTGGAGCTGCGAGAGGCCGCACGCAAACACGGCTGCGCCGTGCATGCCTTTGTGCTGATGACCAACCACGTCCATCTCTTGGTGACACCTGCCGGCGCGGGCAACGTCTCGCGCATGATGCAAGCCGTCGGGCGCGGTTATGTGGGCAGCTTCAACGCGCGCTACCGGCGCACCGCCCTCCTGTGGGAGCGGTGCGTTTCAAGGCAGCGTTGGTCGACGCCGCGCGTTACCTGATGGGGTGCTACCGCCATCGAACTCAATCCGGTTTGCGCCGGCATGATCACCGACCCGGCGGACTATCGCTGGTTGAGCCACAGCCACAACGTCAGCGGCGGGGAGCATTCACTGATCACGCCGCATCCGGAGTATCTGCACCTGGGATCAACACCCGCCGCGCGGCAGGCAGCCTATCGCGCCCAGATTTGCGAGCACCTGGACGAACAGCAGCTCGCCGAGCTGCGCCTGCACACCCGGCAGCAGCGCGCCTGGGGCAGCGATCGCTTGCGCCAACAGATCGAAACGCTGACCCAGCGAGCGGCGGGCGTCAGGCCTCGCGGCAGGCCATGCAAGCTGCCCATCGCGCCTGGAAAATGAACCTGACCCTTTTTTGCTGTACCGACAGCAACGGCTTCTGGGAATTATTGACTCAGATCAAGGCCAGCCTCGCACAAACGCCCCAGCATACGCATGACTTCACCACCATCACTCATCCACCGGATCTTTTCATCATGCGCAGACTTATTGCACTGGTCGTACTGGCACTGCTGTCCACCCCGCTGTGGGCCGCCCAATGTTCGACCACCGTCGAAGCCAACGACGCGATGCGTTTCAACAAATCCACCATCGTGGTGCCGAAGGACTGCAAGACGTTCTCGGTGACGCTGAAGGACACCGGCACCATGTCGCGCGAAGCAATGGGCCACAACTGGGTGCTTTCGCACACCGGCGACGAGGGTGCCATCCTCTCCTCCGGCATGGCCGCCGGCCTCGCCGACAATTTCGTCAAGCCGAATGACCCGCAGGTGATTGCCCACACCAAGCTGATCGGCGGCGGCGCCTCGGATACGACCACCTTCAGCGTGGCCAAGCTCAAGGCCGGCAAGGTTTACGCGTTCTTCTGCACCTGTCCGGGACATGCCGCGCTGATGCACGGCACGCTGAGCCTGGGCTCCTAAGCCCCAGCGCCGCGGCAGCGATGCCACGGCGCCGTTGAATGCCACAGCAATCCGGCCGGCCTCGTCAGAGAGCCGGCCGTTTTCATGCCGGTCGCCTGGCTGCATGACCTACCTTGGCGTCACCGCAACGCGGACAACGCGGCCTCGTAGTCGGGTTCCTCGGCGATCTCGCCCACCATCTGGGCGTGCAGCACCTTGTCGTGCTCGTCCAGCACCAGCACCGCGCGCGCGCTGAGGCCGGCCAGCGGACCGCTGGCGATCGCCACGCCGTAATCGCGCAGAAACCCTTGGCCGCGCATGGTCGACAGCGTCACCACGCGATCGAGCCCCTCGGCGCCGCAGAAGCGCGCCTGCGCAAACGGCAGGTCGGCCGAAATGCACAGCACCACGGCGTTGTCGACCTGACTGGCGGATTCGTTGAAATGACGCACCGACATGGCGCAGGTCGGTGTGTCCACGCTTGGAAAGATGTTCAGCACCTTGCGCTTGCCGGCAAAGCTGGCCAGTGTGACGTCGGCCAGCCCTTTGCTGACCAGCGAGAACGCTGGCGCCGGGTCGCCACGGGTGGGGAAATGGCCATCGACCTGGGTCGCCTGGCCCTTGAGCGTGACTTGCGCCATGGGAATCACCTCGCGAGATTGGAGCCTGCCAGTAAAACATGGCGGCCGCCGGATGGCGACGCTCGCCGTGCTCATTCCGCCAAAATCCTGCCTCGCGAGACTCTGGCGTGCGCGAAGTTCAGCGCTGCTGTCGCGGGTGCCCCGGGGCGCCCCGGCAGATCCCCGACACGCAGCCCGCCGGCATTACCGTCGAGCCGGTTTCCAGTCCGCCCCGGGCAGGGTGATGCCGGGGTATTTCGCTTCCAGTGTCGCCAGTGCGCCCCGGGGCCTGGTCACGGGCGGCGCCACTTCGAGTGGCTGGGGTTTGGCCGTGCCGCGTGCCCTCAGCGCCTTGTGAATGGTGGCGCGGAGCTCGGCGGCGTCGCATGGCTTGGTCAGGAAATGGAAGCCTTCTGTCACGCCACGCGTGGCCATGCTGGCCCGCAGATCGGCCAGCCCGCTCAGCATGATCACGATCAGCCCGGGCTGAAGTTTCTTCAACGCCTTGACCAGACTCAGACCGTCCATGCCGGGCATCCGGTAGCCCGTGATCAGCAGATCGAAGGCGGCACTGCCTGCCCTGAGCAGCGCCTGTCGGGGCTGGGTGAAGGCTTCCATGTCGCCGTGCAAGGGCGCCAGATCGCGCTGCCATGCGGTGAGCACGGTCGGCTCGTCGTCAACCAGCAGGATACGCAGCATCGGCGACACTCCCGCTGCACCGCTCATGCGCGCATCAGTGGTGCGACGGCATAACGATTGCGCCCGGCTTCCTTGGCTGCGTAGAGGGCGGTGTCGGCCTCGGCCAGGAGCCGTTGCGCCTGTTCGTGCTGCGTCGGTACCGTGGTCGCCACGCCCAGGCTCACCGTGACGACTGGTCCGGTAGCGGATCGGGCATGCGGGATGGCGAGGGCCTCGATCGCCTTGCGCATGTTCCCGGCGACGATCTCCGCGCCCGCCTGATTGGTATGGGGCAGGATCAGGACAAACTCCTCGCCACCATAGCGGGCAGCCAGATCCGTGGGGCGCAGCAGGCTGCCGGCGATGACCTGGGCCACGGCCTTGAGACACTCATCGCCCGCCATGTGCCCGTAGCGGTCGTTGTACAACTTGAAATGATCGACATCCAGCATGATCAGCGAAAGCCAGTCCTGCTCGCGCGCGCCACGCTTCCACTCCTCCTCGAGCCGTTCGTCGAAATAGCGCCGGTTGGGAATGCCGGTCAGCCCATCCACGGCCGCCTGGCGCTGCAGCTTGAGATTGCTTTCCGCCAGCTTGCGCTGGCTCACCCGCAGTGCGCGAAATGCCTCGTCGCGTTGCTGCATGTTGCTGTACCACTGGGAGTGGTAGCGCAGGCGTGCCAGCAATTCGATCCGATCCGGCCATTTGATCAGGTAGTCATTGGCGCCGACGGCAAAGGCTTCCGCCTTCATTGCCGCGTCCTCCCGGGACGACAACACCACGACCGGGACAATCCGGGTGGCCGCGTGCGCGCGCAACGCACGCAGCACCGTCAGCCCGTCAATATCCGGCATGACCAGATCAAGCAGGATCACCGACGGTTTGATTTCCTCCGCCATTTTCAGGGCATTGCCGGGGTCGCTGCAGTAGTGGAAATCCATATCCGATTCCACCGTCAGGATGCGCCGCAGCGCTTCGGCCACCATCGGCTGGTCATCGATCAGCATCACCAGGTACGGCGGGTAACTGGCCAATTCGGGCTCATTGATGAGCGGCTCATTCATCTCGTCCATAACCTGTCCTCGTCACTGCGTGGAAATCGACTGCTGCGCCGCCGCCATTCTGACCAGCTCGCGGCCGATCGCGGATGGATTCATCTGTACCATCGCCGCGCCGAACTGTGCGGCCGTGCCCGGCATGCCGTAGACGGCCGAGCTCTGCTGATCCTGGGCAAACGTGAGGTGGCCCAATCGGCGTAATGCCAAAAGACCGCGCGCGCCGTCCTGCCCCATGCCGGTGAGCAACACACCGATGATCGGCCCCTGCCAGTAGAGCGCCGCACTCGCGAAGAGTTCGTCCACCGACGGTCGGTAAGGCTGCTCTCGCGGTTCTGCCGCATACAGCAGCTCGCCATTATCCCGCATTACCAGATGCTGGTTGGTGCCGGCCAGCATCACGCGACCCGCTTGCGGTCGATCTCCTGGCTGCGCAACGACCACCGACAAACGGCTGACCGATGACAGCCATTCGGCCATGCCGCCGGCGAATTTCTCGTCCAGATGCTGGGCAATGACGATGGGCACGGGATAGGTCGCGGGCAATTCCGCCAGCAGCATGCGCAGCGCAGCCGGCCCTCCTGCGGAAGCACCGATGACCACCAGCGGGGCGCGTGCAAGCGTCTTCGCGGGTGCCCCGGGCACGACCCGCCCGGGGCGCGGCGCATGGCCCGTCAGCCTGCCGATGAGCTGGATCTTGGCGATCAGGCCATGCTGATCTGACTGGCTCGGGCTCGCCGGGCAATTCACCACATCCAGCGCGCCGGCGGACAGCGCCTCGAACGCCAGCGGATCATGCCCGGCCACTTCCGCCATCACCACCAGGATGGGACACGGGCTGGTCGCCATGATGGTCCGGGTGGCCTCGACGCCATTTATCCCGGGCATCAGCAGATCCATCAGGATCAGGTCGGGCGTGTCCTGCGCGCACCGGCGGATCGCTTCCTCGCCATCGCGCGCCTCCCAGCTGATCTGCCAGCCGGGCTGGCTGCACACGATGTGGCGCAGCAAACGCCTGACGACCTCCAGATCATTGACGATGGCAATACGCATGGCAGGCTTCCGGCCGGAGGGAATCAGTGGCAACCACACGCCGTCACCGGCCACCACGACATCGACCTCCACGCATCCGGATCGCCGTGCGCGAAGACGTGGGGCAACCGCACCATGTCAGGGTGCGCCGATCAGGGACGCGACGGTGTGCACGAAAGTGTCATCCTGGAAACTGCCCTTGGTCAGATAACGATCCGCGCCGGCCTCCAGTCCGGCGAGCAGGTCCTCCTCGCGATCCTTGTAGGACACGATGATGACCGGCAGGCGCTGCAACCTGGCGTCGGCGCGGATCAATTTCACCAGTGCGATGCCATGCATGCGCGGCATATCCACGTCCGTCACCACCAGATCGTAGTCGCCCGTACGCAGTGCATTCCAGCCTTCCACGCCATCGACTGCGACGTCAACGGCATAGCCTTGCAAGCTCAGCAGGCTGCGTTCCACTTCGCGCACCGTGATCGAGTCATCCACCACCAGGACACGCTTGCACCGGGTTTCCTGCCCGTTTTGCACGGCTTCGCCAACCCGCCGCAAGCCACGTCCACTGGTCAGCTGTTCGATCGCATGCAGGATATCGTCGACATCCAGGATCAGCACCGGGGATCCATCGTCCAGCAGCGACGCCGAAGCGATCCCCTCGACGCTGCCCAGCCTGGCGTCCAGCGGCCGTTCGACCAATGGCCTTTCGCCCACCAGGCGGTCGACCACCAGGCCATAGCGCTCCTGCCCCTTGGCCAGCACCACCACGGCGAGGTCGCCCGTGGCCGACGCCTCCCCTGACAGCTGCAACAGTTCGGCGGCACTGACCAACCCGGTCTGGTAGCCGTCGAGCATCAGGTACTGGCGGTTTTCCAGCGCAAGCACGCTGCGGCGGTCGACCTGCACGACGCGCTCAATCCGGCCCACCGGCAGCGCGAACAATTCACCGGCGATCGAGAGGATCAGGCAGCGCAGCACGATCAGGGTCACCGGCAGGGTGATTTCGATGCGCACTCCGCCACCGGCCCGGGTAGCCATGCGGATGGAACCGCGCACCTCGCGCAGGGTGTGGCGCACCAGATCCAGTCCGACGCCACGACCGGAAATGTCGGAAAGCTGCCGGCTGAGGGTGAAATTGGGCAGGAACAGGAACTCGATCAGCTCCTGTTCCTGCAGGGCGCCGGCCACCCCCTCGCCCGCCAGCTTCCGCTCCACCACGACCTGACGAACCTGCTCCAGGTCGATGCCGCGACCATCGTCCTCCAGCACGATCGACAACAGTCCGCCGCGGTGTTGGGCCGACAACCGGATCGTGCCAGTCTCCGGCTTGCCGGCCGCCACGCGGTCCGCCGGGCTTTCGATGCCGTGATCAACCGCATTCTGGATCAGGTGGGTAAGCGGCGCGTTGAGCCGTTCCAGAATATCCCGGTCGACACCGACCTCACTGCCGCTGACCTCAAGCAGCAGATCCTTTCCCAGCGTCTGGCCCAGATCCCGCACCAGCCGCCGGAAGCCCTGCAACCCATCGCCGAATGGCTGCATCCGATGCGCGATGACCTCGCGCTGCAGCTGCCGGGTGATGCTCGCGATATGCGCATCGTGGCTCTCCAGGGCGCCAGCGCCCCGGATCAGGAATTCATCCGCCTCTCCGATCCTGGTTGTGGTCTCGTCCAGCGCAGCCAGCCAGCGCCCTGCGGATACCTGATCATGGAGTTGCTGACGCAGCCCGTGCAGCGCGACCGTGGCCTCGCGCAGCTGCCGCCGCGCCTGCAGCGCTTCACGGCGAATCGCCGCCGCCGCACGATCCTTGACGCTCAATTCGCCGACCAGCGCCATCAACCGGTTCATGCTGTCAACGCTGACCCGCACCGTGCGGACCACCCCGGATGGCGCGCCAGCGGCAGGCTCCGCTGCTTCGGCGGCGCGTGCCTGGATCAGGTACGGCGGCGCTCCGGGCGGAGCAGCGACAGCGCTGCCGGAGGCGACGGGATCCACGGCCGAATCCGGCGTCAGCACAGCCTCGCGCATGCTCGCGGCACGTGCTACCAGTTCGGCCGGCAGCACGTCCTGGATGGCGCCGACCCGCGCCAGTTCTATCAGCAGGTCGACCGCCTCCAGCAAGGCATTCACGCGTTCCCGATGCAGCGCCACCTGCCCACCGCGGGCCGCCAGGAACAGATCCTCCATCACGTGAGCCAGCGCCACCATCGCCGGCAGTTCGGCGATGCGCGCGCCGCCCTTGACGGAGTGGGCGGCGCGCATCATCGCCTCCAGTTGGCGGTCGTCCACGGCGCCCTGCTCCAGCTGCAGCAGTGTGTCGATCAGCACACGGGATTGCGTATCCACCTCCAGGCGCAGCAGTTCGCGCATGGACATGGCCGCAAGGTCTGGCCCGTGCGCGGTCATTTCAGGGCCTGCCCGACGGCATAGGCAAGCAGCTCGAAATCCAGCACGCCCACACGCCGACCCGCCACCTCCAGCGTGCCACGTACGTAGCGCGGCACGGCCTTTTCCAGTGTGCTGGGCACCGGCGCAAGCCGGATTTCCTCGTAACGGTGGGTGCCTGACACTTCATCGGCTTCAAAGGCGAACGAGCCGGTTTCGCCGCGCATCCACAGCAGGCGGGAGATCGGCTGGGCGCGCAGGGGTTCCACCGGCAAGGCCGGCGCCGGCTCATCGGTGATGCCAAGCAGGGCGGCCAGCGACACCACCAGCGCCAGTTCGCTGGTCAGATTGGCCATGCCGCGCAGCACCGGATTGCGCCGATGCGGGATCCGCCGTACCGGCACCGGTGCAGCGACGCTCTTGATCGCCAGCGTGGGTAGCGCCAGCCACTCCTCGCCAATGCGAAACACGGTGCAGGAGGTGCCCTTGCGCAGCTGCTGCACGTTCGGCTGGTCATAGCACGTGTCCCATTGCCGGCGAGCCTCCGGCGACAGCGGTCGATCCAGCAGAACGCGCCCGGCGGCGCTGTAGACCTCGCAGTGGTGGCAATGCACCGCATCGATCAGCCGCGGGCAGCTGGCGCCAGTTGCTGACCGGACACCAATCCGGTTCCAGCAGTCGTCAATGTGCAGGTCATCCGTCATGGCGTTCACGCTGTCTCCTGTCGTCATGCGGCATCCGCTCACCCGCGACGCGGCGCTCCACGCCGCTGCGCTGATCCACCAGGCTCATCTGCCAGCGGGCATCGGCATGCGCCGGATCCAGATACAGCGCCTTGCGGAAGCACTCGCGCGCGGCGGCCGTGTTGCCTTGTGCATGGCATACCAGTCCCTGCAGACAGTACAGCTCGGCGCTGTGCATGCCGGCACGAACGTGTTCCGCGCAGCGCGCCGCAGCTTCTTCCAGCTGACCGGCATTGGCGAGGACGCGGATCTGGCCGAGGTCATCGCCGCGACGGTCAGCCGTGGCGTGGCCAGCCGTAGTCGCGACAGCCGCAACCTCCGGCGGTGCACCCGGCGTGGAAAACGGCATCGTCCCGGCTGCCGGCAACCGGGCCGCTGCCCTGGTTGCGCCGGGCAGCGGCGGCTGACGGCGGGTGGGCGGCGGCGGCAAGGCCGCCACGCGCCCGACGCGCAGGGCACCGTTGGCGCTGCGCACAAAACCGTCGTGCAGAACGATGGACGTTTCCGAATGCCCCACCAGCAGGATGCCATCCGCAGCCAGCATGCCTTTCAATCCCGCCACCACGCGCTGCCGCGCCTCGGCATCGAGATAGATCAGCATATTGCGGCAGAACACCACGTCGTAGGTCAGCGCGTTGAACGGGCTGGGCAAGGCCAGTGCGCTGCCCTGATAAAAACTCACCTGGTCGCGAACCGCCTGGTCGACCTGATGCGCATCGGCTGCCGCCTGGAAATAGCGCGTGCGCAAGCGCTGGTCGGCACCCCGAAAGCTGTAGTCGCCATACAGGCCTTGCTGCGCCCGCACCAGAGCGCGATAACTGATGTCGAGGGCATGCACCCTGAACCGGGCCGGCGGCAGCCCCATGTCCAGCAGGGTCATCGCGATGCTGTAGGCCTCCTCGCCGGTGGCGCATGGCAGACAGGCGAAGTGGAAGACGCGTGGTTTCCCGTCCGACTGCAGAATGTGCTGCACGTGCTGGCGCAGACACTCGAAGGCACTGTCTTCACGAAAGAACCAGGTTTCCGGAACCGCGACCTCCTCGATCAGCTCCTGCAGTTCATCCTGCGATGCACCCAGGCGGGATGCGTAATCTGCCGCATGGGTGCAACCGACGGCAGCCATGCGACGGCGCATGGCGTGCGCGACCGTGTTCTCGCCTACCGAGGCGGGATTGAGGCCCATCTCCCGACGCAACAAGGCAAGTACCGGCGCCAGATTCATGACAGCGTCGCGGCCTCGGGATAGAGCAGCTCGGCGACCGCTGCCGGCAGCAGGCGGGAGACTTCGAGCAACTGCACCAGCCCGCCGGCCGCCACGGCCAGGTCTGCCAGGTAAGGGGTTGCATCGACGCGCAGCGGCGGCGGCGTCAGGCTTTTCGGGTCGATGCGCAGTTCGCTCACCGCCCGTTCGACCATCAACGCCAGCAGCCCGACCTCGCGCCCGGTCCGTTGCCAACGCAGCACCAGCAGACGCGTGCTGAACCGTTCCACGCAGGGCTGGCCCAGCGCCAGCTGACACAAATCGAGCACGGGGACGACCTGGCCGCGATAGTTGATCACGCCGACTACGCCGGCCGGCGCGTGGGCCAGCGCGCGCACCGGCAGCAACGGCAGCACCTCGACCAGCTCGCTCAGCGGCAATGCAAAGTGCCCTTCACCCAGCTGAAAGGCGATGCAGCGCATGTCAGGCGGAGACCTGGAACTTCGCCACCGCATCCTGCATGCGATGCGATGCTTCGTTGAGCTGATCCACCACCTGGGTCGATTCGCGCATCGCCTCCGCCGTGCCTTGCACCGTCTGGTTGAATTGCTCCAGCGCTAGGCTGATCTGCTCCGAACTCTTCGATTGCTCCTGCATCGCCTCATACACGGACTCGAAATGCGGTGTCAGGGTTTGCACGCTTTTCACGATCCTGGCCAGGCGCTCGCCCACCTGCCCGACCTGGGCGACCCCCTGGCGCACTTCCTCGGAAAATTTCTCCATACCCATCACGCCGGAGGACACCGCCGACTGCATCTCCTTCACCATCTGCTCGATATCCCAGGTGGCGACTGCCGTCTGGTCGGCCAGGCGCCGGATTTCGGTCGCCACGACGCCGAAACCCAGGCCATGTTCACCGGCCTTCTCCGCCTCGATCGCGGCGTTCAACGAAAGCAGGTTGGTCTGATCGGCGACCTTGTTGATGGTCTTCACCACGGTATTGATGTTGCCCGCCTTCTCGCTCAGCACGGCGAGACGGGAAGCGATGCCGCGGGTGGCTTCCATCATCTGGTTCATGGTCGTTTCCATGCGGCCGAGATCCTCGCGTCCGCCCTCGGCCAGCGCGGAGGCGGCATCGGCCACGTGCGCCACCTCGTCCATGTTCTTCACCAGTACCCGCGAGGTGCTGGCGATCTCCCGGGTCGAGGCCACGATCTCGGTGGTGGTGGCGGCCTGTTCGGTGGCCGTCGCCTGCTGCTCCCTCACCGAGGCGGCGATTTCAGTGGCCGAGCTTGCCACCTGGATGCCGCTGCGCTGCACGCGGGAAACCAGCTCCTGCAGGCTGTCCGCCATCTGGTTGAAGGCTCGCCCCAGCCGGCCCAGTTCGTTGCCGGCGACCACCGTCACGCGCACGCTCAGATCACCCTCGGCGAGCTGCCCGGTCTTCTGCACCAGCTGTTCGAGCGGCACGTTCAGCGCCCGCAGGATCCAGTAGCCGAAGGCCAGCGCAAGCAGCACACCCACCAGCACCGCCAGCACGTAAGTCCAGCGAGCCACACTGAACTCGCGAGCCTGCTGCTGCTCGGTGCTCTTGGCCTGCAGGTCGTGGTAGCCGATGGCCACAGCCATCTTCTGCGTGATCGGGGCCAGCGCCGGCTGCAGCACATCCAGCCGGAACTGGTCGAGCGCGGCGCGATTGTGTGTGCGCAACAATTCCTTCAACTGATCCACCGCCAGATCGGCGTTCCGGAGGATCGGGTTCATCTCGCCGACCAGCTGGATTTCCCGCTCATCCAGCGGCGTCCGGTTATAGGCATCCCATGCCGACCTGGCGAGCATCTCGGCTTGCGTCACCCGGGTCAGCGCCGGCTCCCAATCCAGCTTGCCGGTCTGCGCCAGATAGGCGGCGGCGGGGATCTCGATGCCGTAGCTGGTTTGGACCAGATTCAACTCCCGCACCGGAACGATCCGGTCCGTGTAGGTCAGCCGCAAGGCAGCGGAGCCGTCCGCCATCACCTTCAGGCCCACCGCAGCGACCACCAGCAGCGTCACTCCCAGCGACATGGCAAACAGACTGAGTTGCTGCCTGATCGAAACCTTCGACATATGTCGCCCCTAACGAATGGCGTTGATCGCCGCTGCAGATGAACCAGGAAAGTGCGCGCGGACATGCCGGCGGACCAACCCGGTTGAATGGCGCCGCCGCACGGACGGCCAGAAACCCGCAGGCTCTTGCCCGGGATAGTAAGCGTGGCGCAGCGGATTTCAAATGACTATCGCAGATTCTGCGCGGTCGATGATCGGCGCGCGCGGCGGCCGGCACGGGCTGCCCACACGCCGAGGCGCAAGCACATGCGCGCAGCCGGCCGAGAACAAAATCCGCTGGCGGAAGCTCGTCTTGCCCGCCTGCGTCGAGCGTCTTGCCGCGGCATCGGCCACGCCGTGCCTTGCAGTTGCTTGATTTGCATCATGGCAATCACGGCACCCAAGGCCGAGGATGCAGACATCTTTACTTGACGATACGCGCGATGCACACCCCCCGAAAATTCTGGCCGGAACCGGCACCACTGCTCGCCCGGGTGCCGCCGCGTGGCAGCGTCGGCATGGCTGCTTCAGCGGGCACGCTGCCTGAGCCCACGACATGAGCGCGGCCGTGCCGATGCCGACGCCGGAGCCGCGCGACCACACGCTGGACGCGTGCTTCCTCGGCCCCTACGGCGAGAACGACGCGCTGCTGGAAAGGCTGATGGTGGAGTTTCTGCGCGACCACGTGTACTGGCGGCGCAACTTTCATCCGGAGGATCCGCCGGCGATCGCCACCGCCGCTGCACACCATCCCGATTACCTCGCGTTCGAGGCGCGCATGCGCCGCGAGCTGCATCAGCTGTCCGCCGCGCTGAAGAAATCGGTGCCGTTCCACAGCCCGCGCTACATCGGCCACATGGCCTCCGACCTGCTGCTGCCCGGGCTGGCCGCGCAGATGCTGACATTGCCGTACAACCCCAACAACGTCAGCGAGGATGCCGCGCCGGTCACCGTGGACATGGAGGTGCAGGTGGGCCTGCAGCTGGCGCGCATGCTCGGTTATCCGCACGACCCGGCACAGCCGGCGTGTGCGTTCGGCCACCTCGCCTCCGGCGGTTCGCTGGCGAACTACCAGGCACTGCGGCTGGCGCTGGCGCTGAAGGCGTTTCCGGTGGCGCTGCGTGCCGCCGGCGTGCCGGAGCTGGCGTTGCCGGTCGACGACTGGAGTGCCTTCAACCTGGCGGCGGCGGACACCATCGTGCTGCTGGAACAGTGGCACGCATGGCTGGCCGCGCAGTCGCCGGAGCAGCGCGCGCACTGGCTGACGCGGGTGGAGGCGGAGCGGATCGAGCAGCGCGGGCTGGTCGGCTTCTTCGCCGCGCATCCGGAGCTGCGCGTGCCGCTGGTGCTGGCGCCGGTCACCGCGCACTACTCGTGGAGCAAGGGCCTTAAGCTGCTCGGCCTCGGCCGCGAGCAACTGCACCTGCTGCCGACCTGCGGCATGCGGCTGGATCTGGCGGCACTGCGTGACACGCTGGCACGCTGCGCGCACGAACGCCAGCCGGTGCTGATGTGCGTGGCGGTGCTGGGCAGCACCGAATACGGCACCATCGACCCGATCGACGCGGTGCTCGCCGCACGCGCACACGCGCGCACGCAGGGCGTGGATTTTTCCGTGCACGTGGACGCGGCGTGGGGCGGCTACCTGGCCACCCTGTTCCGGCACGAGGACGGCAGCCTGCGCAGCCGCGCCGAGGTGGCATCGGACTACGTGCAGTTTCCCACCCCGGCGGTGCATGCGGCGTTTGCCGCGCTGGCCGATACCGACTCGGCCACGGTCGATCCGCACAAGCTCGGCTATCTGCCCTACGGCGCCGGCGCCTTCATCTGCCGCGACCATCGCGCGATGGCGCTGCTGGCCGAGCGCGCCGACTACGTGTTTCACGGCAGCACGCCCGACAGCTACCTCGCGCGCTATCGCAGCCTGGGCCAGTTCGTGCCGGAGGGCTCCAAGTCCGGCGCGGCGGCGGCGGCGGTCTACGTCACGCACAAGGTGCTGCCGCTGGATCATCGCCACTTCGGCCGGCTGCCGCGCGCCACCGTGCGCGCGGCCGAGGCTTTCCACGCCTGCGCGCAGCGGTTTGCGCTCGACATCGCCGACCAGCTGCACGTGCTGGTGCCGTTCGCGCCGGACAGCAACCTGGTCTGCCTTGCGCTCAACCCCCGCGGCAGTCACAGCGTGGCGCAGGCCAACGCCTACGTGCGCGCGCTGCACGACACGCTGCGCTGCGACCCGAGCCAACCGCTGCAGACGAAGGAGTTCTTCGGCTCGGTGACCAGCCTGCGGCCGCAGATGCTGGGCGCGGCCGACACCGCGCGCATTCTGGCGGCCCTGCAGCTGGATCCGCACAGCCTGACCCCGGACGAGGGCAGCGACCGGCTGGTGATCCTGCGCCATACCTTGATGAACCCGTACCTGATCGATCACGAGAACGGCATCAGCTACATCGAACGCTACTTCGAGTTCCTCGGTCACCGCGCGCGCGCGCTGGCCGTCACCGCCAGCACCGGCATCCCCGCCGATCGGAGCCTTCCATGAAAAGCATCATGCGACTCGTCAACCCGCGCGGTGAATCCGAGCGCAGCTGGGTGCATCAGGCGCTGGAGCGACTGGCGCAGGAATCGGCGCGCGCGGCCGACACGCATCTGCTGAAGCTCAATTTTCCCGGTTTCCACGGCATCGACTTCTACTTCAAGGACGAGGCCGCGCATCCCACCGGCAGCCTCAAGCACCGCCTCGCGCGCTCGCTGTTCCTGTACGCGCTGTGCAACGGCCGGTTGAGCGACGGGCAGACCGTGGTGGACGCATCCACCGGCTGCACGGCGATTTCCGAGGCCTGGTTCGCGCGCATGCTGGGACTGCCGTTCATCGCGGTGATGCCGGCCGCCACCGCGCCCAGCAAGATCCACGACGTGCAGGCACTGGGCGGCAAATGCGACCTGGTCGACGACCCGGCGCAAGTACATGCGCGTGCCGCCGGGCACGCGGCCAGCGGCGCCTGCCACCTCGACCAGTTCGGCCTGGCCGAGCGCGCCACCGACTGGCGCGGCAACAACAACATCGCCGAGTCGATCTTCGGCCAGCTGGCCAGCGAGGCCGCGCCAGAGCCGGCCTGGATCGTCTGCGGCGCCGGCACCGGCGGCACCTCCGCCAGCATTGGCCGCTACCTGCGCTACCGCCGGCTGGGCACGCGGCTGTGCGTGGCCGAGCCGACCGGCAGCGGCTTCGTACACGGCTGGCGCACCTGCAATCCCGATGCGGTGGCGAGTCAGCCGACGCTGATCGAGGGCATCGGCCGACCGCGGGTGGAGTCGGGCTTCCTGTTCGATGTGGTCGATCGGGTGATCGAGGTACCCGACCGCGCCTCGATTGCCGCAACCTGGCTGCTGGAAGAACTGCTCGGCCGCCGCTATGGCGGCTCGTCCGGTACCAACCTGGTCGCGTGCCTGCAACTGGGCGCCGCGATGCAGGCGCGCGGCGAGCGCGGCAGCATCGTCAGCCTGCTGTGCGACCGCGGCGAGCACTACGCACAGACCCTGTTCGATGCGCCGTGGCTGGCCGCGCGCGGCATCGACACCACGTCCTGGGACGCCGCCCTGCGCGCTACCCTGCAGGACGGCCAGTGGCAGCGGGCGAGCGGCAACGCATCATGAGGCATCATCATCGGCGTGACGCCGGCGCTACGCTGCCACACCGGCCGCCGGCGCCGGCGTCGCGGATGGCTGCCCCGGCAGCGCCTGCCAGCTCCGATCCAAGGTAACCGACCATGTCGTTTGCGATCCTCGGCTTCGGCCGCTTCGGCCGCGCCCTCACCGACCTGCTGCTCGACGCCGGGCATCGCGTGCGCGCCTACGACCCCCACGCCAGCGTACCGGGCGCGCTGGCCGCCGACTCCGCGACTGCCGCGATCGACGGCGTGCCATGGGTCGTGCTGGCCATGCCGGTGCCACACATGCGCAGCGCGTTGCAGGCGCTGCGCCCGCATCTGCACGCCGGACAGACCGTCATCGACGTGGGCAGCGTGAAGATGCACCCTTGCGCGATCATGGACGAGCTGCTCGGCGCGGAGATCCCGCATGCCGGTACGCACCCGCTGTTCGGCCCGCTCAGCCTGGCCCGCGGCGAACGCCCGTTGCGCACGGTGATCTGTGCCAGCCCGCGGCACCCCGATGCTGCTGCGCGCGCGCAGCAGCTGTTTGCCGATCTCGGCTGCGAAGTGATCGGGCAGGATCCGGCCACCCACGACCGCGCCATGGCAAACACGCACGCACTCGCCTTCTTTCTCGCCAAGGGCCTGGTCGACATGGGCGTGGATGACGACATGACGCTGGCACCGCCCTCGTTCCAGGGCCTGAAGCACATGCTGGCCGCGGTGCGCGGCGATGCCGGCCACCTGTTTGCCGCGATCCAACAGGAAAACCCCTTTGCCACCGAGGCCCGCGCGCGGCTGCTGGAGTCGCTGCAGCTGATCCATCGCAAGCTGCTCACCGAAGGCGACGAGAGCGGTCAGCTGGCCATCCCCAACCATCCCGAGTCCGCCGCATGAGCTTTCACGACCTGCGCAGTTTTCTCGCGTCGCTGGAGCACCAGCGGCAGCTGCAGCGCGTGCGCGCGCCGGTGGATCCGCATCTGGAATCCACCGCGCTGTGCCTGCGCGCACTGCGCGAGAGCGGGCCGGCCTTGCTGATGGAGCAGCCGGCCGGCTCGTCGCACGCGCTGCTCGGCAACCTGTTCGGCCATCGTTCGCGCATCGAGGCGGCGCTGGCCGGGCGGCCGCTGGCCAGCCTGCGCGAACTGGGCCAGCTGCTCGCCTCGATCAAGGAGCCGCGCTGGCCGTCCAGCCTGCGCGAGGCCCTCGCCACTTGGCCGGAGCTGGCCCAGCTGGCGCACGTGGCGCCGCAGCGCATGCGCGAGGCGGCGTTCGAGCATGAAACGCTGGGCGGCAGCGAGATCGACCTCGCGCGCCTGCCGATCCAGCACTGCTGGCCCGAGGACGCCGGCCGCCTGATCACCTTCGGCCTGGTGGTGACGCGCGGCACGCGCAAGCCGCGGCAGAACGTGGCGATCTACCGCCAGCAGGTGATCGGGCCGAACCGGGTGATCATGCGCTGGCTGCCGCATCGCGGCGGCGCGCTGGACTACGCCGACTGGCAGGCCGCGCATCCGCACCAGCCGTTTCCCGTGCTGGTCGCGATCGGTGCCGATCCGGCGACGATGCTGGCCGCGGTGGCGCCGGTGCCCGACACGCTGTCCGAATACGAATTCGCCGGCCTGCTGCGCGGCCAGCGCACGCGCGTATGGCGCAGCGAACTGACCGGGCTGGACGCGCCGGCCGGGGCGGAGATCCTGCTGGAAGGTTTCATCCACCCCGGCGATACCGCGCTGGAGGGACCATTCGGCGACCACACCGGCTACTACAACGCGCAGGACCACTTTCCGGTGCTCACGATCGAGCGCATGCGCCTGCGCCAGGACGCGATCTACCACGGCAGCTACATGGGCCGCGCGCCGCACGACGAACCGTCGGTGCTGTCGATGGCGCTGAACGACATCTTCGTGCCGATCCTGCAGAAGGTGTTTCCGGAGATCGTCGACTTCCACCTGCCGCCGGAAGCCTGTTCCTACCGCATCGCGGTGGTCAGCATCCGCAAGCAGTACGCCGGCCACGCGCGGCGCGTGATGATGGGCGTGTGGTCGTACCTGCGCCAGTTCACCTACACCAAGTTCGTCATCATCACCGACGACGACATCGACGTGCGCGACTGGTCGCAGGTGATCTGGGCGATCGCCACCCGCGTCGATCCGGCGCGCGACAGCATGCTGGTGGAGAACACGCCGATCGACTATCTCGACTTCGCCAGCCCGACCGCCGGCCTCGGCTCCAAGCTGGGCATCGACGCGACCAACAAATGGCCGAGCGAAACCAGCCGCGCCTGGAGCAAGCCGATCGTGCCCGATGCGGCGGTGGACAAGCGCGTCGATGCGCTGTGGACGATGCTGAGCAGCGCGCGCTGAGCGTCGCGGGACAGCATGGAATAATCACCTCGTGCATGAAGCCTTTTGTGGGAGCGACTTCAGTCGCGATGCTCTTGTTCCGATGCTGCATCAAAGCAAAGGCATCGGTGCTGCATCAAAGCAAGAGCATCGCGACTGAAGTCGCTCCCACCCCACCCCACCCACCCCACCCGGATCAATCGCGCACAGGGTGCGCTCCTACACGGGAGCCGGGGTTGCGGGTACCGGCAACGCCCGCGCGCGCACCTGCAGGGCGCGCCAGGAGCTCTCCCACTGACCGTCGCGCGGGGTCGACCACGCCAGCTGCGACAGCACCGCCTGTGCGGCCAGCAGCTGCTGCCGCAGCTCCTGCATGGCGTCCAGCACGCGCTGATGCTCGTCCTTGCCCACCATCAGGATCTTGCGGTCGCGACAGACGCCGATGCACGGCTGCGGCGCCTCGATCTTGCCGCAGCCGATGCATTGCCATGCCTCGATGTATCCGCTCATGCCCGCCACCCCGCCGCTGTCGCGGCCAACCCGTATTTCTTCACGTCGACTCCGTGGATCCTGGCAACACATCTCTCACCCGCATGCATGCTAGTCGCTGTGGCGACCGCCGCAGCTGATCCATATCAAAGCGCCGACGCCCGGCAAGCCCCACGATACACACTGCCCTCCATACGCCGAGATGCCCATGCAACTGGTTTGTCCTGCTGGCAACCTGCCGGCGCTGCAAGCAGCGATCGACGCCGGCGCCGATGCGGTCTACGCAGGCTTGCGCGATCAGACCAACGCGCGCGCCTTCCCCGGACTGAACTTCGATGACGCGGAGTTGCGCGCCGGCATGGCCTACGCGCATCAGCGCGGGCGGCAGGTCTATCTGGCGCTGAACACCTACCCTGACAGCGCGCGGATGAGCCAGTGGTATGCGGCGGTGGACAAGGCGGCCGAGTTCGGCTGCGACGCGATCATCGCCGCCGAGCTGGCGGTGCTCGATTACGCCGCGCGCACGCATCCGGCGATGAAACGGCATCTGTCGGTGCAGGGTTCGGCCACCACCGCCGCGGCGCTGCGCTACATGCACGAACGCTTTGGCATCAGCCGCGCGGTGCTGCCGCGGGTGTTGTCGATCCAGCAGGTGGAGCGCCTGTGCGAAGGCTCGCCGGTGCCGCTGGAAGTGTTCGCGTTCGGCAGCCTGTGCATCATGGTCGAGGGGCGCTGCCAGCTGTCCAGCTACGTCACCGGCGCTTCGCCGAACCGCCAGGGCGTGTGCTCGCCGGCGAAGTTCGTGCGCTGGGAAGAACACGCCGACGGCCGTCGCAGCGTGCGCCTGAACCACGTGCTGATCGACCGCTTCGAGCCGCAGGAACCGGCCGGCTATCCGACCGTGTGCAAGGGCCGCTTCGAGGTCGGCGGCGAGATCTTCCACGCGCTGGAGGAGCCGACCAGCCTCAACACGCTGGAGCTGCTGCCGCGCCTGGCGCAAGCCGGCGTGGCGGCGCTGAAGATCGAGGGCCGCCAGCGCGGCGTGGCTTATGTCGGCTCGGTCACCCGCACCTGGCGCGCGGCGCTGGACCGCTACCGCGACGCGCCCGCCAGCTGGAGCCTGCAGCCGGGCTGGCAGCCGTCGTTGGCGCAGCATGCCGAAGGTCACCAGACCACGCTCGGCCCCTACCACCGCGCCTGGCATTGAGAGGCTGACGAACATGCAACTGAGCCTGGGACCCCTGCAGTATTTCTGGCCGCGCGAACGCACGCTGGCGTTCTACCGCGAAGCCGCCGACTGGCCGGTGGAAATCATCTATCTGGGCGAGACGGTGTGCAGCAAGCGGCGCGAGCTGGGCACACGCGACTGGATCGCGCTGGCCGAGGAGCTGGTCGGCAGCGGCAAGCAGATCGTGCTGTCGTCGCTGGCCCTGATCGAGGCCGAGTCGGAGCTGGGGGTGCTGAAGCGACTGGTCGGGCACGGCGGATTCTGGATCGAGGCGAACGACCTGTCGGCGGTGCAACTGTGCCGCGAGCAGGGTCTGCCATTTGTCGGCGGGCCCACGCTCAATATCTACAACCACCACGCCCTCGCCCTGCTGATGGACGACGGCCTGCGCCGCTGGGTGCCCGGCGTGGAGCAGGGCCATGTGCTGCTGCGCGAACTGCGCGAGGCGATGCAGGGCGCCCAGCGCAACATGCCGCAGCTGGAGCTGATCGCATTCGGCCGGCTGCCGCTGGCGTATTCGGCGCGCTGCTTCACCGCACGCGCGCTCGACGTGGCCAAGGATCAGTGCGATTTCCGCTGCATCGAATACCCCGACGGCATGCCGCTGGCCACCCGCGAGGGCACCCCGTTCCTGCGCATCAATGGCATCCAGATCCAGGGCGAGGAAATCACCGATCTCGGCCCCGAGCTGCCCACCCTGCGCGAGCTGGGCGTGGACATCCTGCGGCTGTATCCGCAGCTCGACGGCATGGCCGAGGTGGTCGCGCATTTCGACGCCGCCCGCCGCGCGCCAGCGGCGCCATCGCGCATCGGCGCCCGCAACGGCTACTGGCACGGCGAGCCGGGCATGCAGCCAAGCAGCTTGGCGTAACCCACGCCCGGTACGGTCTGGCGGCAGTGCGCCCGCCATGGCAGGCCGATCGTGTGCGTCGGCCGCGCGCCAGTATCATGCGCAGGATGACCACCACCCGCCTCACCCTCAGTCAGCTTTCCAGCCTGCTCTTCCGCGCCTGCGATGCCCTGCGCAACAACATGGACGCCTCGGAGTACAAGGAATTCATTTTCGGCATGCTGTTCCTCAAACGGCTGTCGGATCTGTTCGATCAGGAGAGCGAGAAGATGGCGGCCGATCTGCGCCGGCGCGGCATGGCCGAAGCGGTCATCGCCGAGCATCTGGAAAGGTCGGATCAATACGACTTCTATGTGCCGGAAGAGTCGCGCTGGGCGCACATCCGGCATTTGAAAACCGACGTGGGCAGCGCGCTCAACACGGCGCTGCATGCGCTGGAAGACGCCAATATCGACCAGCTGCAGGACGTGCTGCAGCACATCAACTTCAATCGCAAGATCGGCCAGCGCGTGCTGGACGACGACACCCTGGCCGATTTCATCCAGGTGTTCGAACACATCCCTCTGCGCGACGAGAACTTCGAGTTTCCCGACCTGCTCGGAGCGGCCTACGAATACCTGATCAAGTTTTTCGCCGACACGGCCGGCAAGAAGGCCGGCGAGTTCTACACCCCGGCCGAGGTGGTGCGCACACTGGTGGAGATCGTCGAGCCGCAACCCGGCATGAGCGTGTACGACCCCACCTGCGGCTCCGGCGGCATGCTGATCCAGACCCGCGATTACATCCGCGAATGCGGCGGCGACCCGCGCGACCTTGCCTTGGCCGGGCAGGAAAGCATGGGCACCATCTGGTCGATCTGCAAGATGAACATGCTGCTGCACGACATCGCGCATGCCGACATCCGCCAGGAAGACACTCTGCGCAAACCGCAGCACAAGAGCGAGGACGGCGAGCTGCAGCGCTACGACCGCGTACTCGCCAACCCGCCGTTCAGCCAGAACTATCTTCGCAAGGAAATCGACTACCCCGGCCGTTTCGCCGTGTGGCTGCCGGAGAAAGGCAAGAAGGCCGACCTGATGTTCGTGCAGCACATGCTGGCCGTGCTCAAGGCCGACGGCAAGCTGGCCACGGTGATGCCGCACGGCGTGCTGTTCCGCGGTGGCGAGGAGCGCGAGGCGCGCCGGCACTTTATCGAGCATGGCTGGCTGGAGGCGATCATCGGCCTGCCGGCGGGCCTGTTCTACGGCACCGGCATCCCCGCCTGCGTGCTGGTGATGAACAAGCACGGTGCGCGCGAACGCCAGCACGTGGTGTTCATCAACGCCGACCGCGACTACCGCGAAGGCAAGGCACAAAACCACCTGCGCGCCGAGGACATCTCGCGCATCGTGCATGCCTACCGCGTGCTCACCGGCGGCGAGGCCGAGGCATTGCCCGGCTACGGGCGGCGGGTGCCGGTCAGCGAGATCGAAGCGGAGGAGTTCAACTGCAACATCCGCCGCTACGTCGACAATGCGCCGGCGCCGGAGCCGCACGATGTGCGCGCGCATCTGCACGGCGGCGTGCCGCTGGCCGAGGTCGAGGCGCTGGCGTACACCTGGCACAACTACCCGGGATTGCGTGCGCGCTGTTTCCAGCTACGCCCCGGCGCGACCGACTACGTGGACTTCACCCCCGCCATCACCGACCGCCGCGCCATCGCCGACCTCGTCAATCACGACGCCAGCGTGGCGCAGGCGCACGCTGCGTTCCTGGACACGCTGGAAAGCTGGTGGCGCGCGCAGGTGCGGCACATCGAGGCGCTGGCGCCGGTGCGCGATGCGCAAGGGCAGATCGTGGAACAGGGCAACGTCTACACGCTGCGCCGCACCCTGCTCGCCTCGATCGAGCCGGCGCTGGCCGGCACCACCCTGCTCACCGGCCACCAGATCCGCGGCGCGCTGGCGCGCTACTTCAGCGAGCTGAAGGCCGACCTGAAATCGGTGGCCGCCAGCGGCTGGGGCGCCGAGCTGATCCCCGACGCCGAGATCCTGCAAAGCCAGTTCCCCGACGTGCTGGCCGAGATGGAAAGTACCCGGCTGCGGCTGGCTGAACTGGCCGCGCTGTTCGCCGCCGCCGACGAGGAAGACTACGAAGACGAGGACGACACCGGCGTGCTGCCCGGCAGCGAGGTCAAGGCGCTCAAGGCCAGGCTGAAGGAGCTCAAGGGCAACGCCAAACTGGCGCGCCGCGATCCGGCGCTGGGCGATGCGGCCGCGCTGCTGCAGCAGGCTGCCGTGATCGATCAGCGGCTGGCGCGGCACAAGGCGCTGGAGGACGAGGCGAAGCGGCTCAAGGCCGAGCTGCGCGCCACCGAGAAGAAGCAGGACGAACTGGTCGCCGCCGCCCGCGCCAGGATCGACCGCGACGAAGCGCGCATGGTGATCCTGCAACGCCTGCATCGCCTGCTGATCGACACCTACCGCTCTCATCAAACATCACGTAAGCCGTTGATTTAAGCATTTTCCATACTCAAGCGATCAGGCCACATGGACGAGCGCGAGGCCAAGTTGCCTGGCCTTGTGTTGAAGTGCGCGAAGCTGTTTGTC
>JAJYSM010000031.1 GCA_021793575.1 Pseudomonadota bacterium
CGCCGCCGCTGCTCGCGCGGCGCGGTCCAGTCGTTGTTGAACAGCGCGGGCTCCCAGCTGCCGTAGGTGGGATTGGGCAGCACGAACCAGCGCGTGCCGATCCACCCCAGGTAGGGCTGGATGTCCCGGCGCCGCGCCGCCGGCGTATTGGCCGCGACGGTGACGAAGTCGCCGAGCTGGTCGCCGAACTGCATCAGCACGCGGTACTGGCGGCTGATCAGCTGGCGGCGGCAGCTTTTTTCGGTGCCGATCTGCTCGCAGCCCGCCACGTAAGTGCCCAGGCCCAGCAACGCCTCTGGTCCGGACACCGGGAAGCCGTCCTTGTGCAGGTTGGCCAGCGTCACTGCGTCCAGGTCCTTGGCGCGGTTGGAGACGTAGATCACCGCAATGCCGTGCTGCTGGGCGTAGCGGGTGAAGGCGACCGCGCCGGGCAGCGCGCGCGCCTTCTGCTCCTTGCACCAGGCGGCCCAGTCGGCCTCGTTGTATTCGCCGCCGCTGCGGATCAGGCGCGCCTGGTAGGGCGAGTTGTCCAGCACGGTCTCGTCGATGTCGAGCACCACCGCCGGCTTCAGCCCCGCGCTCGGCGTCACGCGGTCGTCGCTGGGCAGCGCGTCCCACGCGGGATCGGCGAGGGCGGCGAGCAGACGGGACTGCGCATCGCGGTAGGTCTGCAGGTAGACCAGGTCGTGCTCCACCGCATTCTGGGTCCAGCTGACCGCGTTGAGGTTGTCGTCGGCCGGCGTGCTGGCGGGCGCGGCGGCGTGGGTCAGCGCAGCGACCGGCGCGGGTTTCGGCGCCGGCGCGGCGCAGCCGGCCAGCAGGGTCAGCGCGATCAGGGTGGCAGGCAAGCGGCGTGGCATGGGCAGTTCCTCACGGGGCACATCAGCATGGGCAAAGTCTACGACAGCGATGTGTCGGGGCTGGCCGCCATTGCATGCTGTCTGACAGACTGGAGGCCCGCACCCCCACGGATCTGACCCGCATGGATACTCCGCTGCCGGCCCTGCGCGATTCGTCCTCCGCCATTCGCATCGCCAGCTACGTGCTGGCCGCCGCGATGCTGCTGCTTGTCCTCGGCCTGCACATGCTGCCGGCGCTGCTCGCCGGCCTGCTCGTCTACGAGCTGGTGCAGGCGATGACCCCGCTGCTCGGCCAGCGCATTTCCGGCGATCGCGCGCGGGTACTGGTGGTGACCGTGCTGGGGGCGATCGTGGTGGGCCTGCTGATCCTGCTGGTCCTTGGCGTGATCAGCTTCTTCCGCAACGAGATCGGCAACCCCGAACTGCTGTGGCAGCAGCAGCTGATGCCGCTGGTGGAAAAAGCGCGGCAGCAGCTGCCGGCGGTGCTGGTCGACCATCTGCCGGACAGCGTCGACGACCTGCGCGTGGGCGCGGCGGAGCTGGCGCGCAAGCATGCGGGCACCCTGCAACTGGCCGGCAAGGAGGCGGTGCGGCTGTTCGTGCACATCCTGATCGGGCTGGTGCTGGGCGCGATCATCGCGCTCAGCCATACCCGTCCCGCGCATCAGGTCGGCCCGCTCGCCGCGGCGCTGGGGCTGCGCTGCCGGCGGCTGGCGGCGGCGTTCCACAACATCGTCTTCGCGCAGGTCAAGATCTCGCTGATCAACACCGTCTTCACCGCGATCTTCCTGCTCGGCGTGCTGCCGCTGCTGGGCATCCACGTGCCGCTGGCCAAGACGCTGGTGGTGGTCACCCTCATCGTCGGGCTGCTGCCGGTGGTCGGCAACCTGCTGTCGAACACCGCGATCACCATTGCCGCGCTGTCGGTATCGCTGGGCGTGGGCATCGCCGCGCTGGGCTTCCTGCTGCTGATCCACAAGCTGGAATACTTCCTCAACGCCCGCATCGTCGGTACCCAGATCAACGCCCGCGCGTGGGAGTTGCTGATGGCCATGCTGCTGATGGAAGCCGCGTTCGGCCTGGCCGGCGTGATCGCCGCGCCGATCTACTACGCCTATCTGAAGAGCGAGCTGGAAGCGGAGCGGCTGGTGTGAGCCGAGTTGAGCGCCTTTTGTCGGGTCGCCGTCGCAGGGTGAAAAATTCGCTCTGCGCCGCGGTCAATGGTTTGCCGCCAGCATGGCGGCGATTTTCTGCATGTGCGACTGCGCGGTCTCGCGGGTGACTTCCTGGTCCGCCTCGGGGTCCTTGCCCTGCCAGTGCAGGTCGGCTTGCGGCAGCTCGTGCAGGAAGCGGCTGGGCTGGTTGCTGTGGACGTCGCCGTAGCGCTTGGTTCTGGCCGACCACGACAGCGTCAGCAGCTCCTTGGCGCGGGTGATGCCCACGTACAGCAGGCGGCGCTCCTCGTCCAGCCGGCCCTCGTCGATGGCGCCTTCGTGTGGCAGCGTGCCGTCCTCGCAGCCGACGATGAAGACGAAGCGGAACTCCAGCCCCTTGGCCGCGTGCAGTGTCATCATGCGCACCGCGTTGCCGGGATCGTCGCGGTCGGCGTGGCTGAGCAGGGCGAGCTGGGCGGCGAGGTCGCCAGCGCTGCTGCCCTTCTGCATCGCGCGGAACCAGTCGGCCAGCTCCTTCAGGTTGCCCAGCCGGCGCTCGCGCAGGCTGGCGTCCGGCGTGCTGGCGGTGATCTGTGCGGCGTAGCCGGTGCGTGCCAGGATCGTCTCGACCAGATCGGCCGCGTTCTGGTGGATCGAGGCGCTGCGCAGTTCGTCCAGCAGGCTGGCGAACGCCGCCAGCGCCGCCGCCGGCCGCGGCGTGAGCTGGCGCAGCACGCCATCGCTGCGGGTGGCTTCCAGCAGCGAGCAGTGCCGGCTCTGCGCGATGCGGCCGAGGCTTTCCAGCGTGGTCGAACCGATCTCGCGCTTGGGCACGTTGACCACGCGCAGGAACGCGGCGTCATCGCTGGGGTTGGTCAGCAGGCGCAGGTAGCACAGCAGATCCTTCACCTCGGCGCGGTCGAGGAAGGAGAGCGCGCCGGTGAGGTGGTAGGGAATGCGCGCCAGGCGGAAAGCTTTCTCTAAAACACGCGCCTGGAAGTTGCCGCGGTACAGCACCGCGATGTCGTGCCAGCGCGCCTTGTGCTTCTCGGCCAGCGCGGCGGCGATCGCGGCGACGCGCTCGGCCTCGTGCTCGGCCTCCTTGCATTCCAGCACGCGGATCGGCGCGCCTTCGGGCAGCTCGCTCCACAGCTTTTTTTCGTGCAGGTGCGGGTTGTTGCCGATCAGCTGGTTGGCCGCGCGCAGGATGCGTTTGCCGCAGCGGTAGTTCTGCTCCAGCTTGATCACGCGCAGGTTCGGCCAGTCGCGGCCGAGCTGGTCGATGTTTTCCGGATTGGCGCCGCGCCAGGCGTAGATCGACTGATCGTCGTCGCCCACGCAGGTGATGCCGCCGCGCTCGCCGGCCAGCACTTTCAGCAGCCGGTACTGCGCGTCGTTGGTGTCCTGGTATTCGTCCACCAGCAGATAGCGCAGGCGCTCGCGCCAGCTGCTGCGGGCCTCCTCGTCGGATTCCAGGATCTGCAGCGGCAGCCGGATCAGATCGTCGAAATCCACTGCGTTGAACGCGGCAAGGCGCTGCTGGTACATGTCGTAGATGGTCGCCGCCTCCAGCTCGCGCGGGCTGCGCGCGGCGGCCAGCGCCTGCTCCGGCGAGAGGCCGCCGTTCTTGGCGCGGCTGAGCAGGTTGCGGATGCCGAACAGCACGTCGGGCTTTATGCCCTTGGGGGCCAGCTCCTTGATGATGCCGCCGCTGTCGTCCGCATCCAGCACCGAGAAGCCGCGCCGCAGGCCGGCGCGGGCGTGTTCGATCTGCAGGAATTTCAGCCCCAGCGCGTGGAACGTGCTCACCGTCAGCGCCTGCGCATCCTCGGCGTTGACCAGCTGGGCGACGCGCTCGCGCATCTCGCGCGCGGCCTTGTTGGTGAAGGTGATCGCGGCGATCTTCGACGGCGCCAGGTGGCGGCGTGCGATCAGCCAGGCAATCTTCTGGGTGATTACCGAGGTCTTGCCAGAGCCGGCGCCGGCCAGCACCAGCAGCGGGCTGTCGCAGTGTTCGACGGCGGCCAGTTGTTGCGGATTGAGCATGGAGTCCAGGCGGTCTGCGACGCGACGGACGATGGTAACAGGCCCCTGCAGGATATCGCTTCCAGTAAGAGCGACTTCAGTCGCGATGCTGTTGCTTTGATGCAGCATGAATACAAGGGCATCGCGGCTGAAGCCGCTCCCACAAGAAGGCCGCAAGCGCCCGCGCTACCATGCACGGCATCTTCCAGGCGCACCGGCATGGCCAAGCTCTATTTCTATTACTCGGCAATGAACGCCGGCAAGACCACCGCGCTGTTGCAAAGCGCGTGGAACTACCGCGAGCGCGGCATGCGCACGCTGATCCTCACGCCGGCGCTGGACAACCGCTACGGTGAGGGCATTGTGGCCTCGCGCATCGGCCTGAAAGCGGACGCGCGGCGCTTTGGCCCGGAGCAGAACCTGTTCGCGCTGATCGAGGCAGATATCGCGGCGCACGGCGCGCTGCACTGCGTGTTCGTCGACGAGGCGCAGTTCCTGACCAAGGCGCAGGTGTGGCAGATCAGTGACGTGGTCGATCGCCTGCACATCCCGGTGCTCGCCTATGGCCTGCGCACGGATTTCCGCGGCGAGCCGTTCGAAGGCAGCCTGTATCTGCTGGCCTGGGCGGACAACCTGCAGGAGATCAAGACGATCTGCCACTCGGGCCGCAAGGCCACCATGGTGGTGCGGGTGGACGAGCGCGGCCGCGCCGTCACCGACGGCCCACAGGTTGAGATCGGCGGCAACGAGCGCTATGTCTCGGTGAGCCGCGTCGAATTCAAGAAGATCAGCGAGGGAAACGGCCGCATCGAACTGCAGCAAAGCGTGCTGCCGCTCGGCGATGAGCCCCGAGCGCCATCCATCACCGAAGGAATGCCATGAGCCACCCGATCGTCATCCCCGCCTGGCCGCGCCCGCACTGGCAGGCCAGCGACGAGGACATCCTGCTGCAGTTCTACGTGTTCGGAAAGTTCGAGGCGGTGCGCGTGCCCTCGCTGGACTACGGCAGCGACGGCCTGCCGCCCGGCATCACGGCGACCAATCATCATCACCCTGATCTGCGCGCGTGGGAGGGATATCCGCTGAAGGGCGCGATGGGTCGCATGTTCAGGGACGATGCGCCCGCGGCGTACCAGCGGGCCGTCGACGCGCCCGAGGTGATGGTGGTGCGCGGCACGTTGAAGGACAGCCCGGACACCGGCTACCTGCGCGACACGCTGGGCGTGCTGGCCGGCATGCTCGACATCGGCGGCGTCGCGATCCTCGATCCGCAGATCCTCGGCCTGCTCGACGCCGACGCGTGGCGTCGGAAATACCTTGTTCGCGACGGCGCGCCGATCCGTAACCACCTGCTGATCCTGCGCGACGGCGAGCCGCAGCCGAACCACTCGTGGATCCACAGCCGCGGCATGCGCAAGTTCGGTCGCCCCGACGTCAGCATTCACCAGGTGCCCGAGCGCGACACCGACCGCGCCGGCGCGCTGTGCCAGCAGCTGGCCGAACTGCAGGCGCTGGGCGCGCATTTCAGCGACGGTCAGCGGCTGGAGGTCGAGGGCCTGCCTGCCGGCGTCGTGGCGCACCTGCGCGGCGGCCTGGGCGACCCGGATTTCAACAACACCTTCGTCGAGCTCCACTGGCCCCGGTGAAGCGGGCAATCCCGGACAGTGGGAGCGACTTCAGTCGCGATGCTGTTGCTTTGATGCAGCATCAGAACAAGAGCATCGCGACTGAAGTCGCTCCCACAGCGTCACTTCTGGCAGCGCGGGCACCAGAACGTGGAGCGCTGCCCCAGCAGCGCCTGTTTGATCGGTGCGCCGCAGACCTTGCACGGCTCGCCGGCGCGACCGTAGACGTTGAGCTCGCGGAAAAAATAGCCCGGCGCACCGTCGGGGTTGAGGAAGTCGCGCAGGGTGGTGCCGCCGCGCTCGATCGCCCACGCCAGGATGCGCTTCACCTCCGCAGCCAGTCGCGCATAGCGGGTGCGTGATACGGCGCCGGCATCGCGGCGCGGGTCGATGCCGGCGGCGAACAGCGCCTCGCTGGCGTAGATGTTGCCTACGCCGACCACGTTCGCGTTGTCCATCAGGAATAACTTCACCGCCGCACGGCGGCCGCGCGAGCGCTGCCACAGCGTGTCGCCGTCGAAGGCGTCGGTGAGCGGCTCGGGGCCGAGCGCGGCCAGCAGCGGATGGACTTCACCCGGCGGTTGCCACAGCAGGCAGCCGAAGCGGCGCGGGTCGGTAAAGCGCAGCACGCGCTCGCGCTGGCCGGGCGCGCCTTCCAGCATGATATCGACGTGGTCATGCGCGCCCAGCGGCGCGTCCGGCGGCAGCACCCGCAGCATGCCGGACATGCCCAGGTGCAGCAGCGCGCTGCCGGCCCCGGTGTGCAGCAGCAGGTATTTCGCCCGGCGCTCCACGTCCATGATGCGCTGGCCCGGCAGCAGCGTGCTGATCTCGGGCGGGATCGGCCAGCGCAGATCGCTCCGGCGCAGCGTCACCCCGAGCACCTGCCGCCCGATCAGATGCGGTGCGATGCCGCGACGGGTGGTTTCGACTTCGGGCAGTTCGGGCATGCGCCATCAGCTCCAGTCGGCGTGGAAGCTGCCCGGCTGGTCGATGCGCTCGAAGGTGTGCGCGCCGAACAGGTCGCGCTGGGCCTGGATCAGGTTGGCCGGCAGCCGCGCGGCGCGATAGCCGTCGTAGTAGGCGATGGCGGAGCTGAAGCCGGGCATCGGCACGCCTGCGTACACGGCGGTGGCGACCACCTCGCGCAGCGCCGACTGATACTTCTGCGCGATGGCGCGGAAGCTCGGCGCCAGCAGCAGGTTGGCCAAGCTGCCGTCGTGCCGGTACGCCTCGGTGATGTCCTGCAGGAAGCGCGCCCGGATGATGCAGCCGCCGCGCCAGATGCTGGCGATGGTGGCGTAGTCCAGCTGCCAGCCATATTCGTCGGAGGCCGCGCGCAGCTGCGCGAAGCCCTGCGCGTAGGAGACGATCTTGCTGAGGTACAGCGCGCGCCGCACCGATTCGATGAAGGCCTCGCGGTCGCCCGCAAACGGTGTCGCCGCGGGTCCTTGCAGCTGCGTGCTGGCGGCGATGCGCTCGTCCTTCAGTGCGGACAGCATGCGGGCGAACACCGACTCGGTGATCAGCGGCAGCGGCACGCCGAGGTCGAGCGCGCTCTGGCTGGTCCACTTGCCGGTGCCCTTCTGCGCGGCGCGGTCGAGGATCACGTCGAGCAGATCCTTGCCGGTCTGCGGGTCTTTCTTGGTAAAGATCTTCGCGGTGATCTCGATCAGGTAGCTGTCCAGCTCGCCCGCGTTCCACTCGCCGTAGATCCTGGCCAGCTCCGCGTTGGACAGGCCGAGCACCTGCCGCAGCACCGCGTAGCTTTCGGCGATCAGCTGCATGTCGCCGTACTCGATGCCGTTGTGCACCATCTTCACGTAGTGGCCGGCGCCGTCCGCGCCCATGTACGCCACGCAGGGCGTGCCATCCGGCGCGCGGGCAGCGATCTGCGTGAGGATGGGCGCCACCAGATCGTACGCATCGCGCGGCCCGCCGGGCATGATCGATGGCCCGTGCAGCGCGCCCTCCTCGCCGCCGGAGACGCCGGTGCCGATGAAGTGCAGGCCGGCCTTGGCCAGCTCCCGGTTGCGCCGGATGGTGTCCTTGAAATTCGTGTTGCCGCCGTCGATCAGGATGTCGCCCGGGTCCAGCAGCGGCCGCAGCTGCGCGATGGTGTCGTCGGTGGGCGCGCCGGCCTTCACCATCAGCAGGATGCGGCGGGGCTTTTCCAGCGACTCGACGAACTCTTCGAGCGTGTAGGTGGGCACGAGGTTCTTGTCGCCGTGCTCGGCGATCACCGCGTCGGTCTTCTCGCGGCTGCGGTTGAAGATCGACACCGCGTGGCCGCGGCTCTCGATGTTCAGCGCCAGGTTGCGGCCCATCACGGCCATGCCGACCACGCCGATGGCTTGCCTGTTCATCGTCCGACCTCCGGGTTCATTACCGTCGATATGGGGAGCGGCCGGCGCGGTGCAAGCCGCCGCTCAGTGCAGCTCGGTGGTGCGGGTGGCCGGCGACGACGGCATGTAGCGCGGCGACACCAGCGCGATGCGCCGGCCCACCCGCACATAGTGCTGCGGCCCGGTGACCGCGGTGGCGCCGAACTCCAGCGCGTGGCCGTCCAGCACCAGCACGGCCTGCGGCGGCGCCAGCCCGATCCTGGCGGGATCGAAGTCGCTCGCCTTGCGCCAGCCCAGCACCGGCGCGGCGGCGATGGCGGTCAGGTCGTCGAGGCGGCTGTCGATGGCGCGCGCGGGCGTGCCGTCGGTGCGCCACCAGTGGCCGGCGCGCTTTTCGTAATGCAGCGTGGGCGCACCGGGCAGTGTCAGCGCGACGCGGGTGATGGCGGCGGGACTCAGCGCGGTGAGGTTGCCCGGGGCATGCAGTGCATCGCGGCGCAGCTGCCAGCCGGCGAGCAGCAGCAGCGCGGCCACCGCGAGCAGCAGAAGCAGGCGCTGGCGCGCGGCGCGCTTCATCTCAGCGCCGGCGCCGGCGCCACACGATCACGCCGCCGGTCAGCAGCAGCAGCAGCGGCAACGCGATCAGGAAACCGAAGCTGAGCGCGTTCAGCTCGCCCTGCGAGATCTGCAGCAGGCGGTCGGGCGCGCCGCGCGGCGGCAGGTTCACCAGCTTGTCGTCGCCGAGCAGCCAGTCGAACACGCGCTCGCCCAGCGCGCGGTTGCCGCCGTTGCCGAGGTAGGTGTTGGAGAGGAAGTCGCCGTCGCCGATCACCACCGCGCGCTGCTCGCTCTTGTCCGGGCTGGGCGACAGCCGGCTCAGCGCGTAGCCGAAATCCAGCGGCCCCTTCAGCTCGCCGAGTTTGGCATCGAAGCGGATCTCGCTGGGCTTGCGGTTGTCGATCGGCCTGAACTCGGTCCAGCTCTGCGCACTCGAGCGCAGGAACGGCACCACCGCCCAGTCGCCCGGCTGCGCCACCCACGCCAGCGCCGACACCTGCGGGAACAGCGTGGTCAGCGTGAAGCCGCGGGTGATCGCGTTCAGCGGGTAATCGCCCAGCGCGATCATGCGCGGATCGTGCAGCCCCAGCGCCGCGCCCGAGCCGTCCACCAGCACGCCCGGCAGCACGCGGATGCCGAGCGCCGCGGCCAGCGGCTGCAGGCCGAGATCGTCATTGCCGGGATCGCTCAGCCAGAGCAGGTTGCCGCCGTCCTGTACGTAGGCAACCAGCGCCTGCACCGCCGCCGGCGCCAGCGGCACCGAGGGGCTCGCCAGCACCACCAGGTCGGTGTGCTGCGGCACCGCGCTGACCTGGGCGAAATTCAGCGGCACCGCGCGCATGCCGCGCTGTTCCAGCTGACTCATGAAGGTGCCGAGGTCGGCGTTGGCCTTGCCGTCGGCGTTGCGCTCGCCGTCGCCGGTGACGAAGGCCACCACGCGGTCGTCGCCGCGGATCAGCCGCTCCAGTCCGTTGGTGAGGCTTTCCTCGGACAGTTCGTCCAGCCGCTGCTCGTGGCCGCGGTAGTGCACGATCAGCGCGCCATCGACGGTGATGCCCAGTTCGCGCATCTTCGCCGGGTCCAGCTGCGGATCGACGAAGCGCAGGCTGAGGTCGGGCTTGACCTGCTGGTAACGCTGCACGAAGCCGGCAATCGCCTGGCGCAGGCTGCCCTGCGGGCTGGCGTAACTGACGATCTGCACCGGCCCGGGCATCGCCCTGAGCACCGCGCGGCTGGCGCTCGACAGGCTGGTGCGACCGTTCGCGGTCCAGTCGGACTGGTGCGCGTAGCGGGTGCCGAGATAGCCGATGGCACCCGCACCCAGCAGCAGCAGCAAGGCAAACAGCCAGCCGTCCAGACGTCTGAACAGATTGCGCATCAGCCACGCTCCCGGTCGCTGGAAAGCCGCCGCGTGGCCAGCGCCAGCGCCAGCGCGATCAGCAGCACGAACCACAGCACGTCGCTGGTCGAGACCAGCCCGCGCAGCAGCGGCTGCTCGTGCGTGCTCATCGCCAGCCAGTTGACGGCGCCGCCGGTGACTCCGGCCATCTGTGCGCCGAAGTTCACGCTCCACAGCGCCAGCGTCAGCACCAGCGCCGCGGCGGCGGCAATCGCCGGATGCGAGGCGAACGTGGAGCAGGCCACGCCTAGCGCGGCCAGCGCCGCCAGCATCAGCAGCAAGCCCAGCGTGGCCGCCGCCAGCTTGCCCCAGTCCAGGTGCGTGGCATGCGCCAGCGCCAGCGGCATCGCCAGGGTCAGCGCCAGCCACAGCAGCAGCCAGCCCAGCACGGCCAGGTACTTGCCCAGCACGATCTGCGGCGCGCTCAGGCCGGCGGCAAACAGCAGCGGCAGCGTGCCGTCGCGGCGCTCGCCGGCCAGCACCGACATGCTCAGCAGCGGCACCACCAGAAAGGCCAACTGGGCCAGCTGGCCCAGCAGCGGCACGGCCACCAGATCGGTAAAGCCGGGGCCGTCGGGCAGCGCCGCGCGCTGGATCTGGGCGGCCAGAAAACTGCCCAGCAACAGGGTGAAATTCCACGCCAGCCAGGCCAGCGTGAGCGCGCCCAGCACCCAGGCCAGCGGTCGCACGATCAGCCGGCGCCATTCCAGCCGAGCCACACTCAGGGTGTTGCCGATGGTGTGACTCATGCGGCGCGGGCCGGTGCGGGGGAGCGGTTCATCGCGATCTCGAAAAAAGTGCGCTCCAGCGCGGCATGGTCGTCGCCATGCACCCGATCAGCGTGGCGCAGGTTGCCTTCGTGCAGGATCGCCACGCGATCGCACACGGCGGTCACCTCGGTCAGCAGGTGGGTGGACAGGATCACCGCCGTGCCGGAGGCCGCCTCCTCGCGGATCAGCGTGCGCAGCGCGGCCACCTGCACCGGGTCGAGCGCATTGGCCGGCTCGTCCAGCACCAACAGCGCCGGCCGATGCAGCAGCGCGCAGGCCAGCCCCAGTCGCTGCCGCTGGCCTTGCGACAGCACGCCGGCCAGCCGCCGGGCCAGCGGCTGCAGCTGCAGCCGTTCGATGATTGCCGTGCGCGCCTGCCGCAGCGCCCCACCGCGCAGTCCGCGCAGGCGGCCGTGCGCGTCCAGATGCTCGCTAACCGTGAGTTCGGCCCACAGCGGCGCACGTTCCGGCAGCCAGCCGATCAGCTGGCGCGCCAGCTCCGGCTGCTCCAGAAAGTCCGCGCCGTTCAGCTGGATGCTGCCGCTGTCCGGGCGCAGCGCGCCGGCCATCATCGACAAAGTGGTCGACTTGCCCGCGCCATTGACCCCGAGCAGGCCCAGCACCTGGCCGTGCGGCAGGGTCAGGCTGAGATCCTGCACGGCCGGCCGGCCGGCACGCCGGCGGTGGACCTGCTGCATGCACAACACGGGCGCGGAGTCGATGGTCGGAGTCATGGCGCGATTGTCACGGCGGCCACACGGTTAAACAACCTCCAGATCACGACGCGTGAACTTGCGCCACATTAACGTGGGCTGCGTGGTCGGCTGATATCATCAAACGCCTGTGGTGCCTCGTACCATGCTGGCGGGTACGGAAACCCGGCGACTAGACTGATTTTGTTCCCGACCCGGTGCCTTCCATGCTCGACGCAGTGCTCAATTTCCTCAACCAGGGTGTCACCGGCGCGAGCTGGGGATCGATGCTGATCTACCTGCTGGTAATGACCCAGCTCACCATCTTCACCGTGACGCTGTACCTGCATCGCAGCCAGACCCACCGCGGCGTCGATTTTCACCCGGTGCTGGCGCACTTCTTCCGCTTCTGGGGCTGGCTCACCACCGGCATGGTCACGCGTGAATGGGTGGCGGTGCACCGCAAGCACCACGCCAAGGTCGAGACCGAGGAAGACCCACACAGCCCGATGATCTACGGCATCAGGAAGGTGTTCTGGGACGGCGTGTCGCTGTACCGCGATGCCTGCGAGTCCAAGGCCGACATGCAGCAGTACGGCCGCGGCACGCCGGACGACTGGGTCGAGCACAAGGTCTACGGCGCGCACCCCTACTGGGGGCCGACCCTGATGCTGCTGATCAGCTTCGCGCTGTTTGGCGTGATCGGCGCGGCGATCTGGGCCGTGCAGATGATCTGGATCCCGTTCTGGGCCGCCGGCTTCGTCAACGGCATCGGCCACTGGGCCGGCTACCGCAACTTCGAGAGCGCCGATACGGCGCGCAATCTGATCCCGTGGGGCTTCTGGATCGGCGGCGAAGAGCTGCACAACAACCACCACGCCTTCCCCAGTTCGGCCAAGTTCGCGCTGCGCAAATGGGAGTTCGACATCGGCTGGGCGGCTATCTGCGGCCTGCGTGCGCTGGGTCTGGCCAAGGTGCTGCGCGTGGCACCGTCGCTGGACGTGCGCCCCAACGTGCGCCTGCCGGACGCCGACACGCTGAAGGCGGTGTTGACGCATCGCTTCCAGGCGATGACCGACTATTACCGCGGCGTGATCGTGCCGACGCTTGGCGATGAAGCGCAGCACGCCGGCGAGAGCCTCAAGTCGATGCCGCGGCGCATCCGTCGGGCGATGGCCGACGGCGGCCGCTGGCTGGACAGCGAGGGCCGCGACCGCCTGCAGGCCGTGCTGGCCAGGCGGCCGAATCTGGTGGTGGTGTTCGACTTCCGCAGCCGTCTCGCGGCGCTGATGGAGCAGCGCGGCGCCGAGCAGGCCCTGAAGGGCCTGCAGCAGTGGATCCACGACGCCGAGGAGAGCGGCATCCGCGCCCTGCAGGAGTTCGCCCAGCGGCTCAAGGGCTACGCTGTCGCTGGTACCTGAGTTTGCCCGCAGGATGATGGATCAGGAAACCCGCCGATCGGCGGGTTCCTTTGGCGGAGCACGCGCGTGTTATGGCCGGCATTCCCTACGAAAAACCCGCCATGAAGGCGGGTTTTTCGTCAAGGCACTGGATCCCGGATCGTCGCTGCGCGCCGTCCGGGATGACGTTACGGCAAAGGCGTTCGCGTTAGCCGCGAACGCGCCGGAACGTCACTTGATCTTGCCTTCCTTGTAGATCACGTGCTTGCGCACGACCGGATCGTATTTACGGAACTCGAACTTTTCCGGCGTGTTCTTCTTGTTCTTCTGCGTGGTGTAGAAGTGGCCGGTGCCGGCCGAGGAGATCATGCGGATCTTGTCTTGCGATTTGTTAGCCATGGCTCAATCCTCAGACCTTGTCGCCGCGGGCGCGCATCTCGGCAATCACGGCTTCGATGCCATTCTTGTCGATGGTGCGCAGGGCGTTGTTGGAGACGCGCAGCTTGATCCAGCGGTTTTCGCTGGCCACCCAGAAGCGACGCTCATGCAGGTTGGGCAACCAGCGGCGACGGGTGCGGTTGTTGGCATGCGAGACGTTGTTGCCGCTCTGCACACCTTTACCGGTGACTTGACATACACGGGCCATGATGACCTCCGTAAGAATGGACTTCAGCAAACCGGGATTTCAAAAAGCCTGCGCCTGATGAAGCCGGTTCGGTCGAAGCCGGAATGCCGCCCGTTAGCCAGGGCAGTATCGGCCCAGCGGCGCCATACGCCACGCGATGCTGGAGGATGTTGCGCTTGCCTGGCCGTGAGATCCGCATCGCGTGGCGGACCACCCGGAAGCACCGGGCCGGCAGGGGCAAGCCGCGTATTCTTGCAGAAAAACAGGGTGGTACGCAATCTGCGCGCTGCGCGTGAAGGGCAACCAGCGTGCGTGCTGCGGGGATGTATGGAACAATCGTCCTCTTTTGACAGCAGAACTTGAGGGAATCCCGATGGCAGAAGTGATCGCCAACGACCAGACCAATGGTCAGGCCAATCAGGCGCAGTTGATGGTGCAGAAGATCTACGTGAAGGATGTCTCCTTCGAGGCGCCCAACGCGCCGCAGATCTTCCACGAGATCGACGAAAACGACCAGCCGCAGGTGCAGCTCAACCTGGGCCACAAGGCCAGCGATCTGGGCAACGGGCTGTACGAAGTCGTGCTCAGCCTCACGCTGACCTGCACCGTGGGCCAGCGCACCGCCTACCTGGCCGAAGTGGAGCAGGCCGGGCTGTTCGGCATCGCCGGCTTCAACGAGATGGACCATGCGGGCATCATCGGCAGTTACTGCCCGAACCTGCTGTTTCCGTATGCGCGCCAGGTGATTTCCTCGCTGGTGCTGGAAGGCGGCTTCCCGCCGTTCCTGCTGCAGCCGATCAACTTCGATGCGCTGTTTGCCGAACAGCAGCGGCGCATGGCCGACGGCGACGCGGCTCCGGCCATGCTCAACAGCTGAGCCCGGCGTGATGGCCGAACGTCCCCTTCTGGCCGTGCTCGGCGCCGGCTCCTGGGGCACGGCGCTGGCGGCGCTGACCGCCCGCAACGGGGTGCCGACCCGATTGTGGGGCCGTGACCGCGCCGCACTGGCGGCGATGGCGGCGAGCCACCGCAACCAGCGCTACCTGCCCGAGATCACGCTGCCACCCGAGCTGCACTACCAAAGCGGGCTGGCCGACGCCGTGCGCGGCGCCGACATCGTGCTGATCGTGGTGCCCAGTCACGCCTTCGCCTCGATGCTGGTCGAGCTGGCACCGCTTCTCGATGCCGGCACCGCGATCGCCTGGGCCACCAAGGGCTTCGAGCCGGGCACCGGACGCTTCCTGCACGAGCTGGTGGCCGAGTGGCTGCCGGGCCGGGCCGCGGCGGTGGTCACCGGGCCCTCGTTCGCCCGTGAAGTGGCGGCCGGGTTGCCCAGTGCGGTCACCGTGCACTCGGACGATGACGCGTTCGCGCAGCGGCTGGCCGGCCTGCTGCACGCGCCCAACCTGCGCGCGTATTCGGGCGGCGACGTGCTCGGCGCCGAGCTGGGCGGTGCGATGAAAAACGTGCTGGCGGTGGCCACCGGCATCGCCGACGGCATGCAGTTGGGGCTGAACGCCCGCGCCGGCCTGATCACCCGCGGCATGAACGAGATGCTGCGCCTCGGCGTGGCGCTGGGCGCGCGGCCGGAAACCCTGATCGGCCTGTCCGGCCTCGGTGACCTGGTACTGACCTGCACCGGCGACCTGTCGCGCAATCGCCGGCTCGGGCTGGCGCTCGGTCACGGCGTGGCGATCGACGAGGCGCTGCGGCAGATCGGGCAGGTGGTGGAGAGCATCCTCACCGCCGATGAAGTGGCGCGACTGGCCGACAAGCACGGGCTGGATCTGCCGATCAGCGCCGGCGTGCGCGCTGTGCTGCACGGCGAGGTCACCCCGGTCGACGGGCTCAAGGCGCTGATGGCGCGCGAGCAGAAACCGGAATACCCGCGCGGCCTGTTCGGCACCGCCTGACGCCGCTTCCCGCACGCCATCCGCGGCGGCATCAACGACGCGCGCATTCCGTTCGCGCACTGCTAAGCTCAGTGTTTTGGTTGTCGCCACGGATCGCATGCGCATGCAGCAGCCGGACGAGAAGCAGCATCCCAGCGACGCGCTGCCCGGCGACGACGAGGGCTTGCCGCTGGCATGGCGACGGCTGCTGGCGGCGCCCGTCGCGGCGGCGCCCGACGACCACGGCGTGCTCGGCTTCTTCCTGGAGGTGCTGCCGGAGGAGGGCGCCGCCTTCGCCCGGCTGGACGTGGCGCCGGTGCTGCTGGCGCAGGCCGAGCACGGCCATTACGCGCGCCCGGTGCCGCTGGACAGCCGGCATCTGGTGCAGTCTCCGCTGCAGCCGCACGAGCAGCGGCTGGCCGCGACCCTGCTCGGGCTGCCGCTGAGCGTGCGCAAGAGCCGCAGCTATGCGCGGCTCAGCGGTCATGTCGGCGACGCCCTGCTCGCCGAAATACTCGACACCGCGCCGTGCTTTCTCGGCGGCCTGGCCGGACTGCGGCTGTCGCGCGGCAAGTCGCACCCGCTCAACTGGCACTGGCAGATGGAGCCCGACGGCGGCCAGCGCCTGCAGCCGGTGCTGCCGCACAGTCAGCGGCTGCTGCGCATCGACGGCCTGTGGTATCTCGACGCCGAGCGCGCCACCGTCGGCCTGCTCGACGCCGCCGCCGAGGAAACGCGCTGGCTGGAACTGCCCTCGCTCAAGCACGAGCACGGCCGGCGCTTGCGCAGCCGCCTGCCGGGCAGCCGGCTGGCCACGCGGGTGCCGCTGCCGCAGGTGTTCGGCGAAGTGCGGCGCTCGCAGCTGGCGCCCAAACCGGTGCTGACCCTGCACGCGCTGACCCGCCACGCGCGGCTGGCCGCCGGCACGCCGCCGCTGGGCTATGCGCGGCTCGCCTTCGACTATGCCGGCGAGCGGCTGCCCGGTCGCGGCGGTGAGCCGCTGGTGCGGCGCGTGCGCAACGGCCAGCTGGTCGAGATCACCCGCCGCCGCGCCGAGGAGCTCTCGGCGATGGAGCAGCTGGAGCATGCCGGCCTCACCCCCGGCGTGGATACCGAAGGTCTGCCGTGGGACGTGGCCGACACGCTGCCCGACGACGCCTGGCTGTTTCCCGGCACCGGTTACGCCGGTGCGCTGGAGGTCAATACGCCGGCACGCTGGCTCGCCCTGCGGCCGCGGCTGGAGCAGGAAAACTTCCAGGTCGAGTACGCGCCGAGCTTTCCGTTCGAGGTGCTGGAAGGCCCGGTGCGCTGGTACGGCCATGCGGTGGAGGACGCCGACGACCAGGCCTTCAACCTGGAGATCGGCATCGAGCTGGACGGTCAGCGGCACAACCTGTTGCCCGCGGTGGCGCAGGCGCTGGCCGAGCATCAGCTCAACCTGCGGCCGGCGCCGAACGAGCCGGAGGATGCCGTGTGGTATGCGCCGGTGGACGCGCGCCGCCGCGTGCCGGTGCGGCTGCAGGAGCTGCGCGGCCTGCTGGCGCCGCTGGCCGAATACCTGGAGAAACCGCGCAAGCAGCTGCATCTGCCGCGGGTGCAGGCCGGCCGGCTGGAGGAGCTGGCGGCGGCGATGCCCGGCGGCAGCACGCTGGAGGCGGCCGAGCCGTTGCTTGGCTTTGCCGCGCGCCTGCGCGATGCCGCCGAGCGCGCCAGCGATGCGGTGCCCGACGGGCTCACGGTGGAGCTGCGGCCGTACCAGCGCGAAGGCCTGCGCTGGCTCAACGCGCTGGCCGAAGCCGGGGTCGGCGGCGTGCTGGCCGACGACATGGGGCTGGGCAAGACGCTGCAGCTGGTCACCCACCTGCTGTCGCTGAAACAGGGCGGCGCGCTGAGCCACCCGGCGCTGATCGTGGTGCCGACCAGCCTGATTCCGAACTGGCAGTCGGAGATCGCCCGCTTCGCGCCGGCGCTGCGCGTGCTGACCCTGCACGGGCCGCAGCGCGCCGAGGAGTTCGCCCAGCTCGGCGCGCAGGACATCGTGCTCACCAGCTACGCGCTGCTGCCGCGCGACGTGGTCACCCTGCGCAGGCAGCCGTTTGCGCTGATCGTGCTGGACGAGGCGCAGCAGGTGAAAAACCCGCGCACGCAGGCGCGCCGCGCGCTGCTCAGCCTGCGCACCGCGCGCTACGTCTGCCTCACCGGCACGCCGCTGGAAAACCATCTGGGCGAACTGTGGTCGCAGATCGACCTCGCGGTGCCGGGCCTGCTCGGCGACGAGAGCGCGTTCCGCCGCTACTACCGCGTGCCGATCGAGAAGCAGCACGACGAGGAATGCCAACAGCGGCTCAACCTGCGCCTCGCGCCCTTCATCCTGCGCCGGACCAAGGCGCAGGTGGCCAGGGAGCTGCCGCCGAAAACCGAGATCACCCGCCGGGTGGTGCTGGAAGGCCGCCAGCGCGACCTCTACGAAGGGCTGCGCCTGGCGCTGACCGAGGAGCTGCGCGAGGTGATCGCCCAGCGCGGCATCGCGCACTCCGGCATCGTGGTGCTGGACGCGCTGCTCAAGCTGCGCCAGGTCTGCTGCGATCCGCGACTGGTGAAGCTCGAAGCGGCGCGCGACGTGCATGAGTCGGCCAAGTTCGAGCTGCTGATGGACATGCTGCCGGCGCTGCTCGACGAGGGGCGCAAGGTGCTGCTGTTCTCGCAGTTCACCGGCATGCTGAAACTGATCGCCGCCGAACTCGATCGCCGGCGCATCCGCTACGTCACCCTCACCGGCGAGACGCGCGATCGCGCCGAGCCGGTGCAGCGCTTCCAGAACGGCGAGGTGCCGCTGTTCCTGCTTTCGCTGAAGGCCGGCGGCGTCGGCCTCAACCTCACCGCTGCCGACACCGTGATCCACTACGACCCGTGGTGGAACCCCGCCGCCGAGGCGCAGGCCAGCGACCGCGCCCACCGCATCGGCCAGGACAAGCCGGTGTTCGTGTTCCGCCTGATCACCAGCGGCACCGTGGAGGAGCGCATCGAGCAGCTGAAGGAGCGCAAGGCCGAGCTGGCCGCCGCCGTGCTGGAAGGCGGCGGCAGCCGCGAAAAGCTCAGTTTCGACCAGGGCGACCTGGACGCGCTGCTGGCGCCGGGCTGAGTGAGTTCCCTTGGCGTGCGCCTGGGAGCGGCTTTTGTGGGAGCGGCTTCAGCCGCGATGCTCTCGCCCTGACCAAACCAAAAGCATCGCGACTGAAGTAGCTCCCACAAGAACATTCGCGCACAAGGTGCGCTCCCACGACAAATCGGGGTTATTCGAGGTACCGCTCAGCTGCGCGCCACCACCTCGTCGATATGCCGCAGCAGGTCGGCCGGGTCTTCGTAGACGCGGAACGCGCCGGCCTGTTCGAGTTCCTGCTGGCCGTAGCCGCCGGAGAGCAGGCCGATGCCCAGCGCGCGGGCGCGCTGCGCGGCGAGCATGTCCCACACGCTGTCGCCGACGACCAGCGACTGGTGGATGTCGCAATCGAGCCGCGTGGCCGCGGTGACGAACAGATCCGGATCGGGCTTGGCGTGGCGCACCTGGTCGCGCGTCACCACCGGCACTTGCGCCGGGTCCACGCCCAGCGCGGCGAGGTTGTGCGCGGCGGTTTCCATCCGGCCGCTGGTGGCGATCGCCCACGGAATGCCGTTGTCGCTGAGGAAGCCGAGCAGTTCGCGCGCGCCGGGCAGCGGCCGCACCGCGCCGCTGGCGGCCTGCCGCGCATACGCGGCGGCGTGCGCGCGGCTCAGGCGTTGCATCCGCTCGGAGGTGATCTCGATGCCGGTCTCGCGCAGCAGCATGTGGGTGAACAGCCCGCCGCTCATGCCGATACGGCGGTGGATGCGCCACACCGACAGGTGCACGCCCTCGCTGTCCAGCGCCTCCTTCCACGCCAGCACGTGCTGGTAGACGCTGTCCACCAGGGTGCCGTCGAGGTCGAACAGAAAGGCGGTGTCGCTGCGTGACATGAGCGCTCCGGCGCGGTGCGGGTCGCTCGATTATGGCAGCCTGCGCGCGGCCGCCGAACGGCGGGATTCAGTCGTGCCGGTGCAGCAGCGAACCGCCGGCTTCCACGATCGCCAGCGCTGCAGCGCCGATCAGGCCGGGCTCGGGGTTCATGATCGCCTGCGTGGGCACCTGTTCCATCGTCTCGCGAAAGCGGCCCTTGGCCTCGAAGCGCTCGCGGAAATGGCCGCGCTCCATCCACGGCAGCAGGATCGGCACCAGTCCGCCGGTGAGGTACACGCCGTCCCACGCGCCCAGCGTCAGCACCAGGTCGCCGGCCACGCTGCCGAAGATGCCGGCAAAGGTTTCCACCACCTGCACGCACAGCGCATCGCCCGCGCTGGCGCGCGCGGTGATGTCCTCGGGCTTGAGGACTTCCGGCGTCTGCCCGGCGATGTCGCAGATCGCTCCGTACAGATTCACCAAGCCGTTGCCGCAGATCAGCCGCTCGTTGGAGACGCGGCCGTAGCGGTGGTTGAGCGTCTTCAGGATCTCGATGTCCTCCGGCGTGTGCGCGGCGAAGCCGGCATGGCCACCCTCGGTCTGCAGCACGCTGCACTTGCCGCTACGCAGCAGCAGGCCGCCCACGCCCAGGCCGGTGCCCGGGCCGACGATGACGAAGGTCTGCTCCTCTTTCGCACCCAGCTTTGGCAGCGGCAGCCGGCCCACCGGCACCAGATCGTGCGGCTGCAGCAGCATCACCGCCATGCTCTGCGCGGCGAAGTCGTTGACCAGATGCACCGATTCCAGCTGCAGCTCGGCCTGCATAGTTTTCGCCGAGATCGCCCACGGATTGTTGGTGATCTGCACCGTCTGGCCGTCGCTGATGCGCCCGGCCGCGGCGAACACCGCGCGGCGCGCGCTCAGCCCGGTCGCCTTGAGGTAGTGCTTGGCCGCCTCGGCCAGCGAGTCGAACTCCTCCACCTTGTAGCGCCGCACGCTGTCGGCCAGCAGCGGCACCTCGCGGCCGGGGTCGGCCAGCCCGAAACGCACATTGGTGCCGCCGAGGTCGGCGAGCAGGGTCGGGGCGGCTGCGTGGGGCATGGATAATCCTGACAAGCAATCTTCCAAGCGTGCCACCTGCCACGGTATTCGTCCAGCGCCGCCGGCCGCCGCCCGTCGGCCCTCCGCAGGCGCCGGCGTACAATGCGGCGCTTGGCAAGCCACCAGGAATGAGCCGATGAGTTTTCCCGCCATTCGCATGCGCCGCATGCGCCGCGACGCCTTCTCCCGCGCGCTGATGCGCGAGCACACCCTGCTGCCCACCGACCTGATCATGGTCGCCTTCGTGATCGAGGGCGAGAACCGGCGCGTGGCGGTGCCCTCCATGCCCGGCGTCGAACGCCTGTCGATCGACCTGCTGCTGGAACTGGCCAGCGAATGCGCGCGGCTTGGCATCCCCGCGCTGGCGCTGTTCCCGATCACCGGCGCGCCCAAGACCGAGGACGCCGCCGAGGCGTGGAACCCCGACGGCCTGATGCAGCGCGCCACCCGCGCGCTGAAGGCGAAGCATCCGGAGCTGGGCCTGATCGGCGACGTGGCGCTGGACCCCTACACCAGCCATGGCCAGGACGGCCTGATCGACGCGCACGGCTACGTCATGAACGAGCCCACCGTCGAGGCGCTGATCAAGATGTCGCTGGCCCAGGCCGAGGCCGGCATGGATTTCGTGGCGCCGTCCGACATGATGGATGGCCGCATCGGTGCCATCCGCGACGCGCTGGAGCAAGCCGGCCACATCCACACCCGCATCCTCGCCTACTCGGCCAAATACGCCTCCGCGTTCTACGGCCCGTTCCGCGATGCGGTCGGTTCCTCGACCAACCTCGGCAAGGGCAACAAGCACACCTACCAGATGGACATCGCCAACAGCGACGAGGCGCTGCACGAAGTCGAGCTGGACATCGCCGAAGGTGCCGACGCGGTGATGGTGAAGCCGGGCCTGCCTTATCTGGACATCGTGCGTCGCGTGAAAGACACCTTCGGCGTGCCGACCTTCGTATATCAGGTGTCGGGCGAGTACGCGATGCTGAAGGCCGCGTCGCAGAATGGATGGCTAGATGAGAGGGCGGTGGTGCTGGAGTCGCTGACCGCGATGAAGAGGGCGGGGGCGGATGCGATCCTGACTTATTTTGCGGTGGATGCGGCGCGGTGGTTGCGGGGGGAGTAGCCGCCACGCTTGCCCGGAAAATTCCCTGAAACCGGCCGCGGCAGGACCCGTGCGATAGGCAGCATGCGAGGAGGGTGCCACCCGGTTTCCCATCCTGACCACGCAGCCCTGGTCGAGCGCCGGGGCGAAGGAGTGCCATGAAGCCGTGGATCGTGTTGCTCTGCCTGTCGCTGGCGTGCCTGGGCGCGCAGGCGAAGGCCGCTGTCTGGCAGCCCGCCGCAGGGCACACGCAGCTGCCGCTGTGGCCGGGCGCGGTGCCCGATGCGCAACCGGTGCCGGGGCCGGAAACAGTAACGCTGCGTACGGAACACCTGATCGCCGGTCGGCCCTGGATGGCGGTGGCCAACGTGAGCCGGCCCACGCTGACGGTCTATGCACCCAGGAGCAAGAACACCGGCGCCGCGGTGGTGGTGTTCCCGGGCGGTGGCTTCCAGGTGCTGGCCATCGACCTCGAAGGCACCGAGATCTGCGGCTGGCTGACGTCGCGCGGCATCACCTGCGTATTGTTGAAGTACCGCGTGCCGAGCGCGCCCTACGGCGTGCGTTGCAACTGTTATTCCTTTGCCCTGTCGGTGCCCGCGCTGGAAGACGCCCAGCGCGCGCTGCGGCTCGTGCGCTTCCACGCCGCCGATTGGCATGTCGACCCGCACAAGGTCGGAGTGATCGGCTTCTCGGCGGGTGGCTACCTGGTGGCCGAGGCCAGCACGAATTTCAAGCGCCGCCTGTATGCGCCCGTGGATGCCGCCGACAAGGAGAGCAGCCGGCCAGATTTCGCGATGGCGATCTATCCAGGGCACTTGGCGACCGACGACGACAAGCTCAACCCCAACGTGCCGGTCACCGGCGACACATCGCCCACCTTCCTGGTGCAGGCGGAAGACGACTACGTCGATGGCGTGAACCAATCGCTGGTTTACTACGCCGCGCTGAAGAACGCCGGCGTGCCGGTGGAGATGCATCTGTATGCGCACGGCGGGCATGCGTTCGGCTTGCGGGTGACCAAGTTTCCGATCACCGACTGGCCGAGGCTGGCCGAGGCGTGGCTGCAGACAATCGGCATGATTCCGAACTGAGTGCTGCCTGAATATCTGCGCCACAAGATATCGTGGTGACGTTCAGTTCTTGCGGCAAGCCAGCGCGCGTCGCAGTAACAAGAGCTTTCACCCTCCTTGCGGAGGGCGAGTCACTTTCTCTTGCGTGGCCAAGAGAAAGTAACCAAAGAGAAGGCCACCCCGCTTGGCGCTTGTTGGGCCTCCTGCCCAACAAGTCCGTGAGCCGGGGCCGGGCTTTTCGAACGGGCCTCCTGCCCGTGCGAAAAGGAACCGACGTCCTGTCGCTTCCCGCTGCGCGGCCTGTCGACCCCGCCTCACCGCCGCACAAGGGACCCCGGGAAGAGCAGCGGGCCATCCTGGCCCGCACTCGGTGAAAAGCTGGAAGCAAAAGCAGAGCAACAGCAGAACTTCGCTCTGGTGTTGCTTCGTTCTTGATCGGCAGTTGGCTTGGCTGTTCTGAAAAGTACGCGCAGGATGCGCGTTGCTCTGCCCGGGGCCCCTCTGAAGCGGCGGGCGGGTGGAGGAAAAGCCCGCAGGGTGGCTTGCATGGATGCAAGCCAGTTTGGCGTCAGCACAGGATGGGCTGTCGACAAACCCCGTAACCCGACCGCGGACTTTGCGGGCAGGAAGCCCGCAAAGCGCGCAAGCGGGGTGGCTTTCTCTTTTGGTTACTTTTCTCTTGGCCACGCAAGAGAAAAGTGACTCGGTCGCCGAAGGCGATCGACCGCTCTGCACTTGCTTTCGATGGGATTAAATCGCGACAGCGAGCGAAGTGCTCGAATTGATGACCGCTCACGGCACAGGTCCGGGTCGCGCTCGCGCGATACCATTGCCATCTCCGACCGCACACCCGAGCCCGGATCCATGACACCCACACGCCTCGAAATCACCCGCCCCGACGATTGGCACCTGCATCTGCGCGATGGCGACGCGCTGGCTTCGGTGATCGGCCACACCGCCGAGCGCTTCGCGCGCGCCATCGTGATGCCCAACCTGAAGCCGCCGGTGACCACGGTGGCGCAAGCCGTGGACTATCGGCGACGGATCATGGCGAGCCTGCCGGCAGGCTCACGCTTCCAGCCGCTGATGACGCTCTATCTCACCGAGAACACGCCGGTCGAGGAAATCGCCCGCGCCAAGGCGAGCGACAGCGTGTTTGCGGTGAAGTACTACCCGGCCGGTGCCACCACCAATTCCGACTCGGGCGTGCGCGAGCTGTCGCGGGTGTATCCGGTGATCGAGGCGATGGAGCGCCACGGGCTGCCGCTGCTGCTGCATGGCGAGGTGACCGATCCGGACATCGACATCTTCGATCGCGAGCGCGTTTTCATCGAGCGCCACCTGCTGCCGCTGCAGGCCAGGTTTCCGGGGTTGCGCATGGTACTGGAGCACATCACCACCCGCGACGCGGTGGAGTTCGTGCGTGGCGCACCGGCCAACGTGGCGGCCACGATCACGGCGCACCATCTGCTGCTCAACCGCAACGCGCTGTTCGAAGGCGGCATCCGCTCGCACCACTACTGCGCGCCGATCCTCAAGCGCGAGACGCATCGCGCCGCGTTGCTGCAGGCGGCCACCAGTGGCGACGCGCATTTCTTCCTCGGCACGGACAGCGCGCCGCACGCCCGCGAAGCGAAGGAAACCGCCTGCGGATGCGCCGGGCTCTACACCGCCCATGCGGCGATCGAACTGTATGCCGAGGCGTTCGAGCAGGCGGGCCGGCTGGACCGGCTCGAAGCGTTTGCCAGCTTCTACGGCGCCGACTTCTACCGCCTGCCGCGGAATCAGGATCGGCTTGTGCTCGAACGCACGCCATGGGTGGTGCCGGATGAATATCCCTTGGCCGGCTCCACCTGCAGGCCCATGCGCGCCGGCGAGTCCGTGGCGTGGGCGCTGGCGGAAACGACGGCGTCCTGACTCCCCTCAATACGCGAACTCGCGAAACACCGGGTCCACGCTGCCGCCCCACGCGCCGTGGAACAGCTCCAGCTTGCGTTCGGCCGGGGTCTGGTTGGCCTGCACGATCTCGATCATCGGTTCGAGGAAGATGCTTTCGTCGGCGCCGTGCTTGTTGAGGCGGGCGCGGCGCTTGAGGCCGTGGGCGGCGATCTTCAGCGCTTCCTCGGCGAGGTCGCGCACGCTGCCGCCGCGGAACGGCAGCTTCAGCGCGTGCTTCGGCACGCCGTCGCGCAGGGCGTGGCGCTCGGTGCGGCTGAAGTCCTTGACCAGATCCCACGCGGCGTCCAGCGCCTCGTCGTCGTAGAGCAGGCCGACCCAGAACGCGGGCAGGGCGCACAGCCGGTTCCACGGGCCGCCGTCGGCGCCGCGCATTTCCAGGTACTGCTTGAGCCGCACTTCGGGGAAGGCGGTGGTGAGGTGGTCGGCGAAGTCCTTCATGGTCGCGCGGGTGCCGGGCAGCGCCGCCAGTTCGCCGGCCATGAAGCGCTTGAAATCCTGCCCGGCCAGGTCGCGGTAGCTGCCGTCCTGCAGGCTGAAGTACATCGGCACGTCGAGGATGTAGTCGACGTAGCGCTCGTAGCCGAAGCCGTCCTCGAACACGAAGTCGAGCATGCCTGTGCGCTGCCGGTCGGTGTCGGTCCAGATGTGCGAGCGGTACGACAGATAGCCGTTTGGACGTCCCTCCGTGAAGGGCGAATCGGCGAACAGCGCGGTGGCGATGGGCTGCAGCGCCAGGCTCACGCGAAACTTCTTGATCATGTCCGCCTGGCTGGAGAAATCCAGGTTCACCTGCACGGTGCAGGTGCGCGTCATCATGTCCAGCCCGAGCGAGCCGACCTTGGGCATGTACTCGCGCATGATCTTGTAGCGGCCCTTGGGCATCCACGGCATCTCGTCGCGACGCCACTTGGGCTGGAAGCCCATGCCGAGGAAACCGATGCCCAGCTCGTCGGCGACCGAGCGCACGTCTGACAGATGACCGTTCACCTCGCAGCAGGTCTGGTGGATCGTCTCCAGCATGGCGCCGGACAGCTCCAGCTGGCCGGCCGGCTCCAGCGTGATCGAGGCGCCGTTGCGGGAAAGCGCCACCGGGTTCTCGCCCTCGCGGCTGACGTCCCAGCCGTAGCGGGTGGCCAGCGTCTCCAGCAGCACTTTGATGCCGCGCTCGCCCTCGAAGGTGGGCGGCCGCAGGTCGTCGGTGCGAAAGCCGAACTTCTCGTGCTCGGTGCCGATGCGCCACGCCTCGCGCGGCTTCTCGCCGGCGGCAAGGTAATCGGTCAGCTGCTGGCGATCCCGGATCGGGGTGCTCTTGACGGCACTGGGTATGGACACGGGCAGAGCCTCACTGGATGAGCGAGTCACTATGGGGGTGTTGCGTGACAACGAAAAGGGGGAGAGGGCAAATAAATGTACGCGGGGGTACAGGTGGGGCTGCGGCTCGGCGTTCTGCACGGTTGCAGCCGCATCACGCGATGCGACGGTCAATCCATTTTCAGTGCGCCGTTGCGCCGTCAGGGCAGCTCAGCCGCCGGGTCAGCGATGCAGGCAGGCTGCGGTGCTGGCCGATGGTCGCCAGCGAAATGCCGGACTTGCGTAACTGGATGAAGCGGTCGTCGATACACGGGTTGGCGCCGTGATCGAGCAGGCGCTGCACGACGGCGGCATCGCCGTGAACCGTGGCGATGACGAGCGCATCGGCGCTGTGGGGAGTCGGCCGCCAGCCGAGATTGGCGTGATGGCGCAACAAGACGTCCAGTGTGGTCGTATCGCCGCAGTCGGCGGCAACGATGATGGCCGGCCCGAGCTGCTGCTCCTGATTGGATATCACGCCAGCCGCGCTGAGCACCTTGACCGCGCGAGGCCCACCGAAATGCGGATCCTGCTTCATGTCGTCCACGGTCTGCCGGTAAAAGCTGTCCTGCATGGGCGGTATCCAGCCCACGCCATCCACCGCGGCGCCGTCGTCCAGCAGGCCATCCACCACTGTGGCCTGACCGGCATAGGCGGCGGTGAGCATGGCGGTCTGGCGCCAGCGCGCCATGTCGGCGGGTTTCAGCTGGGCGAGTTGTCGGCGCACCTGCGGCAGCTTGCCGTCGATCGCGTCCACCATCAGTGCGTTCACGGCGGCAGGGGCGTCATACAGGCCGTGCAGCCACAGCTTGCGAATCAGTGGAGTGCCCTGCCGGCACAGTGTGGGCACCGGAAGATTGTCCGCTGCCACCGCGGCACGCGACAGCAGCAGCGTGCATGTCGCCAGTACGATGAGAGCCCGCATCCGTGTCGCCTCCGTCCCGACCCGTGCGCGATTCCAGCCGAAGCCGGGCGGCCGCGCAAGTGCGCAAAAACGACCAGGCCGGCAAGATGCCGGCCTGATGGGTAGGGTTTGGCATGGCAGCGGCCAGAGCCGAAAAGCGGCCCCTCACCGCACCGGGGGAGAAGGGCAGGAGCGGGCAAGTTGCGATCCTGCCGTTCCCCGTTCCCCGTTCCCCGTTCCCCGCTACATCACCGCTTCATCGAATTGAAGAACTCGTCGTTGGACTTGGTGTTCTTCATCTTGTCGAGCATGAACTCCATCGCGGTCAGCTCGTCCATCGGGTGCAGCAGTTTGCGCAGGATCCAGATCTTGGCAAGCATGTCCGGCTCGATCAGCAGATCCTCGCGGCGGGTGCCGGAGCGGTTGATGTCGATGGCCGGGTAGACGCGCTTCTCGGAGATGCGCCGGCTCAGATGGACTTCCATGTTGCCGGTGCCCTTGAACTCCTCGTAGATCACCTCGTCCATCTTGCTGCCGGTTTCGGTCAGCGCGGTGGCGATGATGGTGAGGCTGCCGCCTTCCTCGACGTTGCGGGCGGCGCCGAAGAAGCGCTTCGGACGCTGCAGCGCGTTGGCGTCGACGCCGCCGGTGAGCACCTTGCCGGAGCTGGGCACCACGGTGTTGTAGGCGCGGGCGAGGCGGGTGATCGAGTCGAGCAGGATCACCACGTCGCGCTTGTGCTCGACCAGCCGCTTGGCGCGCTCGATCACCATCTCGGCGACCTGTACGTGGCGGACCGCGGGCTCGTCGAAGGTGGAGCTGATGACCTCGGCGCGCACGGTGCGGGCGATCTCGGTCACCTCTTCCGGACGCTCGTCGATCAGCAGCATGATCAGGTGTGCTTCGGGGTGGTTGTACTGGATCGCCTGTGCGATGTTCTGCAGCATCATCGTCTTGCCGGACTTCGGCTGGGAGACGATCAGGCCGCGCTGACCCTTGCCTATCGGTGCGATCAGGTCGAGGATGCGGCCAGTGATGTCCTCGCTGGAACCGTTGCCGCGCTCGAGCTTGAACGACTTGCGCGGGAACAGCGGGGTGAGGTTCTCGAACAGCATCTTGTTCTTCGATGCTTCCGGCGGATCGCCGTTGATCGTTTCCACCCGCAGCATGGCGAAGTAGCGCTCGCCTTCCTTCGGATGCCGCACGCGGCCGGTGATGTAGTCGCCGGTGCGCAGGTTGAAGCGGCGGATCTGGCTGGGCGATACGTAGATGTCGTCGGGGCCGGCGAGGTACGACTCGTCGGCCGAGCGCATGAAGCCGAAGCCGTCCTGCAGGATCTCCAGCACGCCTTCGGCCCAGATGCCGCCGCCGGAGCGGGCGTGCGCCTTGAGTACGTTGAAGATCACGTCCTGCTTGCGGGCGCGGGCGACGCCCTCGTAGACGCCCAGCGACTCGGCGAATTCCAGCAGCTGGATTGCGTTCTTGCGCTTGAGCTCGGTGAGGTTGATGACGCGGTCGTTGCTGCCCGGATCGGCGTTGTCGTCATCCACCGGCAGGCCGTTCGGGTTGGGTCGCGGGTTGTTGCGCTGCGGTTGCGGTTGCTGCGGGTTGCCACCGCGCTCGTTGCGCCGGCGCCGGCCGCGGCCGTCGCGCGGCTCGCGGCTGGCATTCTGTCCCTGCGCCGGGTTCGGGCCCTGGTTGGGGCCGGCATTCTGAGCCTGCGGCGGGTTCGGGTTGTTGTTGCCCTGGCTGCCCGTGGCCTGAGTCTGGCCGGAATCGGCACGTTGGCCTGCCTCCTGCGGCTGGCCTGGCTGGCTGCCCGGCTCGCGCGATTCATGTGGCGCACGCGGCGGCGATGGTTCGCTGTAGGAGGGAGCTGGCGGCGGCGCTGGCACGGGCGGCAGCGCGGGCATCGCCGGCCTTTCGGCGGCTTCGGAGCGGTCGGCTTTCGCCGCGCTCTCGGCATGCGCTGCGGCGATCGCTGCCGCAGTTCGGCGCGGCGCGCGGGCGCGCGGCTCCGGCTTGCCTTCGACAGCGGGCGTGAATTCGGCGCCGGTGCCGGCGTTCGGGGTTTTGTTTTCGGTATCGGACACGGGCAATCCTCGCGGGGCGCCGTTGAATTACAGGAGGGAGGATGTGCGTCGCGCGGAGCGCGCTCAGGGACAGGACTGTCCCGACGGACGCGTGGAATCTAGCACCCGCTGCGTGCCGGCGTAAAGCCTCGGCACGCTGCCGGACAGGTCCGGACAGGCTTCACGCAGCGGGTTGCGGTGACGAAATCAGAGCGCCTTGTCGATCATCTGGGTCAGCTGGCCCTTGCTGACGGCGCCGATCTGGGTCGCCTCGACCTTGCCGTTCTTGAACACCATCAGGGTGGGAATGCCGCGCACGCCGTAGGCGCGCGGGGTCTGCTGGTTGTGGTCGATGTTCACCTTGACGATGCGCAGCTTGCCCGCGTACTGCTGCGCCAGTTCGTCGAGCATCGGCGCGATGGCCTTGCACGGGCCGCACCACTCGGCCCAGAAATCCAGCAGCACCGGCGTGTCGGATTTGAGCACCTGCTGCTCGAAGGCGTCGTCGTTCACATGGGTAATCAGGTCGCTCACCGGGGATCTCCGTGGCTGTGGCGCAAAAGGCGGGGTGATTCAGGATGGGGCGGCGAACGCATGAAAACAAGCCGGCGGCGGGGTGAAACGATGCCGAACCGAGGTTGGCAGACTGCGGGGGCCGTCATCGGCTACACTCAGGCGCCCATGAAGCGCGTGTTGCGCCGGTTCGGTGGAGGTGCCTTGATGGCACACCACATTCCAGCGCAACTCCGGGCACGATTCAAGGGCAGCCTTCCGGGCCGCCCGTCGGACCGCCGTCATAACCGGCGTCGCACGCCGCGGCGCGACCTTGCCGACTCCGGGATTGCACGCTTCGCTGCGCCATGCGCAACCGTCCTGCACCGTCGTGCGCCGATGTCCGGCGACTGACGCGAGTGCAGCGCGCCACGTCGCCGACAGGCAAGGTTTTCACCTCCCCTTATGTCCCAAACCGTACTCACCGATACCTTTTTCACCAACTTCGATCTTCATCCGCTGCTGCAGCAGGGCCTCGACGACAGCGGCTTCACCCGCTGCACGCCGATCCAGGAAATGACCCTGCCGCTGGCGCTGGCCGGGCGCGACGTCGCCGGCCAGGCGCAGACCGGCACCGGCAAGACCTGCGCCTTTCTGGTCGCGCTGATGAACCGCCTGCTCAACAGCCCGGCCGTGGCCGAGCGCCGGGACAGCGACCCGCGCGCCCTGATCATCGCGCCGACCCGCGAGCTGGCGATCCAGATCGACAAGGACGCCCGCGCGATCGGCCGCCACACCGGCCTGCGCACCGCGCTGATCTACGGCGGCGTCGACTACGACAAGCAGCGCCAGCAGCTGAAGGACGGCTGCGACATCATCATCGCCACGCCCGGTCGCCTGCTCGACTACCACAAGCAGGGCGTATTCGGCCTCAACGGCGTCGAGGTGATGGTGATCGACGAAGCCGATCGCATGTTCGACCTCGGCTTCATCGCCGACGTGCGCTTCATCTTCCGCCGGCTGCCGGCGCGCGAGCAGCGCCAGGTGCTGCTGTTCTCCGCCACCCTCAGCCATCGCGTGCTGGAGCTGGCCTACGAGCACATGCACAACGCCGAGAAGCTGGTGGTGGAGAGCGACAACGTCACCGCCGACAGGGTGCGCCAGCTGGTCTACTTCCCGGCCAAGGAAGAAAAGATGCCGCTGCTGCTGAACCTGCTCGAGCGCACCCAGGCCGAGCGCAGCATCATCTTCGTCAACACCAAGATGGCCGCCGAGCGCATCACCGAGCGGGTCAAGCGGCAGGGTTACCGCGCCGGCGCGATCTCCGGCGACGTGCCGCAGCTGAAGCGACAGAAGCTGCTGCAGCGCTTCCAGGACGGCCAGCTGGACATCCTGGTGGCCACCGACGTGGCCGCGCGCGGGCTGCACATTCCGGCGGTCAGCCATGTCTTCAACTACGACCTGCCGCAGGACGCCGAGGACTACGTGCACCGCATCGGCCGCACCGCGCGGCTGGGCGCCGAGGGCGACGCGATCAGCTTTGCCTGCGACCTGTACGCGATGTCGCTGCCGGACATCGAAACCTACATCGGCCAGAGCATTCCGGTGGCGAGCATGGACGCCGACCTGCTGATCATGCCCAAGCCGAAGGCGATCGATGCCGAGTTCGTCGCCCATGCGGCCGCCGACAGCGCCGAATTCGGCGATATCGTGCCGCCGCGGCCGGGCGAAAAGCCGCGTCGGCCGAATGGTTCCGGCAGCCGCGATGGCGCGCGCCGCAGCAGTTCGACGCGTCCGCCGCGCGAGCGCAAGCCGCCGGCAGCCGCGGTGGTCGAAAGCCCTGCCGCGATCCCCGCGGTGGTGGCTGCGCCGCCGCAGTCGGCGCCAGCCGGCGATGCGCATGCGGCATCCGCCGAGAGCACGCGCAAGCCGCGGCGCCGGCGCGGTGGTCGCGGTCGCCGCGGCGAGAACGGCGCGGCGACCGCGGTCGAGGCGAACGGCAGCCCCGCGCACGGGCACGCCGCCGCCAGCGCCGAGGGCAATCGCGCGCCGCGCGGCGAGCGCCGGCCGCCGCGCGAGCGCAGCGGCGCGGAGCCGGCCGCAGGCACCAGCCGTCCCTCGCGCCAGGTGGTGGTGACCTCCGGCAAGCCTGGCGAGCATGCCCACGCCCATCCGAAAAAGCCCGGCCTGTTCCGCCGGCTGACGCGGCTGTTCACCGGCCGCTGAGCCGGCCCGATCGCCGCCGCCTGACGCGGCGGCGATCGGCGTGCAGGCAAGTCCGCATCTGGGTGCCGGCTTACCTTATCCTTGCCGTTGATACGACGACTGGCAGGCTCGGGGATACTCGGTGATCCATTTTGATCAAGTCAGCAAACGCTACGAGGGCGGCCACGAAGCGCTGTCGCAGCTTTCGTTCGAGGTGCCGACCGGCGAGATGGCCTTCGTCACCGGCCATTCCGGCGCCGGCAAGAGCACCTTGCTGAAGCTGCTCGGTCTGATCGAGCGGCCGTCGCACGGTGCGATCACGCTGGACGGGCAGAACCTCGCCAAGATCCGCCGCGGCGGCATTCCCAAGCTGCGTCGGCGCATCGGCATGGTGTTCCAGGATCACCGGCTGCTGATGGAGCGCACGGTGTTCGCCAACGTCGAGCTGCCGCTGGTGATCGGCGGCGTCGCCCGCGCCGAGCGCGTGCGGCGGGTGCGCGCGGCGCTGGAGAAGGTCGGCCTGCTGGCCTACGAGCGGCAGCTGCCGGCCACCCTGTCCACCGGCGAGCAGCAGCGTGTCGGCATCGCCCGCGCAATCGTGGCGCGACCCACGCTGCTGATCGCCGACGAGCCGACCGGCAACCTCGATCCGCAACTGGCGCTGGAGGTCATGGGGCTGTTCGGCGAGTTCCAGCAGGTCGGCACCACGGTGCTGATCGCCAGCCACGATCTGCCGCTGATCAAGCGCATGAAGAAGCGCGTGATCGTGCTCGACCATGGCCGGCTGGTGGCCGATCTGGCCGCCCAGGAGGTGCTGTGAACATGCCACCCGAAGCCGCACCCGATACCGCGCCGCGCAACGAGCACAGCCGCGGCCGGCGCGTCGCCAGCTGGCAGGAGCACCACCGCTGGAGCGCGGCGGCCAGCCTGCGCCGGCTCGCCTCGCGCCCGCTCGGCAGTCTGCTGACGATTGCCGTGATGGGGCTGGCGCTGGCGCTGCCGCTGGCGTTCTACCTGCTGCTGGGCAACGTGCAGAAGCTGGGCGATGCGCTGGGCCAGAGCCAGGCGATCAGCGTGTTCATGCAGCCGGGCCAGAATGCGCAGCAGGCGCAGCTGCTGGCGCGGCAGCTCGGCGCGCGCCCCGAGGTTGCCAGCGTCACCATCAAGACGCCGCAGCAGGGCATGGACGAACTGGCGAAAATGCAGGGTTTCAGCGGTGCGCTGCAGACGCTCGACAGCAACCCGCTACCCTACGTGCTGCAGCTGCAGCCGCGGGCGGAGCTGAGCGCACGCGCGGCGGCGCAGCTGGTGACCGACCTGCGCGGCATGCGCAGCGTGGACATGGTGCAGGACAGCGGCAGCTGGCGGCAGCGGCTGGATGCGCTGCTCGCCGTCGGCAATCGCGCGGTGCTGGTGCTGGCCTCGCTGCTGACGCTGGCGGCGCTGCTGGTGGTCGGCAACACGGTGCGCGTGGACATCGCCAGCCGCAGCGAGGAGATCGGCGTGCTGCTGCTGGTCGGCGCCAGCAGCGCGTTCGTGCGGCGGCCATATCTGTACGCCGGCATCTGGTACGGCCTGTTCAGCGGCATCCTGGCCGCGCTGCTGGCGGTGCTGATCGAGCTGGCGCTGGCCGGCCCGGTGGCGCAGCTGAGCCAGGCCTATGCTGGCAGGCTGCAGGTCGGCGGTCTGCCGCTGTGGCTGCTGCTGGCAGTGCCGCTGGCGGCCGCCGCGCTGGGCTGGCTGGGCGCGCGGCTGGTCAGCGCGTGGCAGCTGCGCAAGGCGGCGTGATGGTGGCTTGGCCGGGTGACGCCCGTCGCAACCGTCGCCGTGGCCGCCAGTGCACTATCGCGATGGAAGCGGGCGCAGGGGGTGCGCCCGCCGGTCATCGGCACGGATCGCCTCGGCTTGGGTGGATAAGCAGGGCATGAGTACGAATATCAGCAGTCGTCTGCTCACCGAGGCACCGCGGGTGCTGGTGGTGGACGGCTCGCGCGTGGTGCGGCAGTTGATCAGCCGGGTGCTGCAGGCCGAGCTGCCCGGGGTCGAGGTGGTCGGTTGCGGCAGCGGCGTCGAGGCGCAGCAGGTGCTGGGCGAGGGCGTGTTCGACTTCATCACCATCGCGCTGCGCCTGCCCGACATGGACGGGCTGGAGCTGGCGAAGTTCGTACGCGAGTCGGCGCCGCAGACCTACGTGCCGATCGTGGTGGTGTCCGGCGACGTCGAGGACCGCCTGCACCGGCGCTCGCTGGGCGAACACGTCACCGACTATTTCGACAAGGCGCTGGGCTTCCAGGCGCTGGCGCAGTTCATCCGCGGCTATGTGAGCCCGCAGGCGACCGCCGAAGGCACCGTGCTGTATGTCGAGGACAGCCGCGTGGTGGCGCTGGCGACACGCCGCATGATGGAAAAAATCGGCCTCACCGTGCGCCATGTGGTCAGCGTGGAGGATGCGCTGGCCATGCTCGAAACCGATCGCGTGCTGGGCTGGGTGGGCGCCGACGTGGTGCTCACCGACGTCAGCCTGAAAGGCGAGCTGACCGGCGGCGACCTGCTCGAGCGCATCCGTGGCGAGTTCGGTTACGGCAAGGGCAGGCTGCCGGTGCTGGTGATGACCGGTGACGAGAATCCGGCCAACCAGACGGCGCTGATCAAGGCCGGTGCCAACGACCTGGTCGAGAAGCCGGTGGAGGAAAAGCTGCTGATCACCAAGCTGCTGTTCCAGTTGCGCGTGGCGCAGCACCTGCGCGGCCGCACCGACGCATGAGCAGCGGCCAGGGTCAGCTGCAGGCTGGCTGGAAGGCGCGCATCGGCGACTATCTGCAGCGCCCCGAGATGCAGGCGCTGGCCGCTTTCCTGCGCGCGGAGAAACAGGCCGGCAAGCGGATCTATCCGCCCGGCCCGGAGATCTTTGCGGCGTTCGCGCACACCCCGTTCGAGGCGGTGCGGGTGGTGATCCTGGGACAGGATCCCTACCATGGCCCCGGCCAGGCGCACGGCCTGTGCTTTTCGGTGGTGCCGGGAGTGCGGGTGCCGCCGTCGCTGGAAAACATCTTCAAGGAGATCCAGCGCGACCTGGGCATCCCGCGCCCCGGCCACGGCTGCCTGACGCCGTGGGCCGAGCGCGGCGTGCTGCTGCTCAACAGCGTGCTGACGGTGGAGGATGGCCGTGCCGGCGCGCATCAGGGCAAGGGCTGGGAGGGCTTCACCGATGCCGCCATCGACGCGCTCAACCGCGAGCGCGAGGGGCTGGTGTTCCTGCTGTGGGGCGCCTATGCCCAGCGCAAGGGCGCACTGATCGACAGCGCACGCCACTGCGTGCTGAGCGCGGTGCATCCGTCGCCGCTGTCGGCCCATCGCGGCTTCATCGGCTGCGGCCACTTCTCTGCCGCCAACCGCTACCTGCAGCAGCACGGCAGCGCGCCGATCGACTGGTCGCTGCCGCCGCACACGGACCTGCAGTAGTTCGTCTATTTGCTGACATCGTTAACGGAACTGGACAACTCGGCACAGGGCTGGATTACTGCGGCCAATATCTGTACGATATGGTTCATTAAGTCGCCGCCGGAACTTGTCCGACTCTTAGCACTCTCAACACCCGACTGCTAAACTGCGGCGTCATTCAGGAGGTTCCAACCATGTCCCAAGCTTTGGTGACCGCCAACTTCCCGCTACCGAGCGTGGTGGGCAGTCTGGATGCCTATATTTCTGCCGTGCACCGCATTCCGGTACTCACTGCGGAAGAGGAGCAGGCGCTCTCGCGCGATTTCCTCGAAGAGGCCAACCTGGCCGCGGCCAAGAAGCTGGTGATGTCGCACCTGCGCTTCGTGGTGCATGTGGCGCGCGGCTACAACGGCTACGGCCTGCAGCTGGCCGACCTGATCCAGGAAGGCAACATCGGCCTGATGAAGGCGGTCAAGCGCTTCGACCCGGATCAGGGCGTGCGCCTGGTCAGCTTTGCGGTGCACTGGATCCGCGCCGAGATGCACGAATTCATCCTGAAAAACTGGCGCATCGTGAAGGTCGCCACCACCAAGGCGCAGCGCAAGCTGTTCTTCAACCTGCGCAAGAGCAAGAAGCGCCTGGGCTGGATGAACGCCGAGGAGGTGCGGACGGTGGCGAAGGATCTGGGCGTGCCCGAGGCCACCGTGCGCGAGATGGAATCGCGGCTGTCCGGTCGCGACATCGGCTTCGAGGCACCGGCCGATGCCGACGACGACGCCAAGCCGGCACCAGCGGCGTTCCTGATCGACGACGGCGCCGATCCCTACGAAAACGTGTCCGATGCCGACTACGCCGACAACCAGCTGGAGTCGCTCAGCGATGCGTTGAGCCATCTGGATGAGCGCTCGCGCAAGATCATCCAGCGTCGCTGGCTGGACGACGACAAGGCCACACTGCAGGATCTTGCCGACGAGTACGGTGTGTCGGCCGAGCGCATCCGCCAGGTCGAGGCGAATGCCATGAAGAAGATGCGCGGGCTGTTCGCCACCGCCTGAGCGACGCGTCCCGCGTGCTCCACCGCAACGGCCCCGCGAGGGGCCGTTTGCATGGTGCGCCCGGCAGGGCGCACCTGCTTGGAGGTGAAAGTCCTCTATCCACCCGGCAAGGGGAAGGATTAGCCAGAGGCAAGGGCGATCGGGTGACTGGTCGTCTGAAGGAAGCCCGAGGC
>JAJYSM010000032.1 GCA_021793575.1 Pseudomonadota bacterium
AAAGGAGCACCGGCCTATCTTGTTGGCACTTCGTCCCAGGCTGCGCTGGGAGCGGTTCTCATGAACGCCCTGAAAGAACTCGGGGCGTCAGAGGCCATCGGCCCTCGGACTTCGACGGACGTAACAGATGCCCCTGTTTTCGCACCCCGTTGGTGCGATTTGCCTGCTTGGTGCGCGGAGGGGCGCTGCGCCGATCTCAAGCCCGACAGGCTGCTAGCGAACGACCATTAGCTGTGGTGTTGCTCACCTTGAACAGGTGAATGTGTACTATCGCTTGATCCATGTGCGCTCCCGTCTCGTGGAAAGAGACGAGGGCGAAATAACGCCATCGACACCTACAACACCCTGTCCCCTCTTCGAGCATACCCCACCCACACCGACGAGCCCAACAAGTGGTCTGACGGAACAGGGGGATTGTTAGGCTCGCACAGTGAGACCGCGGATCGCTATGCTTCAACTGAGGTAGCGCGTGTATCTAGTTCTACTGTGTTAGTAAACACGACTGATGCCTCGGTGCGCTCGGCCGCAGCACGGGCAGCGTGACAGATGGCGCGCGATGACGCGGGCGAGGCGGAAGCGCAAGGTCGCGATCGACCACGGCAGGTGGCGCTGCATGGGCCCCAGCCCCGCGCGGGCGGAAGCCTTCGGGTACGGTAGGTTCTTTGAATCGAGCACGGTTTTTTTTACTGCCGCGCAGGCGCTCCAGGGTCAAAAAGCCATAGGCGGCGATGCACAGGCTGGCATGGTGATGAAAGCCGCGCCAGTTGCGTCCTTCGTAGTGGCCCAGGCCGAGTTCCTGCTTGAGTTCCAGGTAGTCCCGCTCGATGCGCCAACGGCCTTTGATGATGCCGACGAGTGCCTTGAAGGTCGTTTCTTCAGGCAGCGTCGACAGCCAGTAGCGAAGCGGTTCGGCGTCGCCGCGAGGCCATTCGATGACCAGCCATTCGGGATCCCGTGCGCGGTCGTCGTGGGCGGTGACCACGCGCACGCGGGCAAAGCGACCAGACAATGTTTCTGCTGAGCCCTGTCGCCAGGCGATGGTGCGATACGCACGCGCCGGCAGCGCCTGCGCCAGGGCACGCACGTTGATAGGCGGATGTGCCGCATCGCGCACCACTCGCACGCGGGGGCGACCCGTGGCCGCCGGCGGCGGGGTGGTGGCCGGTTGATGCGCGCCCCACCACACCGTGGTGAGCGGCCGGATACCCAGCGCGTAGATCAGCTCTTGCTCACTCATCTCATCGCGAAGCGCGCAGTCATCGCCGTAGGCGGCATCGCCCAGCACCACGCCCCGCGGCACCTTGGCGGCGACCGCGGCCCGGATCTGCGCGGCGGCGATCTGGTTCTTGGTCAGGAAGCCCACCGACGCGGGAACGCCAGCCTCGGCGCACCGCTTAGGATCGTCGGTCCACTCGGCCGGCAGGTAGAGCTGATAGGCCAAGGGCAGGCTGTTCGAGTCCGTCGCCAGCGACAGGCTCACCGCGACCCGACAGTTGTCGGTCTTGCCGGTCTGCCCGCAATACTGGCGGGCCACGCCCACCGAATGCGTGCCCTTCTTCGGAAAGCCGGTGTCGTCGATGATCCAGAAGCAGCGCTCCGCTCCGCCGCGCGTCAATACCGGCAGCACCTGCTCGGCGACCGTGGCCAGCAAGGCGTCGTCGCTCCAGTCCGAGGTCGACACCAGGTGATGCATCGATTGATGGGCCGAACGCACATCCTGTGGCCGCACCCGCGCCGCCATCGGCTCCACGCTCTTGCGCCCGCCGGGCAGCATCAACCCTTGCAGGTACCAGGTTGCTGGCGCCGCCCTATCCGCGTGCCCCAAGGCGGACACCATCGCCTCGCCATATCGTGCAAAGCGTGCCTCCAGACTCGTGCCCATGACCCACCTCCTTGCGTGTTGCTCGAAGATGGCGTCATCATGCCATAACATTCATAACACAGTAGAACTAGGAAGACGCCATGAAACATGCTGACTTCAATATCGGCCTTGAATTCGTGGGTGGTGCTGGCTATCGGTGGCGCTGCACGGATGTCGGCAAGCGAACGATCCTTGCTATCCGTCTCGATCACGACGATCCGAATTGGTACCAGGGGCCGCCGTACATCGCGGACGAAGTGGTATTCGATGAACGGGAGATGCAGCGTTGTCATCTTACGGCCGCAGATGTTCTTGCCGCCGCAATCTGTGAGCACGAAACGGTTGGACATCCTGGCTATCCCGATGACGCCGTAACGCGGATGATGGAAGCGCGGCATGCGCATCGCTATCCGCACAAGGGCGTGCTGCGTTTCGATCGACGTCGATCAGATGGGGAGGTTCTTCACCCTTATGCCGGCCGACAGGACGGAGGTGTCTGGGTGGTCGACCTGTACCTCCCATTCCAGAACGCCTACGAAGCTATGGCAGAGCGAGATTTCATCGCGTTGCCGCGGGTATCTGCCGAAGATGTTCGGTCGCGTGCAGCACACGTGCGAAACCGATAGTTCGGGAACACCATTGACAACGACGTAGGGCGCGGCCCACAGCGAACGAGCGCGCAGGCTCGCTTACTTCCTTTCGTGTAGCTGGCTGGTTCCGCGGCGCGGAGATCGCCTACTTCAATCTGTCACCACCCATCCAACCAGTACCAGAGCAGGCTCGAAAAATGGCTTCATGTCCCGCGGCACGTGCCGACCAGGTAGCGGTGCATTACACCGTCGAAATTGAGGCAGAGGATCAAGGGTCAACCACTTCAACGAAGGCGTGGCGCAAGGCCTCGGCATCCACCAGGGCATGATGCCGCCGCGCCGAGGCATCTGGGTTGTTCTGGAAATACAGCTCCACTTCGTCGCGCACGTCGTTGCGCTCAATGAGCACCGGCACGAATGGCGGAATCCCTGCCAGATTCCGCCCCCACTCGCTCATGGCTTGGCCAAGCAGAACCTTGTCCCACGCCAAATCGAAGTGGATGCGCGGCGTCCCACTCGCTGCCACGAATGCCCTCACGGTTTCCGTAAGCGCAGGGTCGGCAAGCGCCACCGAGCCACGATCCAACAGCGGATAGACCACATCCCGCACGAACGCAGAAGGGTTCGACGGCAGCGGGTCACGCTCCACGTACAGCACCCGTGAGCCATCGCCGTTGACCAATGCGAGGCTTACCAGGTCACGGCTGTCATTCGCCCACTCGGTGTCCAAGAAAAGCAACTCGCTCACGCCTCGCCGCCTTTCGACTGCGCATAGTTGGCCTGCAGTGCCATCCAGAAGCGCGCCGTATTCACCCCTGCTCGTTCCAGCCGCAGCGCCAGATTCTCGCTGATGCCGGCGTGTCCGTTGAGCACCCGCGACATGGTTGCGCGGAACACGCCAAACCGCTGGGCCGCTTCGGCCACACTGAGCCCCAACGGCCGAAGCACGTCCTCACGCAGCAGCTCGCCGGGATGGGGGTGGTTTTTCATGATCGGGACTGGAAGCGGTTCTTAGTCCAGTACGGCGCGGATCGCAGCATCGTCATTCGGACGCAGCGCTTGGGCGCGGCGTTGGGCCGCCTCGTAGGCGGCGCCGGCTTGCTCGATGTCCTCCGGCGTGCCGGTTTTCTTGGCGATCAGGTAGACCCGAAACAGTCTGCCCGCTTCGGCATCGAGGTGTTCGCGGGCGCACTCAAAGTTCACGCCGTAGTTTATGTCCTGTCGATCCATGTGGGCATTCCTCCGTCGATGTAGTCGGCAAAGTGGTCCTGCATTTTTACCGGTCGATGGATGTACCGGCCTTTCCTTGGAGGGAGGCCGCGTGGGACTTACCTGTCCCTCTTCAAGAGTGACTATCGCCAAGGCGAGCATGACACAGCCTTGGCTCATGCCTGATGAAGAAGTCTCAAGACACTCACCGCGCATCGGCGCTCCGTGTGTCTGAACAAGCTATGGCGGTGAAACACAGCAAGCTTCTACGCGTCCGGCGACCGCAAGCATTTGATTTGCCGGGTCATAGCACGCTGTTAGTCGCATCTGGTTAGCAAAGTACGTACACCCCACCGCATCGTCACACAGGCTCCGGCTTACGGACTCGCACAGACTTTGGCGTTCGGACCACCGGCTTCAGCGCCGGGAGGCCCGCGCCAGCGCATCGGCAAAGGCGCTGTTGGCCGGTGCCGGTGCGGCCGGTTTGGCGGCGCCGGCCGACGACCGCCCCGGCCGCGGGTCGCGCGCGCTGCTGTCGGCACGGCCGCCGCGCGGCTGCCCCGGTTCGTCGTCCAGCCGCATGCTCAGACCGATGCGCTGGCGCGGCAGATCCACTTCCATCACCTTCACCTTGACGATGTCGCCGGCCTTTACCGCGTCGCGCGGGTCCTTGACGAAGTTGTGCGACAGCGCCGACACGTGCACCAGACCGTCCTGGTGCACGCCGATGTCGACGAACGCACCAAACGCGGCGACGTTGGTGACGCGGCCTTCGAGGATCATGCCGGGCTTGAGATCGCGCACGTCCTCCACGCCCTCGGCGAAGCTCGGCGCGATGAACTCCGGACGTGGATCGCGGCCGGGTTTCTCCAGCTCCTTGAGGATGTCGCGCACGGTCGGCACGCCGAATTTCCCGTCAGTGAACTGCTCCGGCTTGAGGCCGCGCAGAAAGCCGGTGTCGCCGATGACTGCCTGCATCGCGCGGCCGCTGTGGGCGAGGATGCGTTCGATCACCGGATACGCTTCCGGATGCACCGCGCTGGCATCCAGCGGGTTGTCGCCGCTGGGCACGCGCAGGAAACCCGCGCACTGCTCGAACGCCTTGTCGCCCAGCCGCGGCACTTTCAGCAGCGCCCTGCGGTTGGCGAACGGGCCGTGCGCGTCGCGGTGCTTCACCACGTTCTCGGCCACCGTGGCGGAAAGCCCGGCCACGCGCGCTAGCAGCGCGGCCGAGGCGGTGTTGACGTCGACGCCCACCGCGTTGACGCAGTCCTCCACGCGGGTGTCCAGCGCGCGCGCCAGCTTGATCTGGTTCACATCGTGCTGATACTGGCCCACGCCGATCGCCTTCGGATCGATCTTCACCAGCTCGGCCAGCGGATCCTGCAGGCGCCGCGCGATCGACACGGCGCCGCGCAGGCTCACGTCCAGCTCGGGGAATTCTTTCGCCGCCAGTTCGGAGGCGGAATACACCGACGCGCCGGCTTCGCTCACCACGATCTTCGACAGCTTCGCCGCGGCCAGCTGCTTGATCAGTTCACCGGCCAGCTTGTCGGTCTCGCGCGAGGCGGTGCCGTTGCCGATCGCGATCAGGTCGACGCCGTGCTGCTGACACAGCCGCGCCAGCGCGAGCAGCGACTCGCGCCACTGCCGCCGGGGTTCGTGTGGGTAGATGACATCGGTGGCCAGCAGCTTGCCGGTGGCGTCCACCACCGCGACCTTCACGCCGGTGCGGATGCCCGGGTCCAGCCCCATCACCGTGCGCGCGCCGGCCGGTGCGGCCAGCATCAGGTCCTTCAGGTTGTCGCCGAACACGCGGATCGCCTCGTCCTCGGCGCCTTCGCGCACGCGGCCGAACAGGCCCAGCGTGAGGTGCAGGTGCAGCTTGACGCGCCAGGTCAGCCGCACCGTCTCGCGCAGCCACGCATCGGCGGCGCGGTTGCGGTGCTGGATGCCGGCATGCGCGGCCACCCGGCCTTCGCCTTCGGCATGTCCCTGCTCGGCGTCCGCCGCGGGGGCGAGTTCGAGTTCGAGCACGCCTTCGTTGCGGGCGCGCATCAGCGCCAGCAGCCGGTGCGACGGGATCTTGCCGATCGGTTCGAGGTGATCGAAGTAGTCACGGAACTTGGCGCCCTCGGTTTCCTTGCCGGCCACCACCCTGGCGCGGATCTGCCCCTTGGCCCACAGCCAGTCGCGCAGCTGGCCGACCAGGGCCGGATCCTCGGCGAGGGTTTCCATCAGGATCGCGCGGGCGCCGTCCAGCGCGGCGCGCACATCGGCCACGCCTTTTTCGGCATCGACGAAGGCGGCCGCGAACGCTTCCGGCGAGCGCGTCGGATCGTCGCGCAGCGCCAGCGCCAGCGGCTCCAGTCCCGCCTCGCGGGCGATCTGCGCCTTGGTGCGGCGGCGCGGCTTGTGCGGCAGGTACAGGTCCTCCAGGCGCGCCTTGGTGTCGGCGGCGAGCAGCTCGTCTTTCAACGCGTCGGTGAGCTTGCCCTGCTCCTCGATGCTGGCGAGGATGGTGGCGCGCCGGTCCTCCAGCTCGCGCAGGTAGCGCAGGCGCTCCTCCAGCAGGCGCAGCTGGGTGTCGTCGAGGCCGCCGGTGGCCTCCTTGCGGTAGCGCGCGATGAACGGCACGGTGGCGCCGCCGTCGAGCAGCTCCACCGCCGCTTGCACCTGCGCGGTGCTGGCGGCGATGTCGTGGGCAATGCGTTGTTCGATGCTGGGCATGGCTGACTGGGATTCCTTGCAACGGCGCGACCGGCCGTCATGGCGTGATCAAGCCGGCGATGATAGCAACTGGCCACGCCGCCCCGGCAGCCTGCGCACATGAAAACGGCGCCAGGGCCGGGCCCTGACGCCGCAGTGACGAACCGCCGGATCAGGCGCTGAAGGTGTTGCCGCCGCCTGCCGCTGGGGTGGACGCAGGCTTGAAATCGCCGGCGCGGCCGTTGAGTACCAGGGTGCCGGCGATCATGTCGTGCAGGCCCTGCTTGCGCCGGGTCCATCCCACCATCAGGAAGCCGATGCCGAGGATGATGGCGCTGAGGTATTTGGCCGGGTAGCGGCCGAGTGCGCGCGGCAGGCTGATCCGGGCGCCCTGCATGTCGGTGACGCGTATGCCCAGCGCCAGCTTGCCCAGCGTCGCCTGCCACGCCGAGCTCTCGCAAAACGCGAAGTACAGCCAGGTGATCACGGTGATCAGCAGTACGGCCGGCATCATGGTGGTGTAGTACTGGTTCATGGCTGCCATCAGCACATGCAGATCACCCGGCGACGCCTGCTGTGCCTGCTTCATGGTGGCTTCGGCCACATCGCCGCCCAGCATGTTCTGGATCAGCGTACCGGGGATGTACAGGATGATCGCATCGAGGATGTAGGCCGCCACACGCTTCCAGAAACCCGCATAGTCCTCCAGCGCGGCGGCGGTGGTCGACGGCAGGGCGGACGGCGTGGCGGCTGCGGCAAGGGGAGGCGGCGTGACGGGCACCTCGTCGGCGAACAGCACCGACAACGGCTGCCAGTCGGCGAGGCCTTCGTACCAGCCCAGATCGTCGCGGCTTACCTGACCGCTGCGCAGCCACTGTCGCACGTCGTCCTCCTTGTACGGACCGTGGCGTTCGCCATCCCGACCGATCCAGATTTCCATTGCCTGCGCTCCGCCGATAAATGAGGCGCCATCATGCCATGCGTGTCAGCGGCATGGGGCGCGCTCAGGCGACCTGGCGGCGCTTCAGATGCACCAGCAGCAGCGAGATCGCCGCCGGCGTGACGCCGCTGATCCGCGCGGCCTGGCCGAGTGTCGCCGGCTGCGTGCGCTTGAGCTTGAGCAGCACTTCGGCGGACAACCCGCGCACGTGGTCGTAATCGAAACTGGCGGGAATCACGGTGTGCTCGTGACGCCGCTGGCGTTCGATCTCCTCGCGCTGGCGCTCCAGATAGCCGGCGTACTTGACCTGCACCTCGACCTGCGCGGCGACGTCCTCGCGTGCCACCGCGGGGCCGAATTCGGCGATCGCAGTGAGGCTGGCGTAATCGAGTTCGGGGCGACGCAGCAGATCCAGCGCGTTGGTCTCGCGGCTCACCGCGATGCCGAGCTGACGCTCGATCGCCGCGCCCAGCGCATTGTGCGGCGTGGCCCACAGTGCGCCGAGGCGCTGCGTCTCGCGCGCGACCGCATCGCGTTTGGTGCGCAGCGCGTCGAAGCGCGCCGTGGGCACCACGCCCAGCGCGTGGCCGGTTTCGCTGAGCCGCAGGTCGGCGTTGTCCTCGCGCAGGTGCAGCCGGTATTCGGCGCGCGAGGTGAACATGCGGTACGGCTCGATCGTGCCGTTGCTGGTGAGGTCGTCGATCAGCACGCCGATGTATGCCTCGTCGCGACGCGGATACCACGGCGGCTTGCCCTGCGCGGCGCGCGCGGCGTTCAGGCCGGCGACCAGGCCCTGCGCGGCGGCCTCCTCGTAGCCGGTGGTGCCGTTGATCTGGCCGGCAAAATACAGCCCGCCGATGGTCTTCGTTTCGAGCCACGGGTTGAGTCCGCGCGGATCGAAGTAGTCGTATTCGATCGCATAGCCCGGCCGCGTGATGTGGGCATTCCCGAAGCCCTTGATCGAGCGCACCAGCGCCAGTTGCACGTCGAACGGCAGCGAAGTGGAGATGCCGTTGGGGTAGACCTCGAACGTGTCCAGCCCTTCCGGCTCGATGAAGATCTGGTGCGAGGATTTCTCGGCGAAGCGCACCACCTTGTCCTCGATCGAGGGGCAGTAGCGCGGGCCGACGCCCTCGATCTGGCCGGTGTACAGCGGCGAGCGATCGAGCGCGCCGCGGATCAGCGCGTGCGTGTGCTCGCAGGTATGGGTGATCCAGCAGCTGATCTGGCGCGGGTGCTCGGCGCGCGAGCCGAGGTACGAAAATATCGGCGCCGGGTCATCGCCGGGCTGCTCTTCCAGCGCACTGAAGTCGATGCTGCGGCGGTCGATGCGCGGCGGCGTGCCGGTTTTCAGGCGATCGGCGGCGATCGGCAATTCGCGCAGCCTCGCCGCCAGTGCGGCCGCCGGCGCGTCGCCGGCGCGGCCGCCGGCGTATTGCGCCGGGCCGATGTGGATCTTGCCGGCGAGAAAGGTCCCGGCGGTGAGCACCACCGACGTCGCGTGGAACGCCAGGCCCATCTGGGTGACCACGCCGCAGACGCGACCCTGCTCGATGATCAGGTCGTCCACCGCCTGCTGGAACAATTGCAGGTTGGGCTGGGTTTCCACCAGCTGGCGGATCGCCGCCTTGTACAGCGCACGGTCGGCCTGGCAGCGGGTGGCGCGCACCGCCGGCCCCTTCGAGGCGTTCAGGGTGCGCCACTGGATGCCCGCACGGTCGGCGGCGTGCGCCATGGCGCCGCCCAGCGCGTCGATCTCCTTGACCAAGTGCCCCTTGCCGATGCCGCCGATTGCCGGGTTGCAGCTCATCTGGCCGATCGTCTCGATGCTGTGGCTGAGCAGTAGCGTGCGCGCCCCGCTGCGCGCGGCCGCCAGCGCCGCCTCGGTGCCGGCATGGCCGCCGCCGATCACGATGACGTCGTAGTGGGTCGGGTGGTGCATCAGAGCTGACCTGACGGTGCAAAAAGTGACGAAACGGGGCGGTCATGGTAGCGCCAACCGGATTTCTGTTTGCGCAACAGGCGCATGGCACACATCCTGCTGTTGACCTCGGGCACTTTCACGGGCAGACGCTGCGCAGCGCGCGCCGAGATCGAACGGACAGGGGTTTGATCGCGTACCGTGAAAGGTAGCAAGACGGCACCCCTCGGGGTGCCGTCGCCTTTTCCGGGGCTGCTTTTCAAGGGCCGGAAAGACAAGACCCCGCGGCGCAGGCCGCGGGGTCTTGTGCTTGTAGATCTGGCGCCCGGCGGTCTCAGGAACAGGGGGAATCCAGGATGACCGTATTGCCGGGCGCCAGAAACCGGGAAGCTGCTGGCGCAGAACAGGCCGCGTTGCCGTTAAACGGAGTTCGATTTTTACCACGAACGCGTGAACTTGGGGTGACTGAAAGGGGAGTTTGTGTCGACTCGCGGCAGCAGCTGACCTGCAGCGTCAGTCGCGGCTGACGGCGGCGAAATCGAATGTGATGAACATCACATATTGGCATGGCCATTGCTTCACCTCTTTTACCAAGCCAAGGGGAGTCGATCATGGACATGAACTTCAACTTTGAACCGGTCTACCCGCATCACGACCTGCTGGTCGAACTGGGCCAGATCGAGATGGCGATGGACGGCCTGAGCGAGCGTGATGACAGCGAGCGCAACGCGCTGCAGCCGGGCCTGCAGTCGCGCATGCACAGCCTGCTGCAAGCGCTGGATCACCTGGCTATCTGAATCACCCCAGCCGGTTGCGCGCGGACACTGCCGCGCAACCCGTGGCGGAGCGAGGCAGCCCATGCCGGCGGCCTCGCGGCACTCAGCGCTGCAGCACGCTGCCGACGATCTCGGCCAGGTTGCGTGACAGACCCTCGCGCTGCGCCAGTCCGGCGATCGCCGCCCGGGCCGCCTCGCGGCGCTGCGGCTCCAGCCGTTGCCAGCCGTTGAAAGCCGTGGCCAGTCGTGCCGCCACCTGCGGATTGAGCGCATCCAGCTGGAGCAGCCGTTCGGCCAGGAAGCGGTAGCCGGCGCCGTCGGCACGATGGAACCCGCTGGGGTTGCCGCGCACAAAACTGCCCAGCAGCGCCTGCACCCGATTCGGATTCCGCAGCGTGAAGGCCGGATCGGTTTCCAGCTGCAGCACCCTTTCCAGCGCGCGGTCGGCCGGCAGCTGCGTCTGCACCGCAAACCATTTGTCCAGCGCCAGCGCGTTGCCGGCGTAGCGTTCGCGATAGTGCTGCAGCGTCGTCGCGGCCGGCGCCGCGTCGGCGCGCACCAGCACGGCGAGCGCGCCCAGCCGGTCGGTCATGCCTGGCGCCTGCCGGTACTGGGCCAGCGCAAGCTCCTGGGCACTGGCGCGGTCGACCCGGTCGAGCAATTCCAGTACGCGGCGCTTGAGCCGGCGACGCGCCTGGCTCGGCGCGTCGAGTTCGGCGCTGGTGTGCGCAGCCAGCGCCTGATGCCGCTCGCGCAGCGCCGCGCTGCCCAGCCGCGTGGCCAGCTGCAGCTGCAGCTGCTGGCGCAGGGCGTGGATGCGCTGCGGATCGACCGCGGTCTCGCGCTCGGCCAGCTCCACTTCGCCCGGCGGCGTCAGCAGGTCGGCGAGCAGTGCGTCGTCGATGCCGTTGCTGTCGAACAGCGTCGCCAGCGCGTCGCACCAGGCCTGCACCGCGTCGCTGGCCGCGCCGTCGCGCAGGTTTTCGTAGGCGCGCACGGCCAGCTGCTGGCCGGCTTCCCAACGATTGAAGCCGTCGACATCGTGGCCCAGCAGCAGGGCCAGCTCGGCTGGCGTGTAATCGCATTCCAGGATCACCGGTGCAGAGAATCCGCGCAGCAGGGACGGCACCGGCGCCGCGTCGATGCCGGCGAACACGAAGCGCTGCTCCGGCTGCGTCAGCACCACCACCCTTTCGTTCGCCGGTTCAGCCGTCTGGCCGTCCATATGCAAGGGCAGCATCGCGCCGCTGCGTGAAAACAGCGCCAGCTTGACCGGTATCGGCAGCGGCGGGCGGTGCTCCGCGGCGGCGCCGGTCGGCATATGCTGGCTCAGCGTGAGCGTGTACTCGCGGCGGCCGGCATCGTACGCGCCATGCGCACGCACGCGCGGCGTGCCGGCCTGCGCGTACCAGGCGAGGTAGGGCGTCAGGTCGATGCCGTTGGCCTCGCCCAGCGCGGCGATGAAATCCTCCAGCGCGGCGGCGCGGCCATCGTTGTGCGCGAAGTAGCGGTCCATGCCGCGCCGAAAGCCGTCCTGGCCCAGCCGCCCCGCCAGCATGCGCACCAGCTCGGCGCCTTTCTCGTAGACCGTCGCGGTGTAGAAATTGTTGATCTCGCTGTACTGCGCGGGGCGCACCGGATGCGCCAGCGGGCCGGCGTCCTCGGGGAACTGGGCGCGGCGCAGCAGCGACACGTCCTCGATCCGTTTCAGCGGTGCCGAGTTCATGTCGGCCGAGAACTGCTGCTCGCGGAACACCGTGAGCCCTTCCTTCAGCGACAGTTGGAACCAGTCGCGGCAGGTCACCCGGTTGCCGCTCCAGTTGTGGAAGTACTCGTGCGCGACCACCGCCTCGACGTGCCGGTACTCGTCGTCGGTGCTGGAGTCCGGATCGGCCAGCAGGCATTTCGCGTTGAAGATGTTGAGACCCTTGTTCTCCATCGCGCCCATGTTGAAATCATGGGTGGCGACGACGTGGAACACGGCGAGGTCGTAGTTGCGGCCGTAGGCCTGCTCGTCCCAGCGCATCGAGCGTTCCAGCGCGTCCATCGCGTAGCCGCAGTGCCCGATCGCGTCCGCCTCGGCCCAGATAGTGAGCACCACGGCGCGACCGTCGGCGGTGACGTAATCGCGGCTCAGCCGCTGCAGCCGCCCGGCGACCAGCGCGAACAGGTAGCTGGGTTTCGGATGCGGATCGACGAAGCGCGCCCAGTGCCGTCCGTCGGCAAGCTCGCCGCTGCCGTCGGGATTGCCGCCGGCCAGCAGCACCGGAAAGCGCGCGCGCTCGGCGCGCAGGGTGACGCTGTAGCGCGACTGCACGTCGGGTCGGTCAGGGAAAAACGTGATGTGCCGGAAACCCTCTGCCTCGCATTGGGTCAGCAGAAAGCCGGCCTCGCGCGAGCCGGACAGGTACAGCCCTTCCAGCGCGGTGTTGGCTGCCGGGCGCAGGCGCACGCGGGTTTCCAGCACGCTGCCGTCGCGCGCGCCGTCCACTTCGAGCACGCTGTCGGCGTAGCGGTAGGCGTCGGCGGGCAAGGCCTGGCCATCCAGCGCGATCGACAGCAGTTCGAGGTTTTCGCCATCCAGCCGCAGCGGCAGCGCCTGCGAGGGGTCGCGGCGCAGCAGCAGCCGCGCGGACAGCTCGGTGGCGTCGATGCCAAGGTCGAAATCCAGCTCGACCGTCTCGACTCGCCAGGCGGGCGCGCGATAGTCGCTGAGCCGGATCAGCGCGGGGGTTTGCTCTCGAAGTGCGTTCATGCGGACAACATGGGGTGGGGACTGATCAGGCTAACATGCAGCCCGTCAATGACAGGAAAACCCCCGGGAGGTTCCATGCACCGCTATACCGCTGAGACGGCCGCGCTGGGCGCGCAGGCGATCGTGGTGCTGACCGATCAAAACGATGGCCGGCGCCTGCGCATTGCCTGCCACGGCGCGGCGCTGCTTAGCTTCGAGGTACCCACGGCCGATGGCGTGCGCGATCTCGCCGACGGCTATCGCGATGCCGCCGAGGTTGCTGCCCGGCCGGGTTCGCGCTTCGCGATCATGGTGCCGTTCGGCGGGCGCATCGCCGATGCGCGCTATACCTTCGACGGCCAGTCGCAGGACCTGCAGCCCGGCGTGGCCGACGCCGGGCGCGCCAGCCGGCATGGCTTCGTGCGCGACGCGGCCTTCGCGGCGGCCGCGCTCGCTGCGGACGAGCAGCATGCCCGGGTAACCCTCACCAGCGCGGCGATCCGGCCGCAGCCCGGTTATCCGCATGCCATCGACCTCGCCGTCAGCTTCACGCTCGACGCCGGCGGCCTCACGCTGGAGGCGCGCATGCGCAACGTCGGCGCCAGCGCGGCGCCGTGCTTCTTCGGCTGGCATCCGTACTTCCGGCTGGCGGCCGACGCGGCGGTGGACGGCTGGCAGCTGCAGATTCCCGCGCAGACGCTGATCCGCACCGATGCCGAACTGATCGCGCTGCCCGGCGCGGCGGCGTACGTGCCACTGGACGACGCGCCCGCGCTGGATTTCCGCGCGCCGCGCCGGATCGGCGCCAGCGTGCTCGATCACGAATACACCGACCTGCAGGCCGCGGCGGACGGGCGCATCCGCACCCGCCTGCGCGACCCGGCCAGCGGACTGGCCATCGCGGTGTGGCAGGAGCGCGGCGTGATGCATGCGTTCACCGCCGACACGGTGAGCCGCGACCGCCGTCGCGCGGTGGCGCTGGAGCCGATGGAGTGCATGGCCGACGCCTTCAACCGCGCCGAATGGGCCGCGGCGGTGCGCCTGCTGCCTGGCGCCGAGCGCAGCTTCCGCTGCGGCGTGGAGGTGGCACCGGCATGAGCACGTACACCGCGGTGGCCTTGCCTGATATCGCGCAGATCCGCGATGCCGCCGCGCGCATCGCGCCGCATGCATGGGTGACGCCGGTGCTGCGCAGCGCGGCGCTGGACGCGTTGAGCGGGGCCGCGCTGCATTTCAAATGCGAGAACCTGCAGCGCGGCGGCGCGTTCAAGTTTCGCGGCGCCTGCAATGCGGTGTGGGCGCTCGGCGATGCAGAAGCCGCGCACGGCGTGGTCACCCATTCGTCCGGCAACCACGGCAGCGCGCTGGCGCTGGCCGCCGCTGCCCGCGGCATCGCCGCGCACGTGGTGGTGCCGCAGGGCGCGGTGCGCGCCAAGCTGCAGGCGATCGAGCGCGCCGGGGCGATCCTGCATCGCTGCGCGCCGACGCAGGCCGCGCGCGAGGCGATGGTGGTCGAGGTGCAGCGCGCCACCGGCGCGGTGCTGGTGCATCCGTATGCGGACACCCGGGTGATGGCCGGGCAGGCCACGGTGGCGCTGGAGCTGCAGCAGCAGGTGCCCGCCCTGGATGCGCTGATCACGCCGGTCGGCGGCGGCGGCCTGGCCAGCGGCGTGGCGATCGCGGCGCATGCGATCAACCCCGCGCTGGCGCTATTCGGCGCCGAGCCGCAGGGCGCCGATGATGCCGCGCAGTCGCTGGCGCGCGGCGTCCGCGTCACCACGGTGGTGCCCGATACTCTCTGCGACGGCCTGCGCGCGCTGGTCGGCGAGCCCAACCTCGTGGCCCTGCGCCGGCATCGGGTCGAGCTGATCACGGTCAGCGATGCGCAGACGATCGCCGCGATGCAGCTGCTGTGGGCCGAGTTGAAGATGGTGGTGGAGGTGTCCAGCGCCACCGTGCTGGCGGCGATCCTGCAGCAGCCCGAGCGCTTCGCCGGTCGTCGGGTGGGCGTGGTGCTGAGCGGTGGCAACGTCGACCTGCAGGCGCTGCCCTGGCCGCGCGCGGATGATGGATCCAATCTGTAGGGCACCTCGAATAACCCCGATTTGCAGAGCGCAATTGTGGGAGCGGCTTCAGCCGCGATGCCTATGCTTCATGGTGCAAGAGCATCGCGGCTGAAGCCGCTCCCACAAAAGTCGCTGCAAGTGTCACGAATCCGGTTATTCGAGGTGCCCTGTAAACGGTGTGAACCCTTGTCCTTCGACTTCGCTACGCTCAGGAGGAACGGTAGAGGCAAGTGTTTACGGGGCGGAGCAAGCGACTATCCCGGCGCACCTTCCACCACGATGCTGCTGCGCGCCGGCTCTGCCGGTTCCGCCGCGCGCGGCGCATGGACGAACGCATGCAGGTCCAGCTGGCTGACCGGGATCGGCGTGTAATCCGCGGCGAAGGCCACCTCGCCCGGTATCCAGCCGGCCTTGCGCCGCACGGCGCCCAGGAAGCGCTTGGTCGAGACCCAGTGCAGGCCGAGCAGGCTGTAGTTGTTGTCGGCATCCACGATCGGATCGCCCACACCGGTGGGCCGTGGCGCGATGCCATACAGCGCGGTGCCGAACAGCACGTCCCAGGTCGAGAACACCTGGCCGTAGTTGCAGTTGTGCAAACCCGGTCGCGACGGATCGACCAGCATGTGGTGCAGGCGGTGGAACTTCGGATCGACGAAGGCCTTCTCGAACAGCCGTCCAAACCCGATCCGCACGTTGGCATGCGAGAAGTTCTGCGCCAGCTCGCCCAGCAGCATCAGCCACGCGAATTCGTCCGGCTGCACGCCGATCAGCAGCCCCACCACCGCCAGCACCATCGACTGCAGGAAGCCGTCGATCAGGTTGCCGCGGTCGTTGGTCCAGCAGCTCATCTGGCGCTGGCTGTGGTGCATGCTGTGCAGCGCCCACCACCAGGGAATCGCGTGCTGGGTGCGGTGCATCCAGTAGTAGACGAAGTCGTAGATCACGTAATAGAACAGGAACAGCAGCAGCGGGTGGCCGTTGAACCACGGTATCCAGTGCACGATCGCCAGCGGCGAGCCGGTGCTGGCGCTGGCAGCGGTGTCGGCGCCGCCGAACAGATGGCTGAACGGGGTCAGCACCAGGTAGGTGAACAGCGGAAAGATGCCCAGCAGCATCATCACCGTGTAGTTGCGGTCGACCAGGGTCAGCTTGCGGTCGGTCCAGGTCTCTGCCGGCAGCCAGCTCTCCAGCGGCCGGAAGATGCAGCCGATGATGGCCACCTGCAGCGCGGCGATCAGCAGCGACGCGGAGATGTCGTCCGGATTGCCGGACAGCCCCTCGATGTGCAGCAGGGTCAGGAACGGCACCACCGCGTGCACGCTGAGCCAGTGGATCAGCAAGGGCCAGAGCTGGGCAAGGTCGGACATGACGATCATCAAGGCAGGACGGACGAGGAACGACGTACAAGCCCAAGAATACTCCGTGGCTTTTCTTTCCCGGCCGTTTCGCCCATGCGCGACGTCCGCCGGCAGGCCGCGAAAATTTCCTGTCGAGCGGCGAATGATCCTGCGGTGCAGCGCGACGCGACGCGGCGCCTCAGTCGCGGCGCCAGCGCACGCCGCTCACCGCCAGCAGCCCGAGCAGCACCAGCAGCATGCCCACGCCTTCCATCGGCGTCGGCCGCTCGTGCAGCAGCCACCACGCCAGCAACACGCTGAGCAGCGGCACGCCCAGGCTGGACAGACTGGCCAGCGTGGTCGGCAGCCGCTGCAGCACGATCGACCACAGCCACCACGCCACGCTGGAGGCCAGCACCGCGCTGTAGCCGAGCAGGCCGACGAAGGCCCAGTTCCAGTCGATCGGCCGCTGCGGCAGCAGCCACGCCGCCACGCCCAGCGCCAGCGCGCCGACCAGCATCTGCCACGCCACCAGGTTCAGCGCCGAGGGCGCGTGGCGCTGGAACATGCGCTTGCTCAGCACCGTGCCCGCCGCCCACGCCGCGCCGCCGCCGATCGCCAGCGCGGTGCTGCCGCCGTGACCCAGCCCGCGCCACGGTTCGATGATGCACAGCAGGCCCAGCGCGGCCAGCGCCAGCCCCAGCCAGTGCCGCGGCGCAGGCCGCTCGCGCAGCAGCAGCCATGCCAGCAGCACCGCCCAGAACGGCATCGTGTAGGCCAGCAGCGCCACCCGCCCGGCACCGGCGCCGAGCAGCGCCCACTGCTCCAGCCCCTGGAACGCCGCGGTTTGGCACAGCCCGATCGCCACGGTCAGCAGCAGCGGCGGCGGCCGCAGCGACTGGCGCGTGAGCGCCAGCAGCGCGAACAGCAGCAGCGCGCCGAGCAGATAGCGCAGCGCCGCAAAATCGAACGCGCCCGCATAGCGCAGCGCCTGCTTCATCACGATCCAGCTGTAGGCCCAGATGACCACGGTGGCGAGCAGCGCCAGCACGGCGGGGCGCTGCGAGGAGGGCGGGGCGGGCATCGGCGGAATCTGCGTTTGGCAAACGCGCAGTCTAGCGGGCCTGCGCCGCGCCGATGTGCCGCCTGGCCGCGGGTGCCGCGTCATGCGCTACATTGCGGCGTCAACCCGAGGACACCCGATGCAACGCTGCCACTGGGCCACCGGCGACGAGCTGCTGCGCGAGTACCACGACACCGAGTGGGGCGTGCCGCTGCACGACGATCGCGCCCTGTTCGAGTTCCTGTGCCTGGAAGGGGCGCAGGCCGGGCTGTCGTGGCGCACCGTGCTGGCCAAGCGCGAGCACTACCGGCGGGTGTTCCACAACTTCGAGATCGTCCGTGTTGCGGCGATGACCGAACGCGAGCTGGCCGAGCTGCTGCTTGATCCCGGCATCATCCGCAACCGGCTGAAGGTGTGGGCGACCCGCGACAACGCGCTCGCCGCGCTCGCGGTCATCGCGGAATTTGGCAGTCTGGACGGCTATCTGTGGTCGTTCGTCGACGGCCAGCCGCTGCTCAACCGCTGGCGCGACCAGAGCGAGGTGCCCGCCAGCACCGAGCTGTCCGACCGCATGAGCAAGGCGCTCAAGCAGCGCGGCTTCCGCTTCGTCGGCAGCACCATCTGCTACTCGCTGCTGCAGGCCACCGGCATGGTGAATGACCATCTGGTGGGGTGCTTCCGGCATGCGGCTTGTGCTGGGGGGAGATGAGTGCGTAGGCGAGTGGCGGATGGTCGTCGACAAGGCCCTCCCGGTCATTGAACCTGAGCCCACCCGTATGGTGGTCCTGGCCACGGCTGGCGGCACCCTGCCCAAGCACCCAGGCGATGTTGGACGCTCCCATCCGTCCGGTAGACTTGCGAGGTCATTGATCGAACGCCTGTTCATGGCGCGGTGGCGATCCTAGAACGAGGTTCTCATGCAAGTCAGGGAAAGCACCATCGAGCAGGAGCTGATCGAGAAGCTTGGCGAGCTCAAGTACACGCTGCGCCCGGACATCCGCGACCGCGCGGCGATGGAGCGCAACTTCCGCGAGAAGTTCGAGGCGCTGAACCGGGTCAGCCTGACGGACAGCGAGTTCAAGCGCCTGCTGGACGAGATCGTCACCCCGGACGTGTTCAAGGCCGCGCAGACGCTGCGCCACCGCAATGCCTTCGCCCGCGACGACGGCACGCCGCTCAACTACACGTTGGTGAATATCAACGACTGGTGCAAGAACGACTTCGAGGTCGCCAGCCAGTTTCGCATCAATACCGATTACAGCTACCACCGCTACGACGTGCTGCTACTGGTCAATGGCGTGCCGGCGGTGCAGATCGAGCTGAAGACGCTCGGCATCAAGCCGCGCCGGGCGATCGAGCAGATCGTCGAGTACAAGAACGACCCCGGCAACAGCTACACCCGCACACTGCTGTGCTTCATTCAGCTATTCATCGTCAGCAACCGCGATTTCACCTACTACTTCGCCAACAACAACGCGCGCCACTTCGCGTTCAACGCGGACGAGCGCTTCCTGCCGATCTACCAGTACGCCGCGCCGGACAACACCAAGGTCAATGGCATCGACGCCTTCGCCGAGGCGTTCCTCGCCAAGTGCGCCCTGGGCCAGATGATCAGCCGCTACATGGTGCTCGTGGCCAGCGAGCAGAAGCTGTTGATGATGCGGCCGTACCAGATCTATGCGGTGAAGAACATCGTCGAGTGCATCGAGAAAAACCTCGGCAACGGCTACATCTGGCACACCACCGGCAGCGGCAAGACGCTCACCAGCTTCAAGGCCTCCACCCTGCTCAAGGCCAACCCGGCCATCGAGAAGTGCCTGTTCGTGGTGGACCGCAAGGATCTGGATCGCCAGACCCGCGAGGAGTTCAACCGCTTCCAGCAAGGCTGCGTCGAGGAGAACACCAACACCGGCGCGCTGGTGCGCCGCATGCTCTCGGACGACGCGGCCGACAAGGTCATCGTCTGTACCATCCAGAAACTCGGCCTGGCGCTGGACGAAAACAGCCAACGCAACAAGGGCCGCGAGAAGCGCGGCCTGGCCAGCCACGCCGAGCAGCTCGCAGCGCTGAGTGACAAGCGCATCGTCTTCATCTTCGACGAATGCCACCGCTCGCAGTTCGGCGACAACCACCAGGCCATCAAGGAGTTTTTCCCCAAGGCCCAGCTGTTCGGCTTCACCGGCACGCCGATCTTCGAGCAGAACGCCAGCTACAAGCGCATCGAGGGCGAAGAGCAGACCCTCAGGACCACCGAGGACCTGTTCCAGCAATCGCTGCACGAATACACCATCACCCACGCCATCGAAGACAGGAACGTCCTGCGCTTCCACGTCGACTACTACAAGCCGGACGGCAAGCATCCCCCGAAGCCCGGCGAAACCCTGGCCAAGCGCGCCGTGGTCGACGCCATCCTGGCCAAGCACGACATCAGCACCGGCGGACGCCGCTTCAACGCGATCCTCGCCACCGCGTCCATCAATGACGCCATCGAATACTTCGAGCTGTTCGAGGTCGCGCAGGCCGAGAAGCACCAGGCCGATCCGCACTGGCAGCCGCTCAACATCGCCGCCGTGTTCTCCCCGCCGGCTGACGTCAGCGCCGACGTGAAGCAGTTGCAGGAAGACCTGCCGCAGGAGCAGGAAGACAACAAGAAAGACCCTGAAGCCAAGAAGGCCGCACTCAAGACCATCATTGCCGACTACAACTCAGCGTTCGGCACCAACCACCGCATCGAGGAGTTTGACGCCTACTACCAGGACGTGCAGCAGCGCATCAAGGACCAGCAGTTCCCCAACGCCGACCTGCCGATGAAGGGCCGCGAGAAGCTCGACATCGTGATCGTGGTGGACATGCTGCTCACCGGCTTCGACAGCAAGTACCTCAACACCCTGTACGTAGACAAGAACCTCAAGCACCACGGCCTGATCCAGGCGTTCAGCCGCACCAACCGCGTACTCAACGACACCAAGCCCACCGGCAACATCCTCGACTTCCGCGGCCAGCAGAAGGAAGTGGATGCCGCCATCGCGCTGTTCTCCGGCGCCAAGGCCGACAAGGCGCGCGAGATCTGGCTGGTGGATACCGCACCCGTGGTCATCGACAAGCTGAAAGTGGCGCGCGACAAGCTCGACAACTTCATGCAGTCGCAAGGCCTTACCGGCAAGCCCGACGACATCGCCAACCTCAAGGGCGATGCCGCCCGCGCCGCCTTCGTCGAGCACTTCAAGCAGGTGCAGAAGCTCAAGACGCAGCTTGACCAGTACACCGACCTCACGCCCGAACAGGCGCAGCAGATCGACCAGGTGCTGCCGCGCGACGAACACAACGCCTTCCGCGGCGCCTACCTGGAAACCGCGCAGCGGCTGCGCGCGCAGCAAGCCAAGCCGACCGGTCAGAAAGACGAGGCGGTTGACCAGCTCGATTTCGAGTTCGTGCTGTTTGCCTCCAGCACCATCGACTACGACTACATCATGAAACTGATCGCCGACTACTCGGCGAAGACCCCCGGCAAGGCCAGCATGAGCCGCGAGCAGCTGATCGGCCTGATCGCCGGCGATGCCAAGTTCATGGACGAGCGCGAGGACATCAGCGAGTACGTGCGTGGCCTCAAGGCCGGCGAAGGCCTGGACGAAGCCGCCATCCGCGCCGGCTACCGGCAGTTCAAGGCCGATAAGAGTGCCAAGGAAATGACCGTGCTGTCCGGCAAGCACGGCCTGCCCGTGGCCGCGTTGCAGGCCTTCGTCGATGCCATCCTCGCCCGCCGCATCTTCGATGGCGAGCAGCTCACCGAGCTGCTGGCGCCGCTGGAGCTTGGCTGGAAAGCACGCACGCAGAAGGAGCTGGCGCTAATGGGCGACCTGCTGCCGCTGCTGAACAAGCGGGCGGGTGGACGCGAGATTGCCGGGCTCAAGGCCTACGAACAATAAGGAGGAGCACCAACATGGAAACACAACAAGTCCAGACCCTGACCGTCACCTTCGAAGGCCATGCTCAGCGTACGGAAAACGGCGTCGAATACTGGTTGGCCCGCGACCTGCAGCATTTGCTGGGCTACACCGAGTGGCGGAACTTTCAACAGGTTTTGAACAAGGGCAAGACTGCCTGTGAAGGCTCCGGCCATGCTGTTGGCGACCATTTTGTTGACGTCAACAAAATGGTCGAAATCGGCTCGGGCGCACCCCGCGACATCGACGATGTGATGCTCACCCGCTACGCCTGCTACCTCATCGCCCAGAACGGCGACCCGAGGAAACCGGAGATCGCGTTCGCCCAGACCTACTTTGCCATCCGCACGCGCCAGGCCGAGCTGATCGAGCAACGCCTGCTGGAAGCCGAACGGGTTCAGGCCCGACGCAAGCTGTCGGATACCGAGAAGGAGCTGTCCAGCGTCATCTACGAACAGACCGGTGGCAACCAGAACTTCGCCCTGATCCGCAGCAAGGGCGATCACGCCCTGTTCGGCAAGAGCACCCAGGCCATGAAGGCGCAGTGGCAGGTGCCGGACAGCCGCCCGCTGGCCGACTTCGCCCCCACCATCGTGCTCAAGGCCAAGGACTTCGCCACCGAGATCACCATCCACAACGCGCGCACGCACCGGATGGGCAGCGAGCCCGCCATCGCGCGCGAACACGTCATCAACAACGAGGCCGTGCGGCAAACCCTGCTCAGCCGCGGCATTCGCCCCGAAGCCCTGCAGCCGGCCGAGGACAAAAAAAAGGTGGAGCGCCGTTTGGCTGCCGCCGATAAAAAGACCCTGCAAAACCCGGACAAGCTGCCCGATGACGAGTGAGCGCCAACCTTTGGAAGGAACGGTGTCGCCCCAGCTCGGTCGGGGCTGGAAGGCGCGCACGCAGAAGGAGCTGGCGTTGATGGGCGATCTGCTGCCGCTGTTGAAGAAGCGGGCAGGCGGGCGCGAGATCGCTGGGCTCAAGGCGTACGAGGAATGAGGATGGCGGAGCGAGGCGCGAAGACGGTGGTGCCGAGGCTGCGGTTTCCAGAGTTCGGGAAAGAGCAAGCGTGGGATATAAAACCGTTTTCGCAGATTCTGACGATCGGAAGTGGCAAGGATTACAAGCACCTTGATGGTGGGCCTATCCCGATGTATGGGTCTGGCGGCTACATGCTTTCGGTCAGTGATTACTTGTATGACGGTGAGAGTGCTTGCATCGGACGGAAAGGGACTATCAACAAGCCGATTTTCCTAAGCGGGAAATTCTGGACTGTAGACACGCTTTTTTACACGCACTCTTTCAAAGGTTGCCTGCCTCGTTTCGTGTTCTTGCATTTCCAGAAAATCGATTGGCTAAAGCACAATGAGGCGGGAGGTATCCCCAGCCTGTCGAAATCGAACATCGAAAAGATTGAGGTCGCTGTTCCTGGATTAAAAGAGCAACAAAAGATCGCCGACTGCCTGACGTCGCTGGACGAAGTGATTACCGCGCAGGGGCGGAAAGTGGAGGCGTTGAAGGCGCACAAGCGCGGCCTGATGCAGCAGCTTTTCCCCCGCGAAGGCGAAACCCGCCCGCGCCTCCGCTTCCCCGAATTCCGCAACGCGCCGGAGTGGAAGCAAGAGACGCTTGGCGAGACTACTGAAGTTCTCATGTGCAAGAGGATATTTGCAAGTGAAACCAACGCGGCCGGAGGAGTGCCGTTCTACAAGATCGGTACTTTGGGTGGGGCGCCGGACGCTTACATATCGAAAGAGCTTTTCGAGGACTACAGGTCCCGATACAACTTCCCTAGAATCGGCGAAATCTTGATCACCTGCAGCGGCACTGTCGGGAAGTGCTTGCGCTATGACGGAAGCGCCGCGTACTTCCAAGATTCGAATATCGTGTGGATTGACAACCCGACCGACGCGATCAGCAATGATTTCCTTTTTGCTCTGATCTCTAACGTTGACTGGAGTAAGTTGAACTCAACGACCATAACGCGGATATACGGTCCCGATTTACGCGGTCTTTCAATCAAGTATCCGAAAGATGCTGCCGAACAAAAGCGTATCGCCGATTTCCTTTCGTCTCTCGACACGCAGATCACCGCCGAATCCAACCAGCTCGCCGCCCTCAAGACCCACAAGCAGGGCCTGATGCAGCAGTTGTTCCCCGCACCGGAAGCCACCGGCGCATGAGCAGCCTGATCCTCTACACCACCGAGGACGGCACCAGCCGCATCCAGCTGCGCGCCGACGGCCAGACCGTGTGGCTTACCCAATTGGACATGGCCGAGCTGTTCCAGACCAGCAAGCAGAACATCGCCAAGCATCTCAAGGCGATCTTCGCCGACGGCGAGTTGCAGGCTGATGCAGTTGTCAACCAATGGTTGACCACTGCCGCCGACGGCAAGAACTACCGGGTGGCGCACTACAACCTGGACGCCATCCTTGCCGTGGGCTACCGCGTGCGCTCGCCGCGCGGCGTGCAGTTCCGCCAATGGGCCAGCACCGCGCTCAAGGAATACCTGCTCAAGGGCTTCGTCATGGACGACGAACGCCTGAAGAGTCCCGACGGGCGCCCGGACCACTTCGACGAGATGCTGGCGCGCATCCGCGACATCCGCGCCTCGGAGAAACGCTTCTACCAGAAGGTGCGTTACTGGCGGCAGAGGATGTGTGAAATTATCATGTTCAATGACTTCTCGCAGTTGGCGGACGCGATCCCATTAGCCACCAGGCGAGCAACTTGACACATCAGGGTGCTGAATGATGAATGCAGTCTTTGAAAATGGGGCGCAGTGGATTCGCGCAGACTTTCATCTACATACTCGTGTAGATCGCGAATTCAACTTCGTGGGTGATGACAACTTCTACAACAGCAACTACGTAGATGCGCTGGAAAAAGCAGGCATCCGGCTCGGCATTATCACCAATCACAACAAGTTCGACTTCGATGAGTTCAAGGCGCTACGCAAGACAGCCCAGAAAAAAGGGGTTGCACTACTGCCTGGCGTCGAGTTGTCGGTCAACGATGGGGCCAATGGCATTCATACGCTAGTTGTTTTTTCCGACGACTGGTTGGCGGATGGTCATGACCATATCAATCCCTTCTTGGGTGTTGCTTTCGAAGGAAAAATACCCGCTCAGTATGAACAGGAAAACGGACGATCCTCTCTGTCGCTGCTGGAAACCATTAAAAAGCTGGAAGGCTACAACCGCGACTTTTTCCTCGTTTTTGCCCATGTCGAAGCGCCGAGCGGACTTTGGGCCGAACTAGACGGTGGGCGTCTTTCCGAGCTAGGCCAAAACGAAGTCTTTCGTCGGCGCACACTTGGCTTCCAAAAGGTTTGCACCTACAACAAACTGCAAGAAAGGAACAAACCCTGCCGTACCAAAGTTCAGCAGCACCTTAATGACTGGTACCCAGCTGAACTCGAAGGCTGCGACGCCAAGTGCATAGATGACATCGGCCAGGGTAAAGCTTGTTACCTCAAATTGGGCGAGCTGTCCTTCGAAGCGGTCAAGTTTGCCTTGAGCGACCCCGCTTCGCGGGTCGCCCTGGAGCCGTCCAAACATCAGGCATCGCACATTCGGAGCATTCACTTCGACGGCGGCATCTTGGATGGGCAGACGCTGCACTTCTCACCCGAACTCAACACGCTCATCGGCATCCGGGGCAGCGGCAAGTCGTCCATCCTGGAAGCGGTGCGCTATGCCCTCGATATTCCACGGGGCGAAAAGGCGCAGGACACCAGGTACAAAGACGAATTGATCCGCCATACCCTCGGCAGTGGCGGCAAGGTGACGCTGACGGTCTGCGATGTGTACGACCAAGAGTTCACCATCTCCCGCATCTTCCGCGAAGCACCGAACGTCTATCTGAACGGCAAATTGCAGCCCGGCGTGTCGATCCGGGAAACCGTGCTGCGCCGTCCGATCTACTTCGGGCAAAAAGACCTCTCCAGCACCGGCGAGGGTTTCGAGACCGATCTGGTAGAAAAGCTGGTCGGCGAGAAGCTTCGTGTGTTGCGCGATGACATCGAGCACCAACGCCAGCGCGTGCGCGAAGCCGCCCTACGCTGGCTCAAGCTCAGCAATACCGCCGAACTCAAGCGCGACTTCGAGACCCAACTTAATGATGCCAACTTCCGTCTGAACAAGTTCGCGGAATACGGTGTCGCCGACAAGCTTCAAAAACGTCTGGGGTTCCAGCAGGACGCCGCTGCGCTCACGCGCATGAAGGAGCGAGCAGACAACTTCATCCTCGCCCTGGGCAGCTTGATCGCCGAGCACGAGGACGAACTGCGCAACGCAACGAGCTACGTGTCCCGGCAGAACCCGGACTTCTTCTCTGCGTACTACGCTGAGTTTTCCAACCTCATTGCCAAGGTCGATCAGCTCAAGCAGATCGAGCAAGAGGCGCGCGCCATTGCGGGTCGCCTCAAGACCAAACAGGGTGAGTTTGAAGGCGCAAGCATGAGCCTTCAGGAGGAGTTCGCACAAGTCGAGCGGCAACTGGCCCAGGAACTCAAGCAGACCGGCATGACCGCCATCCAGCCGGACGATTTCCTGGCGCAGCAGCAGCGCAAAACCAAGGCGGAGCAAATGCTGGAAGCGCTGGCTAAGCAGGAGGGCCAGCAAAACAGCATCCGTGACGCGCTGTTTGCCGAGATCGACAAGCTCAACGAGCTTTGGTTGCGCGAGTTCAACGCCATCAAGGCCGAGCTGGATCGCGTCAACGCCGGCCACACCGCCCTGCAGATCGAGGCCGACTTCAAGGGCGACAAGGAAGCAGCCATCGGTTTCATGCAGCAACTCTTCAAGGGCAGCAACATCCGCGAAACCACCCTGCGCGCGGTCATGGAGGATCACGCCGACTTCGGCGGTCTGTTGCGTGCCCTGCCGGGAGCCTTGGCTAAGGCGGGCAGCACCCCCGAGGTCTTCGAAAAGACCTTCATGCAGAACTTGGCCGAGTTCGTCACCCGGCAGGTGCCCAATCGCTTCGCCATCCGTTATCGTGGCAAGGAGCTGAAGCACCACTCACTCGGGCAGCGCGCTTCGGCGTTGCTGCTGTATGTGCTCAGCCAACGGCAGAACGATGTCATCATCATCGATCAGCCGGAAGACGATCTGGACAACCAGACCATCTACGACGATGTAATCAAGCTGCTGCGTAAAATGAAACCTCACGCCCAATTCATCTTTGCCACCCACAACGCCAATTTCCCTGTGCTGGGTGACGCCGAACAGGTGCACGCCTGCCAGTACCGGGATGAAAAGGTCGCCACGCAAAGCGGGAGCATCGACGCCCGCCCGGTGCAGGACGCCATCATCAACATCATGGAGGGAGGCCAGGAAGCCTTCAACCGTCGCAAAGAGGTCTACAACCTATGGAAACCACAGAGCTGATCGACCTCCTCAGCCGGGGCGAAGACAGCCGCCATCAGTTCAAGGCCGACATTACCAATGTAGATGCCTTGGCGGCAGAGATCGTTGCCTTTAGCAACACCGTAGGCGGGCGCATCTTCATCGGTGTGAACGACGATGGCTCGGTACGTGGCCTGTCAGGCGGCGACGTGGCCCGCCTCAACCAACTCGTCGCTAACGCAGCCTCGCAGAACCTCCGCCCCGCTGTGAATCCGCTTACCGACAACGTACCCCACCCGGCGGGCACCGTACTGGTAATCACCATCGCCGAGGGTATCAACAAGCCCTACATGGACAAAAACGGCGCTATCTGGGTAAAGAATGGATCAGACAAGCGCCGCGCCACCTCGCGCGAGGAAATCCAGCGCCTGTTCCAGCAGGCGGGGCTGGTACATGCCGACGAGACACCCGTGACCGGCTTGAGTGCGGGCGATGTGGACATGCCCTATTTCGAGGCCTTCTTCGAGCAGCAATTCGGCGAGCCACTCGCCCAGCACAACCAGCCGCTGCCCCAGTTGCTGGCCAACATGAACCTGATGAACCAGGGGCAGCTCAATGTAGCCGGCAGCCTGTTGTTCGCCAAGGCGCCGCATTACGCGCTACCCGCCTTCATCGTTAAGGCAGTCTCCTTTGTTGGCAACCAGATCGAGGATGATCGCTACATCGACAGCCGCGACATCATCGGCAAGCTGGCCGATGTGTGCCGGCAGACGTTGGGCTTCATCATTGCCAACACCCGCGCCGTGCAGGGCGAGCAGGGCTTCAACACACAGGGCCAGCCTGAGATACCGCGCATCGTCTGGGAAGAACTGGTCGCCAATGCCCTCATCCACCGCGACTACTTTATCAGTGCCCCGGTGCGCGTGCTGGTATTTCCCGATCGGGTCGAGATCATCAGCCCCGGCCACCTGCCCAACAACCTGACCATCGAAAACGTCAAGGCTGGCAACTCTAATATGCGCAACCCCATCCTCGCCTCCTTCGCTGCCAAGCTCTTGCCCTATCGGGGGTTGGGTAGCGGCTTGCTGCGAGCGCTTCAAGCATGGCCTGATATTGAGCTTGTCGATGATCGTGCGGGCAACCTCTTCAAGGTCACGGTATCGCGGCCCCATGTGCTTCCTGCAACGGCGTGAGCCAATGAGTCCGCACGATATTTCCAAGGCCAGCAACCCGGATTTGCGCGCATCCTTGGCTGCGCTGCGCTGCGCCGCGCATCTGCGCTGGCGCGAAAGATCGCGATCGACACGGACACGGGAATCGTGGTCGTGCGTGACGGACGCGCCGTCTATCTCCCCGCCGAAACTCTGCGGCGCGAGGCCGCTACGCAACAGGATGAAACGTGTGGCCGAACACGACCAGCAACAACTCGGCAAGACCCGGTGGGCCGTCGCCGACCAGTTGCGCGGTGCCATGAACGCGGACGACTTCCGCGATGACATGCTGTGGTCAGATCGCCAGCCGCAACGGCACGAAGCGCGCCGCATGCATGAAGTCCTTGTCGGCCGTGAGCAGGGCGAGGTCGTGTTCGATGCACAGTTGCGCCATCAGCGCATCGACGGTGCCAAGCTGCACGCCGCGACGCCTGCACGTGTTGCGCAGTTGCGCGGCCTGGATGTAGGTGTCGCGGTTTGGCACGAGCAATGGCAGCACCTGCAGGCGTTCGATGAGGCGTGCCTGATCCTTCGGCCCGTGGAATCCCTGCAGCAGTTCCTGCAGCACGAGGCCGGTAATGACGATGGTGTCGCCTTCCTCAAGTGCCTTGCGCAGGACGGCGACGGCCGGATGATCGGACGGCGCGTCGCGGCGCAGCGCCAGCGACCACACGCTGGTATCGACGAACAGACTCACTTGCGGCTGCGTTCGGCTTTCGGGTTGAAACTTTCGTCCCATTCAAGCTGGCCCAGCAGGCCGACAATGCGCTGTTGTTCGCGGCGGGCAATGAATTCCTTGAGCGCAAGGGTGACCGCCGCCTTTTTCGAGGGCTCGCCGCTGACCGCGACGGCGCGGTCGATCAGGCTGGGGTCAAGCGCAAGATTGGTCGCCACGGCACACCTCCACACATTTGGCTACACACTCATGCTACGCGCGCTTGCCAGCGCATGCAACGATGGGAATTCAGCGCGGTGACCGAAAACGACCAGAAACAACTCGGCAAGACCCTTTGGGCCGTCGCCGACCAGCTGCGCGGCACGATGGACGCGGACGACTTCCGCGACTACATGCTGTCGTTCCTGTTTCTGCGCTACCTCTCGGACAACTACGAGGCAGCCGCGCGCAAGGAGCTGGGATCGGACTACCCGGACCCGAACGCCGTCGGCAACGCCGGCAAGACGCCGCTGTCGGTCTGGTACGCGGAAAACCGTGCAGACGTGACCGCATTCGAGCAGCAGATGCGACGCAAGGCGCACTACGTCATCCAGCCCAGGTTCCTGTGGGGCCATATCGTCCACCTGGCCAGGACGCAGGACGACACGCTGCTTGATACGCTGCAAGGCGGCTTCAAGTACATCGAGGAGGAATCCTTCCAGAGCCACTTCCAGGGCCTGTTTTCCGAGATCAACCTCGGCTCGGACAAGCTCGGTCGCACCTATCCCGCTCGCAACGCCAAGCTGTGCGCCATCATCAGCGAAATCGCGCGCGGCATGGCGCTGTTCTCCACCGACAGCGACACGCTGGGCGATGCCTACGAATACCTGATCGGCCAGTTCGCCGCAGGCAGTGGCAAGAAGGCCGGCGAGTTCTACACCCCGCAGCAGATCTCCAACATCCTCTCGGCCATCGTCACGCTGGACAGCCAGGAGCCGAAGACCGGACCGCGGCGCAAGCTGGACAGCGTGTTCGATTTCGCCTGCGGCTCCGGCTCGCTGTTGCTCAACGTGCGCCACCGTATGAACGAGGCCGGCGGCAGCATCGGCCGCATCGTCGGGCAGGAATCCAATATCACCACGTACAACCTGGCGCGCATGAACATGCTGCTGCACGGGGTGAAGGACACCGAGTTCGAGATTCATCATGGCGACACGCTGAAGAACGACTGGGACTGGCTGCGCGAAACCAACCCGGCGAAGAAACCGAAGTTCGACGCCGTGGTGGCCAATCCACCCTTCAGCTTCCGCTGGGAGCCGAAGGACGAGACCAAGGACGACCCGCGCTTCAGAAACCACGGCGTGGCGCCGAAAAGCGCCGCCGACTTCGCCTTCCTGCTGCACGGCCTGCACTACCTGAAGGACGACGGCGTGATGGCCATCATCCTGCCGCACGGCGTGCTGTTCCGCGGCGGCAAGGAGGCGGACATCCGCATCAAGCTGCTGAAGGACGGGCACATCGACACGGTGATCGGCCTGCCAGCGAACCTGTTCTATTCCACCGGCATCCCGGTGTGCATTCTGGTGCTGAAGAAGTGCAAGAAGCCGGACGACGTCCTGTTCATCAACGCGGCCGAGCACTTCGTGAAGGGCAAGCGACAGAACCAGCTGACGGATGACAACATCCAGCGGATCGTCAGCACGTACCAGAACCGGGACGAGCACGAGCGCTATTCCCGCCGCGTGGCGATGCAGGAGATCGTCGCCAACGACTACAACCTCAACATCTCGCGCTATGTCAGCACTGCCGAGACCGAGCAGGCCATCGACCTCGCGGCCGTGCACGCCGATCTTGAAGCGATCGAGTCAAAGATCGACGAGGCGAAGAAGCGCCACAACGGGTTCCTCCTGGAGTTGGGTTTGGCGCCGTTGCCTTGAGCTTTCGAAGCCCGGAGCTTCTTCCAGGATTGGAAACCCGGGAGGCGACTGAGGCGGAGTCTCGTGGCGCCTCCGCCCGCAGCGATGGGCGCAGGTCCAGCGGTCAACGTCCGTTCCCGGCCGGCAGCCGGCGCTCATATTCCCGCAAACCGCACTCGTTTCACCCGCGCCGCGAACCACGCAAGCTGTCCACCGAAAAACTGGCGATGGCGGCGCCGTCGCGGCCGCGGCGAGGTTGACCGGCCGGCGGCCCCCACGCGTGGGCGGTGACCACTTCCCAGGTGGCCGGAATGCGGCCGTCCACGCGCATCGCCTCGTAGGCCTGCAGCATGCGGCGGTAGTGGCTCTTGCCGGTGAGGCCGCGGCCGCGCGTGCTGTCGGCGTTGGTGGCGCCCAGGCCCTGCAGTTCTTCCAGCAGCTTGCGCGGTTCGCTGTAGGTGAGCGTGTAGCGATGCGCGTCGAGCACCGGATCGCGCAGGCCGGCGGCGAGCAGCGCGTCGCCGACATCGTGCATGTCCAGGAAGCGGCTCACGTGCGGCTGCTGGTCGGCGCCGGCCCACGCCGCGCGCAGTTCCTTCAGCGTGTCCGGCCCGAAGGTGGAGAACAGCAGCAGGCCGCCGGGCCGCAGCACGCGCACGCATTCGCCGAACAGCGCGGGCAGGTCGTCGATCCACTGGAAGCACAGGTTGGAATGCAGCAGGTCGACGCTGTGGTCGGCCAGCGGCAGCGCGGTGGCCTCGGCGCACACGCGGGTAAACGGCTTCAACCAGCTGCTGTGCTGGCGGGCGGCGCGCAGCATCGGCAGCGCCAGGTCGAAGGCGATCACCTCGGCCCGGGCGTAGCGTTTCTTCAGCAGCGCGCTGCCGCGGCCGGTGCCGGCGCCGACGTCGAGCACCCGCGCCGGTTCGGCCGTATAGAAGTCCAGTCGCTCCAGCAGGATCTGCTGTACCTCACGCTGCAGCACATCGTGCTGCTCATAGGTCTGGGCGGCGCGGCCGAAGTTGCGGCGCACCTGGCGGCGGTCGAGGTGGAACTCACTCATGGCGATGGACTCGGTGAAGCAGGGCTCATGCGGGGATCGTCCAGCAGCGGCGCCAGTGCCTGCCGCACCGCCTCGGCATGACCGAAGAACGGCGCATGGCCGGCCCGCTCGATCTCGCTGTAGTGGCCGCCGCACTGGCTGGCCGACCACGCCATCGCCGGCGGCGGCACCAGCCGGTCGCGGCGGCCGGCGATCCACACGCTGGGCACGCGCAGATCCGGCAGGGCGGCGCGGCGATCGGTGTTTTCCAGCAGCGCGATGCCTTCCTGCAGCACGCGCAGTTCGGGCTCGCCGCGGGCAAACATCTGCGCGCGCAGCTGGCGCAGCTCGGCGCGCGGATCGGCGCTGCCGATCGCCTCCAGCGCCAGGAAGCGCTCCAGCGTGGCGCGGTAATCGGTTTCCAGATCGGTGGCCAGCTGATGCACCAGCGCGGCGTCGCTGCCGTGCGGCCAGCTGGCGTCGCGCACGAATTTCGGCGTGGCGCACAGCATCGCCAGGCCGCGCGCCTGCTGCGGCATCTCGAGCGCCGCGGTCAGCGCGACCAGCCCGCCCAGCGACCAGCCCAGCCAGATCGCCGGCGGCGTGGCCGCGGCGATCGTGCGGGCGCAGGCGTGCGGCTCCAGCGGCAGCCCGCAGTCACGCGAGTAGCCGTGGCCGGGCAGGTCCACCACGTACATGGTGTAGCGCGCGGCCAGCGCCTCGACCAGCGGCTGCAGCACCCCGCCGTGCATCGCCCAGCCGTGGATCAGCACCAGCGGCACGGCGCCGCGGCCGTGGGTTTCGATATGCAGGGTCACGGCGAAGGTAGAAGCGCTTTGTCGACGGCCACGCGCTCATCGAACACGAAGCAGTCGCCGTGCCAGCCGCTGCCGTCGGTTTGCTCCAGGTAGCCCAGGATGCCGCCATCGAGCTGATAGACGTGCGGGAGGCCGAGTTCGCGCATGTGCAGCGCAGCCTTTTCGCAGCGGATGCCGCCGGTGCAGTACGACACCACGGTCTTGCCGGCGTAGCGCGCGCGGTCGGCGGCGAGCGCGGCGGGAAAGCCGGTGAAACTGGCGAGGCGGTAGTCGACTGCGCCGTCGAACGCGCCCAGCGCGGTCTCGTAGGCGTTGCGGGTATCCAGCAGCACCAGCTCGCGGCCGTCGTCGTCGTGGCCCAGCGCCAGCCAGCGCCGCAGCGTGGGCGCATCCAGCGCCGGCGCGCGGCCGCCTTCGGGACGGATCGTGGGCCGGCGCATGGTGATGATCTCGCGCTTGATGCGCACCCGCAGACGGCCGAACGGGGCCCGTTCGGAGCGCGACTCCTTCGCCGTCATGCCGGCAAAGCGGGCGTCCTCGCGCAGCCACGCCATGAACGCATCGACCGCCTCGCGCGGGCCGGCCAGAAACAGGTTGATGCCCTCCGGTGCCAGCAGCACAGTGCCTTTCAGCGCCAGCGTGGCGCAGCGTTCGAGCACGCGCTCGCGCAGCGCGGGCAGGGACTCCAGGCTGACAAAGCGATAGGCGGCGATATTGATGATGGGCATGAGGCGAGCGCGCGGCGGTCAGCCGGCGATTATACGTGGCGCGGTGCTCAGCCCCGCGCCGCGGCAGGCGCGGGCAGGCTGGCCAGCGCATCGAGCAGCAGATCGACCTGCTCCTCGCTGTGCGCGGCGGACAGCGTGATGCGCAGGCGCGCCTGGCCCGCCGGCACGGTCGGCGGGCGGATCGCGCTGACCAGCAGGCCGCGCTGTTCCAGCGCCTGCGCCGCGTCCAGCGCCGCCTGCGCGTCGCCCAGCAGCAGCGGCTGGATCGCGCTGGCCGAGGGCAGCAGCGGCAGGCCGAGCTGCCGCGCGCCTTGCCGAAAGCGCTCGATCAGCGCGCCGAGTTTGTCGCGCCGCCACGACTCGGCCTGGGCCAGCTGCACCGCGGCGAGCGCGGCGGCGGCCAGCGCCGGTGGCATCGCGGTGGTGTAGATGTACGGCCGCGCGAACTGGGTCAGCCCCTCGATCAGGCTGGCCGGGCCGGCCACGAACGCGCCCGCGCAGCCCAGCGCCTTGCCCAGCGTGGCCATCAGCACCGGCACCTCGCGCTGGCCCAGGTGCGCGGCCTCGACGCTGCCGCCGCCGCGCTCGCCGAGCACGCCCAGGCCGTGCGCGTCGTCCACCATCAGCGTGGCGTTCTCGCGCGTGCACAGCGCGGCCAGCTCGCGCAGCGGCGCGGTGTCGCCGTCCATGCTGAACACGCCGTCGCTGGCGAGCAGCGCGGCGGCTTCGGTGCGGCTGGCCAGCTGGCGCGCGGCGGCGGCCACGTCGGCATGCGGATAGCGCTTCAGCTCGGCGCCGGACAGCTGCGCGCCATCGAGCAGGCAGGCGTGGTTGAGCTTGTCCTGCACGCACAGGTCGCCGCGCCCCAGCAGCGCCTGCAGCACGCCCAGGTTGGCCATGTAGCCGGTCGAGAACAGCAGCGCGCGCGCGCGCCCGGTCCATGCCGCCAGCGCTTCCTCCAGCGCGGCATGCTCGGCGCGATGACCGCAGATCAGATGCGCCGAGGTGCTGCCGACGCCCTCGTCATCGGCCACCCGCTTGAACGCGGCGATCACCTGCGGATGCTGCGCCAGCCCCAGGTAGTCGTTGCTGCAGAAGCCGAGCAGGCGCCGGCCGCCGCATTCCAGCCACGGGCCGTCCGCATGCTCGACGGTGCGCAGCCGGCGCAGCAGCTGCGCGCGCTCACGTTCGGCCGTCCGGACGGCCAGACGATCGAGCAGGTCAGGCCGCGGCACTGCAGCCACAGCCGTGTCCGCAGCCGGTGCTGTCCGCCGCGGCGGCGGGATGCAGGATATCGGCATGCGCGGTGCCCGCGGCCTCGACGACTTCCAGCGGATGCAGGTCGAGCCGGCGGAACAGCGCGCGATCCTGCGCCACGTCCGGGTTGCCGGTGGTCAGCAGCTTTTCGCCGTAAAAAATCGAGCCGGCACCGGCGAAGAAGCACAGCGCCTGCACCGCGTCGTCCATCTGCTGGCGCCCGGCCGACAGCCGCACCACCGAGGCGGGCATCAGCAGCCGCGCCACCGCGATCGTGCGCACGAACTCGAACGGGTCCAGCTTCTCCGCGTTGGCCAGCGGCGTGCCCGGCACCGGCACCAGCTGGTTGATCGGCACCGACTGCGGGTGTTCGGGCAGGTTGGCCAGCGCCTGCAGCAGGCCGGCGCGCTGGTCGCGCGTCTCGCCCATGCCGACGATGCCGCCGCAGCAGGTTTTCAGGCCGGCATCGCGCACCTGTTCCAGCGTGCCGAGGCGGTCCTGGTACTCGCGCGTGTGGATGATCTCGCCGTAGAACTCCGGCGCGGTGTCGATGTTGTGGTTGTAGTAGTCCAGCCCGGCCGCCTTCAGCGCCTGCGCGTGGCCGTCGCCCAGCAGGCCCAGCGTGGCGCAGGTTTCCAGGCCCAGGTCCTTCACCGCGCGCACGATCGCGGCGACCTTGGGAATGTCGCGATCCTTCGGCCCGCGCCACGCCGCGCCCATGCAGAAACGGCTGGCGCCGGCGGCCTTGGCGGCCCTGGCGCGCTCCAGCACGTCGTCGATCTCCATCAGCTTCTGCGCGGTCACGCCGGTGTCGTAGCGAGCCGCCTGCGGGCAGTAGGCGCAGTCTTCCGGGCAGCCGCCGGTCTTGATCGACAGCAGCGTGGACACCTGCACCGCGTTCGGATCGTGATGCGCGCGATGCACGCCGTGCGCCCGATGCAGCAGCTCGTTGAACGGCAGATCGAACAGCGCGCGCACCTCCTCGCGGCTCCAGTCGTGGCGGGTGGCGGCGTTCGTCATGGGGCGGCAACTCCGGAGCGTGAGGCGGGAAAGTGTGGGAGCCGTTCCGGGGCGTGTCAACTCGATATCCACAGATCTGGTTGACCTGCACGCGCTGGCCGCGATGCCGCTACCATCCGTGCATCGCATGCCGGCGCCGCCGAGGTCAGGGAGATGATGCGCATCGACGCGCTGGTGCAACGGCTGCAGCGCTTCGTGCTGCCCCTGCGCTGCCTGCTGTGTGCCGGCGCCGGCGCCGCAGGCATCGACCTGTGCGCCGACTGCGCCGCCGAGCTGCCGCGCAACCCCAGTTGTTGCGCCCGCTGCGCCCTGCCGCTGGCAACCGCCGCGCTGCAGTGCGGTGCATGCCAGCGCCAGCCGCCGCCGTGGGATGCCGCGTGGGCGCCGTTCCGCTATGGCTGGCCGCTGGATCGGCTGGAGTCGCGCTACAAGTTCGGTGCCGATCTGGCGGCCGGCCGCGTGCTGTCGGCGCTGTGGCGCCGCGAGCCGCGCAGCATCGAGCTGCCGCAACTGCTGCTGCCGGTACCGCTGCATCGCCAGCGGCTGCGCCAGCGCGGCTACAACCAGGCGCTGGAACTGGCCCGGCCGCTGGCGCGCGAGTTCGGCG
>JAJYSM010000033.1 GCA_021793575.1 Pseudomonadota bacterium
GCCGGTTCAACCTCAAGATTCTCGTCCCTCGCCTACTGGTCGCCGTCGCTCGCTGCAAACCTTGGCCAGAGTGGCGCTTGCGGGCCATCACACCCTTGCGAACGGCTTAACTTCAGCGCGAATCAGGCAAGGCGAAGGATACGTCGAAAATCGGTCGCCAGATAATGAAAAAATAGAAGTTCGTTATAAACACATAGGCTTCCTTGCGCCACGCAATTCAATTGAGACTCTGGCGCCGTCGCTTGGCGAGAGGGTTGATATTATTTGGGATGATCCAAAGAACTGGGATCTTTGCCGTTAACAACAGCATGCAGTTGACGCTTCGCGCCGCAGCATGTGCTGCGCGGCGGAATATCCGCTCCAGGCCGTAAATTGCCCCTCAAATCCCCCAACAAACCCCGCCCTCACAACTGCCCGATCACCAGTTGCACCAGCAGGCTGCTGACGGCCACGGCGATCCACACGCCGAGGCCGAGCAGGATCGGGCGCAGGCCGGTGCTGGCCATCTTGCGCAGGTTGGCGGACAGGCCGATGGCGGTGAGCGCCACGATGATCAGGAACGTCGCGGCGGTGTGGATGGCCGGCTGGATGACGGCGGGTACGAAGCCTGCCGTGCGTGCCGCCGAGGCCACCAGGAACCACAGGATAAACCACGGAAAGATCGCGGCGAGGCTGAAGCTGCCGGTGCTGCCGCTGGCTCGCGCCTTGCGCTTTTCGCGCGCGGCCACCGCGAAGGCGATGATCAGGGCGACCGGAATGATCAGCGTGGCGCGGGTCAGTTTGACGATGGTGGCGTAGTCGCCGGCGGCCTTGCTGTAGCTGTAGCCGGCGGCCACCACCGAGGAGGTGTCGTTGATCGCGGTGCCGGCCCACAGGCCGAAGCCGAGGTCGGTCATGTGCATCAGGTGGCCGAGCAGCGGAAACAGCAGCACCGCCACCAGGTTGAACAGGAAGATGGTGGAGATCGCGAACGCGGTGTCGTGCTCGTCCGGGCGGATGATCGGGGTCACCGCGGCAATCGCCGAGCCGCCGCAGATCGCGGTGCCCACCCCGATCATGATCTGCAGCTTGTCGTGCACGCCCAGCCAGCGCCCCAGCAGCCACGCGGCCAGGAACGCCACCGTCATCGTCACCATCGTCACCGACAGCGACTGCAGGCCGGTGTGGGCGACCTGGCTCAGGCTGAGCCCGAAGCCCAGCGCGATGATCGACCACTGCAGCACGTACTTGCCGGTGAACGCGATGCCGGCGCTGTAGCGCTCGCCCGGCGACAGCGTGTTGCGCACCAGGATGCCCAGCACGATGCCGATCACCGGGCCGCCGATCAACGGAAAGCGGCGCCCCAGCAGCAGCGCGAGCAGGCCGATCAGGATCGCCAGCAGCAGGCCGGGCAGGCGCTGTGGCGGCTGGCTGGACGCGAGCGTGGCCGAGGTGGTGTTCATAGGCGTCATTCTGCGTCGGCGCAGCCATCAGGAAAACTTGGAATATCTGATGGCTTGTATAAGATGTGCTGATGATCAACATCAGCCCGCGCCAGCTGGAGGTATTTGTGCAGGTGGCCCTGCACGGCAGCGTGCGCGTTGCCGCCGAGCGGCTGCACCTGACCCAGCCGGCCGCCAGCATGGCGCTGGCCGAGATGGAGCGGCAGCTGGATGCTCCGGTGTTTGCGCGCGAACGCGGCCGGCTGCGGCTGAATGTGCGCGGTCGCGAGCTGCTGCCGCTGGCGCAGGAGCTGCTGGAACGGCACGCCGAGTTTGCCCGGCGCGGCAGCGAGGGCGGCGCGCTGCTGGCCGGGGAGCTGCGCATCGGCGCCAGCAACACGGTGGGCAACTACCGGGTGGGCGAGCTGCTGGGCGCGTTCGTGCGCGCGCATCCGCAGGTGGCGATCCGCCTGCGCGTGGCCAACACCGAGGCGATCGCCGCCGGCATGCTCGATCACAGCCTGGACATCGGCTGCGTCGAGGGGCCGGTGACGCATCCGCTGCTGGAAGTGCGGCCGTGGCGCGACGACCTGCTGGTGTTGTGCGCGCCGCTGGATCATCCGCTGGCGCGCAAGCGCGGCCTCAAGCCCGCGCATTTCGCCGGTGCGCGCTGGGTGATGCGCGAACCCGGTTCGGCCACGCGCACCACCAGCGAGCGCGTGCTGGCGCAGCTGCCCGCCGGCGAGACGGTGCTGGAGCTGGATCAGATCGAGGCGATCAAGCAGGCGGTGATCGCCGGGCTGGGCATTGCCGTGCTGCCCGCGGTGGCGGTGACCGACGCGCTGGCGGCCGGTCGCCTGAAGGCCTTGCGCACGCCGTTTCTCGACCTGCGCCGCAAGCTGTCGCTGCTGCTGCATCGGCAGAAATACCGCGGCGCGCTGCTGGAGGCGTTTCTTGCGGGCACGGACGACCACAAGCCGGCCGGATGAGCCGGCCCGGTGAGCTGGCCCGGTGGGAGTCCAGACCCGTGCTGAATACGGCCCGTAAACCGTGTGGACACGTGTCCTTCGACTACGCTTCGCTACGCTCAGGACGAACGGTGGAGACAACGCACGGATCTGCCGCCCACAGCCTGCCAGGATGGCTGGCGCCTCAGCCGGCAGCCATCGTGCCCGCGATCTCGCCCAGCAGCGCCGCCACCTGCTCGTGCGTATGCGCGTGCAGCAGCCGCGCGGCGTGGCGGCGCAGGTGGGCGTGGTCGAGCGTGGCGAGGCGGTCGCGCACGTGCAGGATCTGGCTCGGGTGCATGCTGAACTCGCCCAGCCCCAGCACCAGCAGCAGCGCGGTGAAGTTGCTGTCGCCGGCAATCTCGCCGCACAGGCTCACCGGCTTCTTCGCGCGACGGCCGGCGCCGATCACGTGCGACAGCAGCCGCAGCAGCGCCGGCTGCAGCGGGTTGTAGATGTTCTCCAGCGCGTCGTTGCCGCGATCGGCGGCGAGCACGTACTGGGCCAGGTCGTTGGTGCCGATGGCGAGGAAGTCGGCGTGTTCGAGCAGCGCGCGCACGTTGATGGCGGCGGCCGGCACCTCGATCATCGCGCCCAGCGGCAGCTTCTCCGGCAGGTCGATGTTCTCGCGCTTCAGCTCCTGCCGCGCCAGCTTGAACAGCGTGCGCACGGCGATCAGTTCGTCCGGCTGGGTCACCATCGGCACCAGCACGCGCATCGGGCCATAGCAGGCGGCGCGCAGGATCGCGCGGATCTGGGTCGAGAACACCGCCGGATAGCGCAGCGACAGGCGTACGCCGCGCACGCCGAGCGCGGGGTTTTCCTCGCCGCGCATCACCAGCCCCGCGGCATCCGCCTTGTCGGCGCCCAGATCCAGCGTGCGGATGGTCACCGGCAGGCCGCCCATGCCCATCACCAGGTCGCGGTAGGCGACGAACTGCTCCTCCTCCGATGGCAGCTCCTTGTGCCGCAGGAACAGGAATTCGGTGCGGTACAGGCCGATGCCGTCGGCGCCGCGCGCGCGCGCCATGGCCACGTCCGCCGAGGTTTCAGCGTTGGCCAGCAGGCAGATGTCGATGCCGTCGCGGGTGCGCGTGGGCGCATTCGCCAGCTTGGCCAGCCGACGCCCCTCGATCACCGCCTCGCGCTGCCAGGCGCGGTAGCGCGAGAGATCCTGCGCGGTGGGATGCACCACCGCCTCGCCGCGCTCGGCGTCGAGCAGGATCAGGTCGTCGTCGTGGATGTTGGACAGCGCGTCGCGCGTGCCCACCAGCATCGGCAGGCCCAGGCTGCGCGCCAGGATGGCGCTGTGCGAATACGCGCTGCCGGAGCTGCCGACCACGCCGAGCAGGCCGTTGCCGGCGAGCTGCGCCATCTCGGCCGGCGCGATGTTGTCGGCGATCAGGATTTCGCCCACGCGCGCGGCCAGCTTGCGCTCCTCCGGGCTGGTCTGCCGCATCAGCGCGGAGATCACCCGGTTGATCACCTGCTCGACGTCCTCCTTGCGGCTGCGCAGGTAGGGATCGTCCATCGCCTCAAACACGGCCGACAGGCGGTCGCGCTGCTTCTTCAGCGCGGCGCCGGGGCGGTAATGGCCGATCCGCACCAGGTCGTCCAGCCCGCGCAGCAGCTCGGGGTCGTCCAGCAGCAGGCTGTGGGCGTCGATGAACTCGTTGACCTCGCGCGCCAGCGCGCCATGCAGCTTGCCGCGCAGCTCGCGCAGTTCCTGCCGCGCCGCCTCCAGCGCCTCGTGCAGGCGCTGCAGCTCGCTCTCGACCTCGTCCTCGGCCAGTGGCCGGGTGTCCACCGCGTAGCGGCTCGGCTGCACCAGCCGCGCACGGCCCAGCGCCATGCCGTGCGCCGCGATGGTGCCGCTGAGTACGTGCCTCATGGGTGGTTCCCTGTTCGCATCATCACGCTCCCTCGTCGAACTTGCGCTCGAACAGCTCGGCCACCGCGGCCACCGCGGCGTGCTCGTCCGGGCCGTCGGCCCGGATGGTCAGCGGCGTGCCGATGCCTGCGGCCAGCATCATCACGCCCATGATGCTCTGCGCGTTGACCTCGCGGCCCTTGCTGACCAGCCAGACGGTGGATTGGAAATGCTGCACCTGCTGCACCAGCTTGGCCGAGGCGCGCGCGTGCAGACCGAGCTTGTTGGATACCACGATCTGTTGTTCAAGCATGGTCGATGAAGATTCCTCCGCGGCCGCCGCTGGCCGCGATCTCGGCCAGTTCATCCAGCGGTTTTTCCGCATAGTTGAGAACGCGTAGCAGCATCGGCAGGTTGAGCCCCGATACGCAGCGCAGATGCACACCCAGCTCGGCCAGCGACAGGCCAATGTTGCAGGGCGTGGCGCCGTACAGGTCGGCCAGCACCAGCACGCCGTCGCCGCGGTCGAGCGCGCGCGCGTGGCGCGCGGTGAGCGCGCGCATCACGTCGGGGTCGGATTCGGGCGGAATCTCCACCGCATCCACCTGCAGCGGCAGCGTCGGCATCACGTGATGGGCGGCGGAGATCAGCGCCTTGCCGACCGCCTCGTGGGTCATCAGCAATACTCCGACGTTCATCGGTGGTCCCCGGCGCTGCAAGCGTGGATCGTGGATTATCGGCGCGGCCATCATTCGAGCTCGCGATGAAAGGTCAGCACGCCCTCGTGGCGGCTGCGGCAGTGCGCCGCCAGCTTCTCGACCAGATAGACCGAGCGGTGCCGGCCACCGGTGCAGCCGACCGCGATCGTCATGTAGCTGCGATCGTCCTGCTCGAAGCGCGGCAGCCAGGTATCCAGCCAGCGCGCAGTGTCGGCAAAGTATTCGGCCACCAGTGGTTGTTCATCGAGGAATTCGCGCACCGGCGCGTCCTTGCCCGACAGTGGCCGCAGATGCGCCTGCCAGTGCGGATTCGGCAGGCAGCGCGCATCGAACACGAAGTCCGCATCCAGCGGCAGCCCACGGCGGAATGCGAACGACTGGAACATCAGGGTCAGCCCCGCGGTGGCCTGCGCATAGCCGCTGGCGACCAGCCGGCGCAGCTGGTGCACGTTGAGTTCGCTGGAGTCGATCACCTTGTCGGCGATCGCCGTCAGCGGCCGCAGCAGCCGGCGCTCCTCGACGATCGCATCGGCCAGCGACACCCCGCGCGTGGCCAGCGGATGCCGGCGGCGGGTTTCCGAGTAGCGCTTGATCAGCACCTCGTCGCGGCAATCCAGGAAGATCAGGTGCAGCTGCACGCCGGCGGCGGCCAACTGCGACAGCACTGCCGGCATGTGGGTGAAATCGGCGCCGCGGTTGCGCACGTCCACGCCTACCGCGATGCGCCGATGGGTGCCGCCATTGTCGTGGATCAGTGCATCGACCAGCTGCGGCAGCAGCGCCGAAGGCAGGTTGTCGACGCAGTAGAACTCCAGATCCTCCAGCGCGCGCAGCGCCACCGTCTTGCCGCCGCCGGACATGCCGGTGAGCACGATCAGGCGGATCTCCTGCGGGTCGACCGACGGGTTGAGCAGGGCAGCGGAGTTTTCGTTCATGGGTTCACCACGGTGGCAGCCGGCGCAGCTGGTGCGCCTGACGGTCGATGAAGGTCTGCGCCGGATCGATACCCTTGCTCTTCAGCGCGTGGCTGCGCACGGCGGCCTCGACCAGCACCGCGAGGTTGCGCCCCGGCGCCACCGGAATGGTGATCATCGGCACCGCCACGTCGAAGATTTCGCGGTGGCCGATGTCGCCAGTGAGGCGGGTCAGGGAGTCGCTGGTGTTGTCAGGATGGCCGTCACCCTCGCGCATCGGCTTGAGGTGGATCACCAGCCGCAGGTACTTGGACGGCTTGACCGACATGTGGCCGAACATCTCGCGCACGTTGAGCACGCCCAGGCCGCGCACCTCCAGCAGATCCTGCAGCAGTTCCGGGCAGCTGCCGTCGATCACGTCGGGCGCGATCAGGGTGAACTCGGTGGCGTCGTCGGCCACCAGCCGGTGGCCGCGGCTGATCAGTTCCAGCGCCAGCTCGCTCTTGCCCGAGCCGGACTCGCCGGTGATCAGCACACCGATCGAGAACACCTCCAGAAACACCCCGTGCAGTGTGGTCTTGGCCGCCAGCATGCGCGCCAGGTGGTATTGCAGATAGGTCAGCAGCTCGTGGCCGCGCTTGGGGCTGATCCATAGCGGCGTGCTGGTCTCCTCGGCCACTTCGCGCAGGTCGGCCGGGATCGGCTGGTCCTTGGTCACGATCAGCGCCACCGGCTGGTAGGCGGCGATCTTGTGCATCACTTCCCAGCGCTGGCGCGAGTCCAGCCCGTCGAGATAATTCAGCTCCTCGCTGCCGACGATCTGGATCTTGTTCGGATAGATGACGTTGAGGTAGCCGATCATCGAGGGCCGGCGCGACTGCGTGGCGCCAGGGTCGATCACCCGCGCTTCCCCCCGCATGCCGGACACCCAGCGCAGGGCCATGCGTTCGTGGACGCCGTCGTAGAGTTGTCGCGCGCTGATCCGGTCCAAGCGAAGCATCCTGGTGCCGCATGGTGAGCCCGGGTAGGCGGCTGCGCGGCGACCAGGCCATTGTGCCAGCTTGGACGGATGGGCGTCTCAAGGGGGGTGGGGCGGGCCGCCGCGGAACGGGCGGCCCGCGGGAAAGCGGCTCAGCCGTAGAGGCGTTCCTGGCGCACTTCGCGTTGATGCTTGTCGCAGACCTTCTCACGGTGCTTGCGCAGCTGGTTGACCAGCTTGTCGAACACCAGGTCGATCGAGGCATACATGTCGGCCTCGGCGGCTTCGGCATGCAGAACCGCGCCGGTGACGCCGAGCGTGCCTTCGGCGCACTGCTGCAACTTGTCGAGCGACAGCACGATCACGAGGCTGATCAGTTTGTCGTCGAGGCGCGTGAGGCGTTCGAGTTTGACGGTGGCGTGTTCGCGCAGGGCCTGGGTGATTTCGATCTGCCGGCCGCTGAGTTGGAATTGCATGGGGCGCCTCCTCTGGTGGTGCAGTGCCGCTTGGCGCGGCGGGTTCGATGCACGGCGGCTGCACGCAGCCACGTGGCATCGTCAATCACTGTCTACTCGTATGTGGACGCTTTTGCACCTGTCGAGTTCCCGTAGTGATGCCCAGGTCACTCAGCTGGCGCGCTGGCGTTCGCTGGAGCTGGGAATGCGCAAGCCCTCTCGGTATTTGGCGACGGTGCGGCGGGCCACCTGGATGCCCTTGCGCTGCAATTCCTCGGCCAGCGCCTGGTCGGACAGCGGCTTGCGCGCGTCCTCGGCGTCGATCAGCTTGCGCAGCATGGCCTGGATCGCGGTGGCTGACGCGCTGCCGCCGTCCTCGGTGGAGACGCCGCTGGAAAAGAAGTATTTCAGCTCGAAGGTGCCACGCGGCGTGTGCAGATACTTGCGCGTGGTGACGCGCGAGATGGTCGATTCGTGCATGCCCACCTCCTCGGCCACTTCACGCAGCACCAGCGGGTGCATCGCCTCCGGGCCGTAGTCGAGGAAGGCGCTTTGCCGGCGCACGATCGCCTCGGCCACCTTGAGCAGGGTTTCGGCGCGCGACTCCAGGCTTTTGATCAGCCAGCGTGCCTCCTGCAGCTGGCCGCGCATCCAGCTGGCGTCTTCCCCCCGCGCGCGCGCGATCAACCCGCAGTAGTGCTGGTTCAGCCCCAGCCGCGGCTGCGCGTCGAGGTTCAGGCTGACCCGCCAGCGGCTGCCGTCGCGCAGCGCGTAGACATCCGGTGCCACATATTCCACCGGGGTGGCATCCAGCGCCGCGCCGGGACGCGGATCGAGGCTGCGGATCAGCACTGCGGCGGCGGCCACGTCGTCCTCGCTGGCATGCAGGCGTCGCGCGAGCCGCGCGATGTCGTTGCGCGCAAGCAGTTCCAGCTCGCCGTCGACCATGCGCAGCGCCAGCTCGCGCTGCGGCGTGGCCGGGTCGAACTGCTGCAGCTGCACGCGCAGGCAGTCGCGCAGGTCCAGGCTGCCGACGCCGGCCGGATCGAAGCCTTGCAGCTGGCGCCGCACCGCGTCGACCTCCTCGATGCTGGCGCGCAGGTCGGCCGGCAGCGCAGCGAGCACCGCCTCCAGCCCCTCGGTGAGGTAGCCGTCAGCATTCAACGAGTCGATCAGCACGGTGGCGATCAGGTGCTGGCGGCTGTTGAACGAGGCCATGTTGAGCTGCCACAGCAGGTGCTGCTGCAGCGTTTCCGGGGCGGCGTTCTGCGGCTCGAACTCCTCGTCGCCGCGCGAGCCGTGGCTGCTGCTGTTGCCGAGGCTGCTGCTGGAAAAGTCGATCGGCGATTCGGCCACGCCGCCGCCATCGGCCCAGTCGCCGGGCTCGTCGCCCTCGCTTTCGTTGCTGCTGCTGCCCGTGGTCGAACCGGCGGCGACCGAATAGTCCGGGGCGGCTTCCTCGTCTTCGGCAGCCGCGGCGTCCTCGCTGTCTTCGGCAAACTCCAGCAACGGGTTGCTCTCGGCGATCTGCCGCAGCTCGGCTTCCAGCTCCAGCTGCGACAGCTGGAGCAAGCGGATCGCCTGCTGCAGTTGCGGCGTCAGGGTCAGCTGCTGGTGAAGGCGAAACTGCAGGGCAGGTTTCATGCAAGCCGGATCGAAGGAACTCGCGGCCATCCTAGCGCGTGCCCGCAGACGCGGCCATAGCCTGCCGCCGCGCCGTATGCGCGAGCAGCGCGGGCGTTCAAAGGCGGAATTCGCGGCCCAGGTAGACCTCGCGCACCTTCTCGTCGGCGAGGATGTGCGCGGGCGTGCCGCGCGACAGCACCTCGCCGTCGCTGAGGATGTAGGCACGATCGCAGATGCCCAGCGTCTCGCGCACGTTGTGGTCGGTGATCAGCACGCCGATGCCGCGCTCCTTCAGGTGCCGCACGATGCGCTGGATTTCGCCCACCGAGATCGGGTCGACGCCGGCGAAAGGTTCGTCCAGCAGCATGTAGCGCGGCTGCGCGGCCAGCGCGCGGGCGATCTCCACCCGCCGGCGTTCGCCGCCGGAGAGGCTGATGCCCTTCTGGCTGGCGATGTGGCCGATCTTCAGCTCATCGAGCAGGCCTTCCAGCTCGCTGCTGCGCTGCTGTGCGTCGAGGCCGGGGCGCAATTCCAGTATCGCCATGATGTTGTCGGCCACGCTGAGCCGGCGGAACACCGACGCCTCCTGCGGCAGGTAACCGATGCCCAGCCGGGCGCGCGCATGCATCGGCAGGCCGGTGATGTCCTGCTTGTCCAGCTTGATGCTGCCGCCATCGGCCTCGATCAGCCCGACCACCATGTAGAAGCAGGTGGTCTTGCCGGCGCCGTTGGGGCCGAGCAGGCCGACTACTTCGCCCTCGCGGATCGAGAAGCCGAAGTCACGCACCACCTGCCGCGATTTGAAGCTTTTCTGCAGACCTTCGGCGGAGAGCATCGCTAGTGGTGTTCCTGCGCGGGCGCCGAGCTGGCTGGTGCGGGCGTGGCGGCGCCCGACGGAGCGGCGGCCGGTTTGGGCTTGGGCAGGAACACGCCGTGCACCAGGCCGTCGCCGCTGGCCTCGCCGGTGATCTGGCTGGTGGCGGTGTTGTAGGTGAGCTTGTCGCCCTCGAACTGGCCGCGCCCCTGCTGCTTCACCACGGCGTGCCCGCTGAGCACCGCGATGCCGTGGATGTTGTCGTAGTCGAGCGTGGTGGCATCGCCGGTCATCAGGTTGCCGCTGTCGTCCAGTTGCTGGATGTGCGCCGGATTGCCGGTGACCACCACGCGGGCGATCTGGGTATCGGCGTCCAGGTAGATCCTGGCGAGGTCGCCGCTGATCAGCAGGCTGCCCTGGGTGATCTTGACGCTGCCCTTGAGCGTGGTGACCGTGTTCGGCGCATTGAACGCCTCAGTGGATTTCGCCACGTAGTCCATCGGCTGCTGGCGGTCGGATTGTTTCGCCAGCGCCAGCGCCGGCAGCAGTGAGAGCACGGCCACCGTCAGGACACGCATGGCAAATCTACGATTTGCGCTTGCGCGGGGGAAACGAGCCGTGGCTGTCATCGAGCAACTCCAGATGGTTTTCGTTGAGGTTGGCACGCATGCCGACTCCGCTCATTCTACTGTCGCCCTGCGTCATCTGCGCCGGCGCCGCAGTTTCCATGCGGTTTTCCTTGGGATAGGCGGTGACATCGGCAGTCTGCAGGTCGGCCGCCGGGCCGCCGGCGAATGCGGGGCGGTGCATGCTCACCGATCCCTGCAGCTTGAGCACGGTGCCCGCCTTGTTGACCCAGCCGTAGAGCGACTGGCCCTGCCAGTCCGGCACGCCGGTGCGGCGCGCGGGCAGGGTGAAGCTGGGCGCATTGATGTAGAGCGAATCGTCGCCCTCGCGGCGCTCCAGGTGCGGCGTGATCAGGCGGAAGCTGGGCTTGCCGTCGACGTTGTACGCCCACAGCCGCGCGTTGGTGAGGGTATAGCCCGAGCGCGGCGGGCCGACGAAATCGGGCGGCGCGGTGGCCGGGCCCATCCACCACAGCGCCAGCTGCACCAGTCCGCCGGCCAGCGCCAGCACCACGATGGCCACCGGCACGCGCCGGTCGCGCAGCCACCGTCGCAGGCTCACTGCCAGTGCTCCCGCTCCGTGTCGCTATGGCCCTGCGCGTGCAGGATCAGATCGCACACTTCACGCGCCGCGCCCTTGCCGCCGCCGTGGCGGGTCTGCCAGTGTGCCTGCCCGGCGACCGAGGGGTGTGCATCGGCCACTGCCACGGCCAGGCCGGCCAGCCGCATCGGCGCCAGGTCGGGCAGGTCGTCGCCGATGAAGGCGGCCTGCTCCGGCGTGAGTTTCAGCGCGTCCAGCAGCTCTTGCAGACAGGCGCGCTTGTCGCCCTGACCCTGGTAGAGGTGCGCGATGTCCAGCTCTCCGGCGCGCAGCGCGACCGCATGGCTGATGCGCGCGGAGATGATCGCCACCTGCACGCCATAGGCCTGCAGCCGCTTCAGGCCGAGGCCGTCGTGAGCGTGGAACACCTTGGTCTCGCGGCCATCCTCGCCGTACCAGAGCCGGCCGTCCGTGAGCGTGCCGTCCACGTCGAACACCGCCAGCCGGATGCGGGCGGCGCGGGCGAGCAGGTCGGCGGGGACGTTGGCGAGGTAATCGATAGGCACGGGATGATGTTCTGGGGGAGCCAAGTCAAGAGCGGCGTGTTTGATTTTTCTGATTTGCCAAGGGCAAATCAGACCACGCGGGCGCGGAGCAGATCATGAATGTTCAGTGCGCCGACCACGCGCTGTTCATCATCGACCACCAGCAGCGCGTGGATCTGGTGCCTTTCCATCAGCTGCGCCGCCTCGGCTGCCAGCTTGTCGGCGCCGATGGTTTTCGGGCCGCGCGTCATCAGCTCGCCCACGGTGGCGCCGCGCAGGTCCACGCCCTCGTCGTCCAGCGCGCGGCGCAGGTCGCCGTCGGTGAACACGCCGAGCAGGCGCTGTTCGGCGTCGACCACGGCGGTCATGCCCAGGTGCTTGCGGGTCATTTCCACCAGCGCGGTGGTGAGGTTGGCTTCCGGCGCTACCCGCGGCACGTCGTCGCCGCTGTGCATCACGTCGCTGATGTGCAGCAGCAGGCGCCGGCCGAGGCTGCCGGCCGGATGCGAGCGGGCGAAATCGTCCGAGGTGAAGCCGCGCGCCTCCAGCAGCGCGATCGCCAGCGCGTCGCCCAGCACCAGTGCCACCGTGGTGCTGGTGGTCGGCGCCAGCCCGAGCGGGCAGGCCTCGCTGGAGATGCTGCCGTCCAGGTGCACGTCGGCCTCGGTGGCCAGCGAGGAGTTCGGCTTGCCGGTGATCGCGATCAGCGGAATGCCCTGCCGCTTGATCATCGGCAGGATGAACAGCAGCTCGTCGGTCTCGCCGGAGTAGGACAGCGCCAGCACCACGTCCTGCGGCAGGATCATGCCCAGATCGCCGTGGCTGGCCTCGCCCGGATGCACGAAAAACGCCGGCGTGCCGGTGGAGGCGAGGGTGGCGGCGATCTTGCGCGCCACGTGGCCCGATTTGCCCATGCCGCTCACCACCACGCGGCCGCTGCAGGCCAGGATCAGTCGGCAGGCCTCGACGAACGCCGGCCCGATGCGCGGCTCCAGCGCGTGGATCGCCTGCGCTTCGCTGGCGATCACCGTGCGCGCGTTGCGTACGATGGCGTCCGGATCGAGCGGGGCGGCGGTAGGCGGGACGGTGGAGGCGGGAGCGATGCGTGCGTTCATGTCGGCTCGGCAAAGGGGTGGAGATGCCTGTCCTGCGACGGCACCGGCGATCACCGACGGCTGCTTTCGGGCGGCACGGTCGTTTCTGCGCCAGTGGATTTCCATTACCATGGCACATCAGCATTTTAACGTCATAAGTCCGCGCGTTGGATTCCATTTCCACCTGAATCCGCCGGTGCGCCGACTTTCAGCCCCCGTATGGACTCCTCCCCGATGGATTCAGCCCGCATCCAGGCAATGATCGAGCACGGCCTGGCCGGCGCGCGCGCGCAGGTCAGCGGCGCCGACGGCGTGCATTTCGAGGCGACCGTGATCGCCAGCCAGTTCGCCGGCAAGCTGCCGCTGGCGCGGCACCGGCTGGTGTACGCGACGCTGGGTGCGCTGATGGGTGGCGAAATCCACGCGCTGGCGCTGAAAACCCTCACCCCCGAGGAAGCTGCGGCGCGCCACGGGTAATCTCCGCTCGAATTGAAAAGTCCGGCATGGATGCCGGTTCTTCTTTGCGCCCATGGATGAGCGCACAAGTTTAGGAATAACGATGGCCAAGATCCTGATCAGTGGCGGTGTGCCGCTTCGAGGCGAAGTAGGCATTTCCGGCGCCAAGAACGCCGTGCTGCCGATCCTTGCCGCCTGCCTGCTGGCGGATGAGCCGGTCAGCATCGGCAACGTGCCACACCTGCATGACGTCACCACTTTCATCGAGTTGCTGGGCCAGATGGGCGTGCAACTGGTGCTGGACGACCGCATGAAGATGCACGTTGACCCGCGCACCACCAGCACCTGCGTGGCGCCCTACGACCTGGTGCGCACGATGCGCGCCTCGATCCTGGTGCTCGGCCCGCTGGTGGCGCGCTTCGGCCAGGCTGAAGTGTCGCTGCCGGGCGGCTGCGCGATCGGCTCGCGCCCGGTCGACCAGCACATCCGCGGGCTGCAGGCGCTGGGAGCGGAGATCACCGTCGAGAACGGCTACATCAAGGCGCGTGCGAAGCGGCTCAGGGGCACGCGGATCCTGATGGACATGGTCACCGTCACCGGCACCGAGAACATCATGATGGCGGCCACCCTGGCGCAGGGCACCACGGTGATCGAGAACGCCGCGCAGGAACCCGAGGTGGTCGACCTGGCGCACTGCCTGATCGCGATGGGCGCGCAGATCGAAGGCGCCGGCACCTCCACGCTGGTGATCCACGGTGTCGAGCGCTTGCACGGTGCCGAGCACGACGTGCTGCCGGATCGCATCGAAACCGGCACCTACCTGGTTGGTGCCGCGATGACCGGCGGCAAGATACGTGCGCGGCACGCCCGCGCCAGCACGCTCGATGCGGTGCTGGTCAAGCTGGAGGAGGCCGGGGCGCAGATCGCCACCGGCGACGACTGGATCGAGCTGGACATGCGCGGGCGGCGGCCGAAGGCGGTCAACATCAGCACCGCGCCGTACCCCGCGTTTCCGACCGACATGCAGGCGCAGTTCACCGCGCTCAACTGCATCGCCGAAGGTACCGGCATGGTGGTCGAGACGGTGTTCGAGAACCGCTTCATGCACGCGCACGAACTGCAGCGACTGGGCGCGGACATCCGCCTCGAAGGCAATACCGCGGTGATCCAGGGCGTGCCGCAGATGAGCGGCGCGCCGATCATGGCCACCGACCTGCGCGCCTCCGCCTGTCTGGTGCTGGCCGGCCTGGTCGCCAAGGGCGACACCGTGGTCGACCGCGTGTATCACATCGACCGCGGCTACGAGAATATCGAGGAAAAGCTTGGCGTGCTCGGCGCGAAAATCAGGCGCCTGCCGAACTGAGCAGGGCCTGGGCAATGGCGGGAGCATGAGGCATTTGGCGATGTACTGGCGACTGCGTGACATTCCGGAATTGCAGGCGGTGCCCGCGGCCCGGCAACGACGACTGTGGAGCGAGGCGGTGACGCGCAGCTTCAACGTACGTCGCCTGCTGGCCACCCTCATGGGGTACATGCTCGGCGCGTTATTGTTCGCCGGTGTGGGTTATCTCGTCTGGCCGCAGGCCGATCATGGTCTGCTGCTGGGGCTGATCGGGATTCCCGGCGCAGGATTCATCAATGAATTTGCATGGGCGCAGCCGCGTGCAAGACGCTGGTTGCGAGCCCACGCGAGTGAGCTGGATCGTTACCTGCCTTAGCCAAACAGTTACTTCGAGCTGAAGCTCACCAGCTCCATGGTCAGATTGCCGCCGTCGTGTTGCGACAGCTTGACCGGGATGGGATAGCGCCCTGGCGCGTACCAGGCGCTGAAACCCAGCGCGGCATCGGTACGATCCACGCGGATGGCATGGAAACGGCCCGCTGGAACGTCGACCGACTCCCGCCCGGTAATCCCGAAGTGCTGCAACTGCACGTCGTGTCGTCCGGCAATCGGCAGGGCAATGTTTTTCCGACCCTCGTCAAGGGCGATGCCGATCGCCAGTGGCGCCGTATTGCGCTCGACCATGCCGGGACGAGCGGCGAAGATCTGCGGTCCCTTGCCCTCGTCGACGGTAACCTGGTTTCTATTCCAGTCGACCGTGAGGTGGCGCTGCTTGTGCTTGCCCGCGGCGACCATCCGGTAGTCGTAGCTGATCGCCTCGGGCACGCCGCCCTTCCAGCGGAAACGCGAGCTTTCCGCGGTGCTGGCGCCGAGCAGGGCGGCCAGCCCGCCGGTGCCCTTGATCTCGGTGCGGTAGATCCATTCGCCGCCGCCGGCCGGCCGCAGGGTGACAGTCGCCTTGCCCATCGGCGCGCCGCCCTGCAGCACGTCGTAGCGGGCGGTGAACGCGGTGGGCGTGGCGGCTGCGGCGCGCGGCGCGGCGCACAGCAGGCCGAGGGTGAGCGCGGTGGCGAGCACCGGGACGAACGCAGGGCGGATGGTCATGCACCGAGTCTGCCCACGCCGGGCTGAACCGCGGATCACTTCCTCACGCCGCCGGCTGCAGCCCGTGCGCGCCCAGCTCAAGCGGTGCGGCCAGCGGCTGGCCATCGAGCTGCGCGTTGTGGCCGTCCCACTGCAGGCGGCGGCTGGCCAGCAGGCCTAGCACGGCGGGCAGCAGCCGATGCTCCAGTGGCAGCAGGCGCTGGGCCAGTTGCGCTTCGTCGTCGCCCGGGGCGATCGCCAGCCGCGCCTGCGCAAGCACCGGGCCGCCGTCGAGTTCGGCGGTGACGAAGTGCACGCTGGCGCCGTGCTCCGTGTCGCCCGCCTGCAGCGCCCGGCGATGCGTGTGCAGGCCGCGGTATTTCGGCAGCAGCGAGGGGTGGATATTTATCATGCGGCCGATCCACGGCGCCAGCGCGTCGGCGTCGATGATGCGCATGAAGCCGGCCAGCACCAGACATTCGGCGCCGCTGGCGGTGATGCGCGCGAAAAGATCCAGGTCGAACGCGCGCCGGTCCGGATAGCCGCGCGGGTCGAGCGCCAGTGTGGCGATGCCGGCGGCTTCCGCCAGCCGCAGCGCGCCAGCGGAGGCCTTGTCGCTGCCGACCAGCACGAATTCCACCGGCAGCTCGCCGCGGTCACGCGCGGCGATCAATGCGGCGAGGTTGCTGCCACGCCCGGAGGCGAGCACGGCGATGCGCAGGGTATTGGGCATGATTCCTCTGCCGTTCGTCCTGAGCGCAGACCCGCAGGATCGGAGTCGAAGGGTTCGCGTCGAAGGGCCCTTCGACTTCGCTGCGCCACGCTCAGGGTGAACGGTATGTCACGCAGCGCTGGTTGGCACGATGCCTCAGCCGATATGCACGCGCTCGTCGCCGGTCGCCTTCACCACTTCGCCGATCACGCGACTGGCCAGGCCATGCTTGGCTAGCAGCGTGGACGCCGCGGCCACCGCATCGCGGGGCAGGATCACGGTGAAGCCGACGCCGCAGTTGAAGGTGCGCCACATTTCCTCGCGCGCCACATTGCCCTCGCGCATCAGCCAGTCGAACACCGGTGGCATCACGATCGCCGACGCTTCCAGCGCGATGCCAAGGCCGTCGGGCACCACGCGGATGATGTTTTCCTTCAGGCCGCCGCCGGTGATGTGGGCCATGCCGTGGACTGATCCATTCTTAAGCAGCTCCAGCACCGGCTTGACGTAGATCGTGGTAGGGGCCATCAGCGCATCGGCCAGACGTGCTCCGCCCACGTCCAGGTCAAGCGGGCTGCCGGCGCGCTCAAGGATCTTGCGGATCAGCGAGTAGCCGTTGGAATGCGGGCCGGAGGAGGCCACGCCGAGCACCACGTCGCCCGCGATGATCGCCGCGCCGGTCAGCATCTGCGATTTTTCCACCGCGCCCACGGTGAAGCCGGCCAGGTCGTATTCGCCCGGCGGGTACATGTCCGGCATCTCGGCGGTCTCGCCGCCGATCAGCGCGCAGCCGGCCAGTTCGCAGCCTTTGGCGATGCCGCCGACTACCGCCACGGTGGTGTCCACATCGAGCTTGCCGGTGGCGAAGTAGTCGAGGAAGAACAGCGGCTCGGCGCCCTGCACCAGCACGTCGTTGACGCACATGCCGACCAGGTCGATGCCGATGCTGTCGTGGCGGCCGAGGATCTGCGCCAGCTTCAGCTTGGTGCCGACGCCGTCGGTGCCGGATACGAGTACCGGCTCCTTGTACTTGCCGGAGAGATCGAACAGGCCACCGAAGCCGCCCAGCCCGCCCATCACCTCGGGCCGGAACGTGCGCTTGACCAGCGGCTTGATGCGTTCGACCACGGCATTACCCGCGTCGATGTCGACGCCGGCGGCGCGGTAGGTGAGGGCGTCAGACATGGCGACAACCGGTGTGGCAGAAACGCGCAAGTTTAGCAGCATCACGCACCGCTGCCGCCCGGCGCGACGCCTGCGCGCGACCGTCGCGACACCGTGATGGACGCTGGGGGCGCGATTGGGCAGACTTCCCGGGAGCTTACTTTCAAGGTCGTCCACCGTCATGCGCCTGTCCCGCCTGCTGATCCTTACCGTGCTGCTCGGTCTTGCCGCGCTGCCGTCGCTGCGCGCGCAGGGCACCACCTCGCCGTATTCGGTCATCGTGCCGGTCGCCGACACCAGCGACGCGCAGCGCGATCAGGCGTTTGCCAGCGCGCTCGGCCAGGTGCTGACGCGGATCGCCGGCGGCCAGGATCTGCGCAGCAACAGCGGCTACGACGATGCGCTGAAGAACGCCGGCTCGATGGTGCAGAAATTCCAGTACCAGCGCGCCGCCGGCGGCCTCAGCCTGGCGGTGGACTTCGCGCCGGGCACGGTGCGCCGGCTGGTGGCCAAGCTCGGCGTGGCCAGCGCGGGGGTCAAGCCGCCGGTGCTGCTGCTGGTGCAGGGCGCGGACGACAAACTGTTCGACCAGGACGCGCTGACCAGCCTGACCGCAGCGGCGGCGGCGCGCGGCACCAGCGTGGTGTATCCCGACGCCGCCAGCCCGCCGGATCCTGCGCAAGTGGCGGCCGCTGACCCGGCCACGCTGGCGGCGATCAATCAGCAGTACCACACCGGGATGGTGCTGCTCGGCAAGCTGCATGGAGGCAGCGCCGACTGGACGCTGATCTCCGGCGGCCAGGCGCAGCGCTGGACGGACCACGCCGCCACCGAGGACGCGCTGCTGGCCGATGCCGGCAACGGCGTGGTCGACCGCATCGGTCAGCAGCTGCAGGTGGTCGGCGCCGGTGTCAGCGAGGGCAAGCTGTGGGTCAGCGGACTGCACTCGGCCAGCGATTACGCCAGCCTGCTGGCCACCCTGCGCGGCGATCCGTCGGTGCAGCAGGTGATGACGCTGGGCGCGCAGAACGACAGCGTGCTGCTGGGGCTGAAGGCGTCGCTGCCGCTGAAGGCGCTGGCCGCGAACCTGGCCGCCGGCGGCCGCCTGCTGCTGCAGGACAAGGCGCACGCCGGCGCCGATGCGAGCCTGCGTTGGCTGCACTGAATATGCGTTCCGCGCTGCTCGCCGCTGCGGCGGGCGCGGATTTTCCGGGGCAACCCATGACTGCCGGAGAATTGGTGTGAACCAGGACACTTCCCGCCGCTGGCAGCTGTTCGCCATCGCCGCGGTGCTCGCTTATCTGGTCTGGCTGCTGGCACCGGTGCTGATGCCGTTTGCGGTGGCCGGCATGCTGGCCTACCTGGGCGATCCGCTGGCCGACCGGCTGGAGCGCCTCGGCCTCAGCCGCGCGTGGGCGGCCAGCGTGGTCTTCCTGCTGCTGCTGCTGGCGCTGGTCGGCGTGCTGCTGCTGCTGGTGCCGCTGATCGCGCGGCAGATCGAAAACCTGATCCAGAACCTGCCGCGCTACGGGCAGTGGGCGCAGCAGACCGCGTGGCCATGGTTGCAGACCCGGCTGCATCTGGATCCCAACATGTTCGACAGCGACCGCCTGCTGGCGGCGCTGAAGGCGCACATCGACTCGATCGGCGGCGTGGCCACGGTGGTGCTGGGCAAGGTGTCGCGCTCGGGTCTGGGCATCGTGCTGTGGCTGACCAATCTGGTGCTGATTCCGGTGGTGGCGTTCTACCTGCTGCGCGACTGGGATCGGCTGGTGGCCACCATCGACCGCATGCTGCCGCGCTCGATCCAGCCGACCGTTGCCCACCTGGCACGGGAATCGGACAAGGTGCTGGGCGCGTTCGTGCGCGGCCAACTGCTGGTGATGCTGGCATTGGGCATCTTCTACGGCGCCGGGCTGTCGCTGGTCGGGCTGTCGGTGGGCCTGCTGATCGGCATCGTGGCTGGCCTGCTCAGCTTCGTGCCGTACCTGGGTTTCATCGTCGGCTTCGGCGCGGCGCTGATCGCGGTGCTGGTGCAGTACGGCGACTGGTCGCACCTGCTGCTGGTGTGCGGCGTGTTCGTGCTGGGCCAGCTGCTGGAAGGCTACGTGTTGGTGCCCAAGCTGGTCGGCGACAAGATCGGCCTGCATCCGGTGGCGGTGATCTTCGCGGTACTGGCCGGCGGCTATCTGGCCGGTTTTTCCGGCGTGCTGCTGGCGCTGCCGGCCGCCTCCGTGATCATGGTGCTGCTGCGCTATCTGATCGAACGCTACCGGATGAGCGAGCTGTATACCGAGCAGGGGCCGGACGATTCGGTCATCGCCGAAGTGGATGTCACGCTGCATGCCGACGGCAGCGTCGAGACCGTGACCGAGGTGCAGCCGAACCCCGCCCGGGGAGATGCCGCCGCGCCATGATTCCGCAGCTGCCGCTGGCCTGGCGCTGGCCGCGGCGCCAGCGCTTCGAGCATTTCCATGCCGGCGCGAATGCCGCGGCGTTGGCTGCGGTGCAGGCGTTGGCGCTGGAGTCCGCTGTTGCCTGGGTGTACCTGCACGGCGCCAGCGGCAGCGGCCGCAGCCACCTGCTGATGGCCGCGTGCCAGGCCCGCATCGATGGCGGGCGCAGCGCGCAGTACCTGCCGCTGGCGACGCTGGCCGATCCGACGGCCGCCTTGCGCGGCGTCGCCGGCAGCGAGCTGCTGGCGCTGGATGATCTGGGCGCCATCGTCGGCAACCGTGAGGCGGAACACGCGTTGTTCGACCTCTACAACCGCACCCGCGCCGAGGGCGGCGCGCTGCTGTTTGCCGCCGATGCCACGCCTAACCAGCTCGGCCTCGGCCTGCCCGATCTGCGCTCGCGCCTGGGCGCCTGCACCCAGCTCGCGCTGAAGCCGCTGGACGACGACGAGCGCCGCGCCGTGCTCAAGGCACAGGCCAGCGCGCGCGGCATCGAACTGGACGACAACGTGCTCGACTGGCTGTTCGCCCGCTACGCGCGCGACCTCGGCGCGCTGCTGGATCTGCTCGACCGGCTGGATCACGCTTCGCTGGCGGCGCAGCGGCGGGTGACGATTCCGTTTCTGCGCAGCATGCTGCGCGAAGGTGGCGAGAAATAGCCCGACTCGCCGTCGCGCGACTCAACGAGAGGATTCGATCATGCGCAGGGGATGGATGTTTCTACTGGCGCTGGTGATGTTCCGCGCTTGGGCAGCGGAACCCTATCAAGCCACGCATCCGCCTGCGTATGCCGGCACGTATGCCATCCACTTCTGCCACAGCGCATGCACGGGTGCGAACGCGACCTCTCGCACTGGCACGCTGGTGCTGTTCTATCGCCCCCTCCGCGATGCGCAAGGCCGCATGCGGGGCAAGTCGCTGGAACGCGGATTCATCAACGGTTGCCTCAGCCTCGATCGGGCGCGTGGCGTTTCACCTGGGGCCGCGTTGTTTCCAGTCGACATACACCGGATCTTCGTGGTCTGGTCGCTGGAGCCTGACGGGCGGACCATTCTTTTTGAGTTGGAGCGCTCGCCCGATGGCGGCTACGACGTCGAACTGAGCCTGACACCCGAAGGTCTGGACGGCACGAGCGGTATCTGGGGAGGCGCGGTCGGCGCGTCCGACCCTGCCTCAGTAGCGCCGCCGCGGGAGGGTGTCATGGCATCACTTGTCGGCGAGCCGGATCCAACCCGTTGTGCCACGCTGGGCGTGGACAAGGACGCGATGGACGCGGTGCTCAAGCCTTGAGCAACGCCGGCGTCGCCTGCTGGCCGATCGCGTCGACCATGGCCTTGGCCACATGCAGGTTGCCGGCGACCAGGTTGCCGCTGGCGGGGATGCCGTCGCGGCCGGCGAAGTCGCCGTAGCGGCCGCCGGCCTCGTGCACCAGCAGCACGCCGGCAGCCATGTCCCATGGTTTCAGACCGATCTCGAAATAGCCGTCCAGACGGCCTGCGGCGACGTAGGCCAGATCCAGCGCGGCGGAGCCGGAGCGGCGGATGTCCTCGGCCTGGCCGAGGATGGCGCGGGTGATGTCCAGCTGCGCGGCGAGGTGTTCGCGCTGGCGGAACGGGAAGCCGGTGGCGATCATCGCGCCGCCGAGATTCTCGCGTTTGGTCACGCGCATGCGGCGGTCGTTGAGGTAAGCGCCATCGCCCTTGCTGGCGGTATACAGCTCGTCGCGCAGCGGGTCGAACACCACGCCATGCACCGGCACGCCCTTGTCCAGCAGGGCGATGGAGACGCAGAAGTGCGGGATGCCGCGCAGGTAGTTGTGGGTGCCGTCGAGCGGGTCGATGACCCATTGCAGCGGACCCTTGCCGGTGGCGCCGCTCTCCTCGGCGAGAATCGCGTGGTCGGGATAGGCGCGGCGCAGCTCCTTGATGATCTCCGCCTCGGCCAGCTTGTCGACCTCGGAGACGAAGTCCAGCTGCTGTTTCTCGACGATATTGAGGCCGTCGATGCGGTTCATGTAGCGCAGGATGATGTTGCCTGCGGCACGCGCGGCGCGGGCCGCGATCGTGACATGTGGTCTGGCCATGGTTTTGACTTTGGAAGAGAGCGGGACTGCGGTCGGCGATTCTAGCAGAGCTGCCCTGGCAGAGCCGCGCGATGACGACCGGCGGCGGCGCCGGCCGGCCGGGCATCGACTATCCTTGGCAGCCTCTTTCCGCCGGTGCGCTGCGTATGACCGCTGCCTTCGACCTTGCCACCCGCCTCCGTTTCGTGCTGGTGCGCACCTCGCATCCGGGCAATATCGGCAGCGCGGCGCGGGCGATCCGCACGATGGGTTTTGCACGCATGGAGCTGGTGGCGCCGGCACGTTTTCCTGACCGCGAAGCCCACGCGCTGGCGGCCGGCGCGGACGACGTGCTGGAACACGCCGGCATCCATGCCGAGCTGATCGACGGCCTGGCCGCCAGCAGCTTGGTGCTGGGGCTGTCGGCGCGCCGGCGCGGCGTGAACCTGCCGGAGATCACGCCGCGCGAGGCCGCGGCCCAGGCGCTGGCCGCCGCGGCGCGGGGCGAACAGGTGGCGCTGGTGTTCGGCAACGAGCGCAGCGGGCTGGAAAACGGTGAGCTGGCGCGCTGCCACGCGATGGTGCGGATTCCCAGCGTGGACGATTTCAGCTCGCTCAACCTGGCGCAGGCGGTGCAGGTGATGGCCTACGAACTGCGCGTGGCGCTGCTGGGCGATGTGCCCGCTGCGGCGCCGCCAGTGGACGATGAGCCTCCGGCGGACGCGGCACAGATGGAGCAGTTCTACCGCCACCTGGCGCAGATGCTGGACGACATCGAGTTCCACAAGGGCCGCGCGCCGACCACCATCATGCTGCGTCTGCGCAAGCTGTATCAGCGCGCCCAGCCCAGCGAGCGCGAGCTGCGCGTGCTGCACGGAATGTTGGCTGATGCCCAGCGCATGGCGGCGTTGGCGCAGTCGCGCCAGCGCGATTAGCCGCTGTCGTCGTCAGCCGTTTCCGGATGTGGCGCGGGGGTGATCAGCAGCTTGTCGATGCGCGCGCCGTCCAGGTCGACCACCTCGAAGCGGATGCCGCGCCAGGCGAATACCTCGCCGGCTTGCGGAATGCGGCCGAGCGCGGCCATCACCATCCCGGCCACGGTGCGGAAGTCGTGCTGCTGCTCGCCCGGCAGGTGATCCAGGTGCAGCAACTCGCGCAAGTCATCGGTCGACAGGCTGCCGTCGATCAGCCAGCTGCCGTCGGCGCGCTGCACGATCGGGGCGTCCTGGTCATCCTCGCCGTGGGCGATCTGGCTTACCCCGACCACCGCCGCCAGCAGGTCGTTGACGGTGACCACGCCCTCTATATCGCCGTATTCGTCGACCACCAGCGCCAGCGGCGTCTCGGCGTCGCGGAACTCCTCCAGCAGATCCAGCGCGCGCGCGGTGGCCGGCACGAACAGCGGCTTGGACAAGTGATCGAACAGCTCCAGGCTGCCCTCGGTGAAGCTGCGCAGCAGGCGCTTGACCTCGACCACGCCAACCACCTCGCTCTCGTCGCCGCGGTACACCGGGTAGCGCGAGTACGGCGTCTGCCGCAGCACCTCGACGTTCTCGTCGCGGCTGGCGGCCATGTCCAGCCAGGCAATGCGCATGCGCGGGGTCATCACGCTGTCCACCGTGCGGTCGCCCAGGCGCAGCACGCGGTTGACCATGTTGTGCTCGTCCGGATCGAGCACGCCCTGTTCGGCGCTCTCGGCCACCAGCAGGCGGATCTCGTCCTCGGTGACCACTCCGCTGCTTTTCTGATCCACCCGCAACAGCCGCAGCAGCAGGTTGCTGGAGATGTTCAGCAGCCACACGAACGGCGCGGTCAGCCGCGACAGCAGCAGCATCGGCAGCGCCACGTAGGTGGACAGCTTCTCCGGCGCCGACAGCGCCAGCCGCTTGGGTACCAGCTCGCCGATCACGATCTGGATGAAGGAGATCAGCACGAAGCCCAGCACGATGCCGATGATCCGCGCGTACGGCAGCAGCCATGCCACGCGCTCGCCGTGCAGAAACTCGGCGATGTGGCTGCCCAGCGCGTCGCCGGCGATCGCGCCGGTCACCAGCATCACCAGCGTGATGCCGACCTGCACGGTGGACAGGAAATGCTCCGGCGCCTCGGCGTGGCGCAGCGCCATGGCGGCGCGGCGACTGGTTTTTGCCATCTGCTTGAGCCGGCTCTTGCGCGACACCACCAGCGCCATCTCCGACAGCGCGAAAAAGCCGTTGCACAGGGCCAGCACGAAAACCAGCGCGATTTCACTCAGCATCGCGGCAAGGGGGGAGGCGGGAACATGCCGCCAGTGTAAAGGCAGCGGGCGTGCACTTCACGTCGGCCCGTTGGACGGGGATGGCGGAACGGCGCGGTCAATGCGGAGCGACGGGCTGCCGGGCAGCCTCAGAGCGCGTCGTCGCTGCTGGCTATGACCTGCTCCAGCTGGTCGCCCAGGGTGCCCAGCTCCTGCACCACGCGCTGCAGTTCGGCGTCGTCCAGGAATTCATACGGGCGGTTTTCGCACAGGTGCAGATACGGCGAGCCGTCCAGATCGGCCACCGCCAGAAAGCCGGTGCGCTGCTGCCAGTTGAAGCGCAGGCAGCGGCCGGGATCGGTGCCGGCGAGCGGACCGATCGGGGTCGACACACGCAGGTAGCGCTGGCCCGATTCGTCCTCCAGCTCGGCCAGATAGATGCCCTGGTGCCGGCCGTGCGGCAGCTTCAGGTCGAAACTGACCAGATAGGGATCGTTGTGGCGCAGCTCGTGCCGGCTGCCGATGTGCGAACGCACGGCTTCGAAGTGACGCATGCGGCGGCTTTCCTGACGGAGTAAAAGCACACTGTGCCACGTCCGGGCGCGCGCGTCGCGCTGGCGTGATCCGGCCGCGCTGGCGTAAGGTCCGCCGCGGCGCGTCTTCCGCCCGGCCACCATGGGGTATTCCGCCAACATGCACGACAGTCACCAGCGCATCTACGCCGCGATCGCCGCGATTCCGCGCGGTCGTGTCGCCAGCTATGGCGCGATCGCCGCGCGCGCCGGGCTGCCCGGACGGGCGCGGCTGGTCGGCAAGCTGCTCGGCGACACGCCGGCCGACATGCCGCTGCCGTGGCACCGCGTGCTGCGCGCCAGCGGGCAGATCGCGCTGCTGCCGGGCAGCCGTGGCTTTCGCGAACAATGCCGCCTGCTGCGCGCCGAAGGCATCGAGGTGCGCCACGGTCGCGTGCCGCTGGCGCGGTTCGGGCTCGATGGAGATCTGGATCGGGAGCTGTGGGGAATGTCGTAGGCGCGTGCCAGCACCAGCCGCTTCCCGCCAGCCACCGCCGCCTGTTTGGTAGCATGCGGCGGATGAATCCTTCTGCTCTCGATCTGCTGCAAAGCGTGTTCGGTTATCCCCGTTTTCGCGGCCAGCAGCAGGCGGTGGTGGAGCATCTGTGCGCGGGCGGTGACGCGCTGGTGTTGATGCCGACCGGTGGCGGCAAGTCGCTGTGCTACCAGATTCCCGCGCTGCTGCGGCAGGGCACCGGCATCGTGGTGTCGCCGCTGATCGCGCTGATGCAGGACCAGGTCGACGCGCTGCGCGAGGCCGGCGTGGCGGCGGCGTTTCTCAACTCCAGCCTCGGCGCGGAGGCGCAGCGCGAGGTGGAGCGGCAGCTGCTGGCGGGCGAGTTGAACCTGCTCTACGTGGCGCCGGAGCGGCTGCTGACCGGGCGCTTTCTGAGCCTGCTGGAGCGCACCGAGGTGGCGCTGTTCGCGATCGACGAGGCGCACTGCGTGTCGCAGTGGGGGCACGACTTTCGCCCGGAATACCGCGAGCTGGCGATCCTGCACCAGCGCTTTCCGGCGGTGCCGCGCATCGCGCTCACCGCCACCGCCGATCCGCGCACGCGCGAGGAGATCGTCGAGCGGCTTTCGCTGCAGCAGGCGCGCCAGTTCGTGGCCAGCTTCGACCGGCCGAACATCGGCTATCGGGTCGGCCTGCGCCACAACGCGAAGCGGCAGCTGGGCGAGTTTCTCGAAGGCCATCGCGGCGAGTCCGGCATCGTCTACTGCCTCAGCCGGCGCAAGGTGGACGACACCGCCGAGTGGTTGGCCGCGGCGGGCATCGAGGCGCTGCCGTATCACGCCGGTCTGGATGCAGCCACCCGCGCAAAAAACCAGAAGCGCTTCCTGCGCGAGGACGGCGTGGTGATGGTGGCCACCGTCGCGTTCGGCATGGGCATCGACAAGCCCGACGTGCGTTTCGTGGCGCATCTGGACCTGCCGCGCAGCATCGAGGGCTATTACCAGGAGACCGGCCGCGCCGGCCGCGACGGACTGCCGGCCGAGGCGTGGATGATCTATGGCTTGGCCGACGTGGTGACGATGAGCCAGATGATCGCGCAGTCCGAATCGGCCGACGAGCGCAAGCGCGTCGAGCGGCAGAAGCTGGAGGCGCTGCTGGCCTACGCCGAGGCCACCGGCTGCCGTCGCCAGCGGCTGCTGGGCGCGTTCGGCGAAACCTACCCCGAGCCGTGCGGTCACTGCGACAACTGTCTCGCACCGCCGAAGACCTGGGACGCCACGGTGCCGGCGCAGAAGGCGCTGTCGGCGGTCTACCGCACCGGCCAGCGCTACGGTTCGGGCCAGGTGATCGATGTGCTGCGCGGGGAGGAAACCGAGCGCGTGCTGAGCCTGGATCATCACCGTCTGAGCACCTTCGGCATCGGCGCCGACCTCGACGAGAAGCAGTGGCGCTCGGTGTTCCGCCAGCTGCTCGCCGCCGGCCTGCTGGAAGCGGACGCCGAGGGCTACGGCACGCTGCGGCTCACCGCGGCCAGCCGCGCGGTGCTCAGCGGCGGCACGCCGGTGAAACTGCGCGAGGACGCGCGCCCCGAGCGCGGCGCGCGGCGCCGGCGCGACAGTCAACTGGTGGTGGGTGGCGGCAGCCTCGGCATCGAGGCCTACGAGCAGTCGATGTGGGACGCGCTGCGCGCGCTGCGCACGCAGCTGGCCAAACAGCTCGGCGTGCCGCCCTACGTGGTGTTCCACGACGCCACCCTGCTGGCGATGCTGCGCGCGCTGCCCGCCAACGAGGACGAACTGGCCACCATCAGCGGCGTCGGCGAAGCCAAGCTCAAGCGCTACGGCCGCGACTTTCTGGCGGTGATCAACGCGCCGGGGTAGGCTCTGCCGCAGCGTCATGCCTGCCGGCAGCGGTTGACCAGGTAGGAGCGACTTCAGTCGCGATGCTCTTGCACTCAGGCTGCATCAAAGCAAGAGCATCGCGACTGAAGTCGCTCCCACTATTGCAGACGCCCACCTGATCGGGTGGGCGCGCGAGTGAAAAGTGGCTTTGCATGGCATGCTTCGCAGCGCTGCATACGTATTCAGCCGGACACGTCTGCGGGTGCGGCACAGAATCGGGCGGACTTTGATGATCATCACGGGGGAGACGGCATGAGCACAGCGGGCGCGACAGACGGTTTGGGGCAGCACGCCACGATGCGGGTGGTGCTGATTTCGGCGGCGGCGGCGCTGGGTGGCTTCCTGTTCGGATTCGACACGGCGGTGATCAACGGCGCCGTCGACGCGATCCGCGGCGCCTTCACGCTGGATGCCGCGCAAATCGGCTTCACCGTGTCCTGCGCGCTGCTCGGTTCGGCGCTGGGCGCATGGTATGCCGGCATGCTGGCCAACCGCTTCGGCCGCGTCCGCACCATGCAGGTGGCGGCCGTGCTGCTGGTGGCCAGCGCGCTGGGCTCCGGACTGGCGATGGCCCCGTGGGACCTGATCCTGTGGCGGCTGGTCGGTGGCATCGGCGTGGGCGTGGCGTCGGTGATCGCGCCCACCTATATCGCCGAAGTGGCCCCGGCGCGCATCCGCGGCCGGCTCGGCTCGATGCAGCAGCTGGCGATCGTGCTGGGCATCTTTGCGGCGCTGTCGAGCGATTACTGGCTGGCTGGCATGGCCGGGGCCGCCTCCGACCCGCTGTGGCTGGGGCTGGCGGCGTGGCGCTGGATGTTCCTGGTGGCGTCGGTTCCGGCGCTGATCTACGGCCTGCTGGTGCTGGGCGTGCCGGAGTCGCCGCGCTATCTGGTGGCCAAGGGCCGGCTGGCCGAGGCCAGGCTGGTGCTGCGCCAGGTGCTGGACATGCACAACGACAGCGCGCTGGACAAGAAGCTGCACGATATCGAGGACAGCCTGCGCTCGGAGCATCGCCCGCGCCTGCGCGACCTGCGCGGCAGTGCGGCCGGCCTGCTGCCGGTGGTGTGGATCGGCATCCTGCTGTCGGTGTTCCAGCAGTTCGTGGGCATCAACGTGATCTTCTACTACTCGTCCACGTTGTGGCACTCGGTCGGTTTCAGCGAGGCCGATGCGTTCAAGATCACCGTGGGCACCTCGATCGTCAACGTGCTGGTGACGCTGGTGGCGATCTCGCTGGTCGACAAGATCGGCCGCAAGCCGCTGCTGGTGATCGGTTCGGCCGGCATGGCAATCACGCTGGGCATGATGGCGTGGTGCTTTTCGCAGGCCACCGGCAGCGGTGCCGCGCTGAGCCTGCCGGGCTCGCTGGGCATGGTGGCGCTGGTGGCGGCGAATGCCTACGTGGTGTTTTTCGGGGTGAGCTGGGGGCCGGTGGTGTGGGTGCTGCTGGGTGAAATGTTCCCCAACCGCATCCGCGCCACCGCGCTGGCGGTGGCGGCCGCGGCGCAGTGGCTGGCCAACTTCGCGATCAGCTACAGCTTCCCGCCGCTGGCGCAGATCGGCCTCACCTTCGCCTACGGGCTGTACGCGGGCTTTGCGCTGCTGTCGCTGCTGTTCGTGCTGTACGCGGTGCGCGAGACCAAGGGCATCGAGCTGGAGGACATGCACGCCTGAGCGCAGCTGTCCGGGCGGCTGAGCCCCGCCCGGACTGCATCGCGGCGCGTGATCCGGCGGGCGCGCGGCAAAGCAGCTAGGATTCGCAGCAGCTGGCAGCGATCAGGCCGCCATGGCCGACGTGGTGCTGTGTTGCCAAGGGGTTGCGGATCACCGTGCGTAGCAAGGGAAAAGCGACATCCATCGATATCGCCCACCTGGCCGGGGTGTCCCAGGCCACCGTATCGCGTGCGCTGCGTGGCAGCCCGCTGGTCAATGAGGAAACCCGCCGCCGCGTCCAGGCGGCGGTCGAGCAGCTCAACTACAAGGTCGACAAGAACGCCTCCAGCCTGCGTCGCATGTACTCCGGCACGCTGGCGCTGCTGCTGTTCGAGGACCCCACCGCCGACGAGTCGCACATCAACCCGTTTTTTCTGTCGATGCTCGGCTCGATCACCCGCGCCTGCGCCCAGCAGGGCTACGACCTGCTGATCTCGTTCCAGCAGTTTTCGCGCGACTGGCACGCCGATTTCGCCGACAGCAAGAAGGCTGACGGCATCATCCTGCTCGGCTACGGCGACTACCTGGCCTATCGCGACAAGCTGGAAAAGCTGGTGGCCCAGGGTACGCGCTTCGTGCGCTGGGGCGCGGTGTTGCCGGACCAGCCCGGGGTTTCCATCGGCTGCGACAACTTCAGCGGTGGGCACGCCGTGGCAGCCCATCTGCTGGAACGCGGCTGTCGCCGCATCGCCTTTCTCGGCGACGCCTCCAGCCACTATCCGGAATTTTTCGAGCGCTATCGCGGCTATGCCGACGCGCTGGGCGAGACCGGCGTGGCGCTCGATCCGGCCCTGCAGCAGAACGCCGAGAGCACCGAGCGCTCCGGCTACGAGGCGATGCAGGCGCTGATCACGCAGCAGGCTGGCTTCGACGCAGTGTTCGCCGCCAGCGACCTGATTGCGATCGGCGCCATGCGCGCGCTCGGCGAGCACGGCCTGCGCGTGCCGCAGGACGTGGCGCTGGCCGGCTTCGACGACATCGCCACCGCCAGCTTCGTCAACCCGCCGCTGACCACCGTGCTGCAGGACACCCGTCGGGCCGGCGAAGTGCTGGTCGACAGCCTGCTGCGGCTGATCCGCGACGAGTCGGTGGCAAGCGTGACCCTGCCGGCCACGCTGGTGGTGCGCCGCTCCAGCCTGCGCTGAGCGCCCGGTGGCGGGACGATGCGGGCGGGCCTGCGATCAGTAACCGCGGCGATGGCCGTTGAACTGGCCCTTGCTGACGCTGATTGACACGTCGACGCTGCCGGACGGATCGTCGCAGCTGCCGAAATTCTTGCTCAGGTTGACGGTGCCGGCATTCCACATGCCGGTACCGATGTGACTGCCACTGACCACGCCGGTGCTGACGCTGCCGTGCACCTGGGTCTGGTTGAACCTGGAGTCATCGCAGGCGGGCGCCGCGTCCGCGGTGCGATGGCCCATGCGGCCGCTGGTGTCGCCGTAGTACACGCCCGGCGCGCTGCTGGCGGGCTTGGCGGTGGTGGCGCTGGACACCGGCACGTCGCTGGGCGGCAGCTTGAGGTTCAGCGGCTTTCCCGGCGCCTGGGCCCAGGCCGCAGCGGCCAGCAGGCTGCCTGCAAGGACAGCGATCAACCGTGTCATGTTCATGTGCGCTCCGGTGGCCATGATGTGCTCAACGCGCGAGGCAGCGCTGGGGTGTACCTGCAGGTTTGAAACATGCGGCGGCAGGAAGTTCCTGCTGCCTTCATCAAGCACGCATCAGGAACGTTCCTGCCATCCTCATCAGGCATGGATCAGGAGGCTCCGGCTGCCCCGGTCAGGCGCTGGTCTCGATCCGCTCGACCCGACGCAGGCCGCGCGGCAGCACGCCGCCGCGGGTGGCGCGGTTGCCGCCGTATTCGACCAGATCGGCCCAGCGCAGGGTGAGCTTGCGCTGGCCGGCGTAGAGGGTGACCTCGCCACGGCCTTCGGCGACCACGGCGACGCCCACCACGCGCTCCTCGCCGCTGGCCAGCCTGGCCCGGGGAATCTCGATCAGCTTGTTGCCCTTGCCCTTGTCCAGCTCCGGCAGCTCGGCCACCGAGAACATCAGCAGATGGCCTTCGGTGGTGACCACCACGATGCGGTCGCGCGCGGGGTCGGCGCTGATCTGCGGCGGCAGCACCCTGGCGCCGTCGCCGAGGCTGAGGATCTGCTTGCCGGCCTTGTTGCGGCCGGTCAGCGCCTCGAAGCGGGTGACGAAACCGTAGCCGAAATCGCTGGCGAGGATCAGCCGCGTGTCGTTGTCGCCGGCGACCAGCGCATCGAAGCTGGCGCCGGCGGCGGGGCTGAAGCGGCCGGTCAGCGGTTCGCCGTTGCCGCGCGCCGACGGCAGCGTGTGCGCCGGGGTGGAATAGCTGCGTCCGCTGGAGTCGATGAACGCCACCTGCTGCGTACTGCGCGCGTTCACCGCGGCGAGCAGGCCGTCGCCGTCGCGGTAGTTCAGGCCCTCGGCGTCGATGTCATGCCCCTTCGCGGCGCGCGCCCAGCCCTTCTGACTGAGTACCACGGTGACCGGTTCGCTCACCACCAGCGCGCTCTCGTCCAGCGCCTGCGCGGCGTCGCGCTGCACCAGCGGCGAGCGGCGCTCGTCGCCGAACTTCGCCGCGTCGGCGCGCAGCTCGTCCTTGATCAGGCCCTTCAGCTTGGCCGGCGATTTCAGCAGCACGTTGATGCGTGCTCGCTCCTCCTCCAGCTGGTCGGCCTCGGCGGTGATCTTCATCTCCTCCAGCCGCGCCAGCTGGCGCAGGCGGGTTTCCAGGATGTAGTCGGTCTGCTCCTCGCTGAGCCGGAAGCGCGCCATCAGCACGTCCTTCGGCTCGTCCTCGGTGCGCACGATGCGGATCACCTCGTCGAGGTTCAGGTACGCGATGCGCAGGCCTTCGAGCAGGTGCAGACGTCGTTCCACCTTGGCCAGTCGATGATTGAGCCGGTGGGTGACAGTGCTGGTGCGGAACGCCAGCCATTCGGTGAGGATGCGCTTGAGGTCCTTCACTTGTGGCCGGCCGTCCAGACCGATCATGTTGAGATTGACGCGGAAACTTTTCTCAAGATCGGTGGTGGCGAACAGGTGCTGCATCGTCTCGTCGGCGTCGACGCGGTTCGAGCGCGGCACGATCACCAGGCGGGTCGGGTTTTCGTGATCGGACTCGTCGCGCAGGTCCTCGATCATCGGCAGCTTCTTGGCGCGCATCTGCGCGGCGATCTGTTCGAGGATCTTCGACGGGCTGACCTGGTGCGGCAACGCGGTGATCACGATATTGCCGTCCTCGCGCTGGTACACGGCGCGGGCGCGTACGGAACCGCCGCCGCTCTGGTACATCGCCAGCAAGTCGGCGCGCGGGGTGATGATCTCTGCCGCGGTCGGGTAGTCGGGGCCGCGCACGTGCTCGCACAGGTCGGCGACGCTGGCGTCCGGGTCGTCCAGCAGGCGAATGCAGGCGCTGGCCAGCTCGCGCAGGTTGTGCGGGGGAATGTCGGTGGCCATACCCACCGCGATGCCCATCGAGCCGTTCAGCAGCACGTGCGGCACGCGCGCGGGCAGCCAGCTAGGCTCGTCCATGGTGCCGTCGAAGTTTGGTACCCAGTCGACCGTGCCCTGGCCGAGTTCGCCCAGCAGCGCCTCGGCGATCGGGCTCAGCTTCGACTCGGTGTAGCGCATCGCGGCGAAGCTCTTCGGATCGTCCGGCGAGCCGAAGTTGCCCTGGCCGTCGACCAGCGGATAGCGGTACGAGAACGGCTGCGCCATCAGCACCATCGCCTCGTAGCAAGAGGAGTCGCCGTGCGGATGGAACTTGCCGATCACGTCGCCGATGGTGCGCGCGGACTTCTTCGGCTTGGCGCTGGCGGCCAGGCCCAGCTCGCTCATCGCGTAGATGATGCGCCGCTGCACCGGCTTGAGGCCGTCGCCGACGAACGGCAGCGCGCGGTCCAGCACCACGTACATCGAGTAGTCGAGGTAGGCCCGCTCGGCGTATTCCTTCAGCGGGATCTGTTCGTAATTGGCTTGCAGGTTCATGCGTAGGTGTCGGATGAGTGGCGCGCGGGGCGCGGATAGCCGGTCGATGGTGCCAGAAAGCAGCGCGCTCCGGTGGGAGCGACTTCAGCGGTGGGAGCCACTTCAGTGGTGGGAGCGACTTCAGTCGCGATGCCCTTGCTTTGATGCAGCCTGAGTGCAACAGCATCGCGACTGAAGTCGCTCCCACAAAAAGCCCAAGCCCAAGCCCAAGCCCAAGCCCAAGCCCAAGCCCAAGCCCAAGCCCAAGCCCAAGCCCAAGCCCAAGCCCAAGCCCAAGCCCAAGCCCAAGCCCAAGCCCAAGCCCAAGCCGATGTCAGGCTGCGCGTTACTGGCGTATCGCCTCGATGCCCAGCTTGCGCAGCTGCGCCTGCACGCTGTCCGGCCCGGCCAGATGAGCGGCGCCGACGGCGACGAAGACGGTGCCGGGCTGTTGCAGCATGGCGGCAATCTTCTTCGCCCACGCCTTGTTGCGCTGGACCAGCAGGCGCTGATACAGCCGCGGCTCGCGCTGGCGCAGCTGCTCGTCCTCGAGTCGGGCGATGGTGGCGGTATCGCCGGCTTTCCAGGCGTCGATCAGGGTGGTTAGCTCGGCGCTGGCCTGGTCGGCATCGCGCAGGGTGGAACGCAGAAACGCCAGCTCGATCGCCGGCGGCAGGTCCGCGAAAAAGCGGATCTGCTGCGCGGCCGTCTCCAGCCCGTGCACCGGCTTGCCCGCCTGCAGCATCTGCGCCTGCAGCTGCTTGTCGACGCCGTGGGCAGGATCCAGCCCGGCCTTCAGCAGCGGCGCCACCGCCAGCGTCAGCGCTGCCAGCCATGGCCGCATCAGTTGCAGGGTGGCGGCGCCGCCGGGCACACCGGCGGTCTGCGCGGCCTGCGCCAGCGTGGCGTTCTCGGTCGCGGTGAGCTTGTCCGCCAGCGGATGGCCAGGATCCAGCCCGTACTGCAGCACCAGCGCCTGCATGTGCGCGCTGTCGTCGTCGGTCAGCTCGATCGTCAGCGAGCCGCTGGCGGCCAGCGCCTGGTCCAGTGCCGGAGAGCGCCAGGCGGTGTCGTGCGGCAGCAGGTGCACGGTGCCGAACAGGTAGAGGGTGGTGTGGGCGCGCTTGATCATCCACAGCGCCGGCGCGGCCGTCACCGGCGCGGTCAGCAGCAGGCCCAGCGCCAGCACGGCGATCAGTCGGTAGCGGATTTTCACGGTGATGAACCAGGCACGGATGAGCAGCGTCGATGATGCCTCAGTGGCCGTCGCGCTGCGCAGCCTTGACGCTGTCATGTGCGGTTGCTTCAATCGCCGCTTGCCTCGGCACGCCGTGCCGGCCGGTTGGCCCAGCAGGAAGTAGATCCATGCGTGCATTCCCCCGCACCACTGCCGGCGCATCCCGCGTCAGCCGCCTCATCGCCGCGCTGCTGGCGCTGCTGTGGCTGGGCGGCTGCGTCGCCAGCCCTCTCAAGCCAACGCCCGCGGCCGCCCCGGTGGTGGCCGCGCCGGTGCGTCACGTGTTCGTGATCGTGCTGGAGAACGAGCCCTACCCGGTCACGTTCGGTCAGCATTCGCTGGCGCCGTACCTGGCGCACGAGCTGCCGCAGCAGGGCGCGCTGCTGCCGCACTACTACGGTATCGGCCACTACAGCCTCGACAACTACATCGCGATGATCAGCGGGCAGGCGCCGAATCCGGCGACCCAGATGGATTGCGCTTTCTACAGCGAGTTCAAGCGCAGCATGCCCGGGCTGGACGCGCACGGCCAGGCGCTGGGCGCGGGCTGCATCTATCCGGCCGACGTCAAGACGCTGGCCGACCAGCTCGATGCCGCGGGCTTCAGCTGGAAGGGCTACATGGAGGACATGGGCGCCGCCCCCGCTCGCGAGGCCGGCACCTGCGGCCACGTGGCGATCGGTGCCGAGGACTACACCCGGCATGCCAGCGCGAAGGATCAGTACGCCGCCAAGCACGATCCGTTCGTGTACTTCCATTCGATCATCGACGACCCGGCCCGTTGCGCGCAGCACGTGGTCAATCTGGATCAACTGGCGCACGACCTGCAGCGCGTCGACAGCACGCCGAACTTCGCCTTCATCACGCCCGATCTCTGCCACGACGGCCACGATGCGCCGTGCGCGGATGGCGAGCGCGGCGGGCTGCCGTCCGCCGATGCGTTCCTGCGTGAGTGGGTGCCGCGCATTCTCGCCGCGCCGGCGTTTCGCCAGGACGGCCTGCTGGTGATCACCTTCGACGAGGGCACCGATGCCAGCGCCTGCTGCGGCGAACGCGGCCTGGCGGGCGGCCCGCGGCCGGGCCAGTTCGGCCCCGGCGGCGGCCGCACCGGCGCGGTGCTGCTGTCGCCGTTCATCGCGCCGGGCACGCGCTCGGGCAAGCTGTACAACCACTACAGCCTGCTGCGCACGATCGAGGATTTCTTCGGCGTGGGCCACCTGGGTTACGCCGGTGCGCCGGGTCTGCGCACGTTCGGCATGGACGTGTTCAGCGCCGCGCCGGCCGCTCAGCGCGGCACGCGATAACCGCCGGCGACGCCGTGCGGGCTCAGCGTGAGCTGCCACAACTGGTCGCGGCGACTGCGGAACACGGCGGCGGAGATGGCCAGGTAATACCGCCACATGCGCCGGAAGCGCTCGCCGTAGTTCGCCGCGAGGCCGGGCCACGCCGCCTCCACGTTGTCGCGCCAGGCCATCAGGGTGCGGTCGTAGTCGGCGCCGAAGTTGTGCCAGTCCTCGATCACGAACAGGTTCTCCAGCGCCACGGTGACCTGGCTGGCGGCGGGGATCATCGAGTTCGGAAAGATGTATTT